>NZ_VPDP01000002.1:0-432952 GCF_013417635.1 Acinetobacter sp. YH12239 | reverse complement strand
GATTTGATCTTCTACACTTAACTTAGATGGTCTACCTTTAGCAGGTACAAGCATTTTTAGCTGTTCAGCCATTAAATCAAAGGTTGACCATGAGATGCCTGTATATCGCTTAAACTGTGTTTCAGAGAGCTTCTTTGAGTCGATGTATTTCATTCGCAAATTATGCATGAATATTTAAAATTATTCGGTACAAATAGTCAGCAAGGGATAGATCTTTTTTTGATTTATGAAAGAGATCTTAAGTTGTTGGTGATGTGTGAATGATTCGAGTTGAACCATCGTTAATGGTTCATTATAAATCCGATAAGGGATGTGAAAAATACTTTGATTCAAAGTAATAATACGACATGCATCCATATCTTCTAAAACTAAATAATTTTTTATGGTATCGATGTCATTCCTACAATGTAATGGAAAAGCATTTTCTAAAGAATGAATCATTTTTAGTCACTTTGAAATTAAATTATATGTGCATTTTGAACCCATTTAACTAGAAATTTATATAATTCTCTATATATATGTTGAGCTGACGTATTAGAAACTAAATGTATTTCCTCGTCGTAAATAATAATATAGCTATATAAGCTACCTACTTTCAATTTGTCATTAAGCTCATGGAGATATTCAGAAAGAAAAATTAAATTGTGAAGATGATATTTATATTGATGATTTAATTTGTGTGGCAACTTTTTTTGCACATAGTCTTCTAAAACGGACAGAGCAATTTTTTCTGTATCGATTGTTAACAAGTGCGGATTGATCTCGATAAAATATTTTTCTATTTTATCTGCTGATTCCATGAAGCAGAGATTAAGCGCAAATTCATTATGTACGTCTTTTAGAAGGGTTGCTTCAGCCCAATCTTGAATCTCTTTTGCTGTACAAAGTTCTACAATCAATTTAAGTTTTAGACGAAATTTTTCCTCATCATGCATTTTTTGTATTTTTAAATAATAGCCATTGATTTCATTTTGGCATAAAAAAACCCACTGAAGTTGGGTTTTTTTACATTTAATTTAAATTAAGCATTTTCACGAGCAATGGCACGGTAACCAATATCTTTACGGTATTGAACGCCGTCAAACGTTACTTTTTGGCAAAGCTCTAAAGCTTTTGCTTGTGCTTCACCAATGGTATTGCCAAGTGCAGTCACGCAAAGGACACGACCACCAGCAGTTACGATGTCACCATTCTCATTGGCTTTCGTACCTGCATGGAACACTTTCGCATCTGCCATTTCCGTATCTAAACCAGAAATCACATCGCCATTGCTAGACGTTTCAGGGTAGCCCTTGGATGCAAGTACGATACCAACCGTTTTACGCTCATCCCATTCAGCTTCTGTAGGAAGTTTACCTTCAATACCAGCTTCAACTAATTCAACTAAAGATGATTTTAAACGCATCATAATCGGTTGAGTTTCAGGATCACCGAAACGACAGTTAAACTCGATCACTTTTGGTTGACCTTGTTCATCAATCATCAAACCTGCGTATAAGAAACCTGTATAAACGTGACCGTCTTTTTTCATACCTTCAACGGTAGGACGCATCACTTCATTCATGGTTTTTTCAAAAACTTCAGCCGTTACAACAGGAGCAGGAGAGTAAGCACCCATACCACCAGTGTTAGGACCTTGGTCACCTTCAAAGATACGTTTATGATCTTGTGACGTAGCCATAGGTAAAATGTTGTCGCCATCAATCATACAAATGAAAGATGCTTCTTCACCTGCCAAGAACTCTTCGATGACAACGCGTGAACCTGCATCACCAAATTTGTTGCCTGCAAGCATGTCATCAATTGCATCGAATGCTTCTTGATTGGTCATCGCAACGATCACGCCTTTACCAGCAGCAAGACCGTCAGCTTTGATCACGATCGGCGCACCATTTTTCTCAACAAATGCCTTAGCAGTATCGACTTCTGTGAACACGTCATAGAAAGCGGTTGGGATGTTGTGACGTTTCAAGAAGTGCTTCGCAAATGCTTTAGAGCCTTCTAATTGTGCTGCAAATTGGGTAGGACCCCAAATTTTCACACCTGCAGCGCGACAAGCATCGACTACACCATTTACAAGCGGTGCTTCAGGACCGACAACAATCAGGTCCACGGCATTATTTTTTGCAAAGTCGATAATGGCAGGGTTATCTAAAATGTTAAGTGCTACATTTTCACATTTTGGTTCAGTTGCTGTGCCCGCATTACCCGGTGCAACAAAAACTTTAGCTACTTTTTCATCTTGAGCGATTTTCCATGCTAACGCATGTTCACGACCGCCATTACCCAAAACTAAAATATTCATCGGTTCATACTCCATGAATCGAAAATGACATAAAGTCCTCAACTAAATGAATAGAAGAGGACTTTAGGCAAGATTAAAAATCTCTTATCAGTGTTATAGGTGACTTATGAGAAGTCATCATGACACGAACCATTAATTAATGACGGAAATGACGCATGCCAGTGAACACCATTGCAATACCTGCTTCGTCAGCAGCAGCAATCGTTTCTTCATCACGCATTGAACCACCCGGTTGGATAATACATTTGATACCTGCTTTAGCGGCGTTATCAATACCATCACGGAATGGGAAGAATGCGTCAGATGCCATTACTGCACCTTCAACGACTAAGCCTGCATGTTCAGCTTTGATCGCAGCAATACGAGCAGAGTTTACGCGGCTCATTTGACCTGCACCCACACCAATCGTTTGACGGTTTTTAGCATAAACAATCGCGTTTGATTTAACGTATTTCGCAACTTTCCAAGCAAAGATCATGTCATCAATTTCTTGTTCAGTTGGGGCACGTTTCGTCACAACTTTAAGATCATCTTTAGTAATCATACCTAAGTCTTGATCTTGAACGAGTAAACCACCGTTTACACGTTTGTAGTCCATTTGTGGAGCACGTTCGTCAATTGCTGGTAATTCGCCACATACAAGTACACGTACGTTTTTCTTCGCACCAGTAACTTCTAATACACCTTCAGCAACGCTTGGTGCAATGATCACTTCAACAAATTGACGGTCAACAATGGCTTGTGCAGTTTCAACATCTAATTCACGGTTGAATGCAATGATGCCACCGAAAGCTGATTCTGGATCAGTTGCATATGCAAGGTCATATGCAGCTTTAATACCGTCTAAAGACACTGCAACGCCACATGGGTTTGCGTGTTTTACAATTACACAAGCAGGTTTAGCGAATGATTTAACACATTCAAGTGCGGCATCAGTATCTGCGATGTTGTTATAAGATAATTCTTTACCTTGTAACTGTTTAGCAGTAGAAACAGAGGCTTCAGTTGCAGCAGGGTCAACATAGAATGCAGCAGATTGATGTGGGTTTTCACCGTAACGTAAATCTTGCGCTTTATTCAATTGCGTATTGAATGTACGTGCAAATTGATCAGCTTGACCTTCTTCTTTACCAACGCGAGCGCCTAAGTAAGATGCGATCATACCGTCGTACTGAGCAGTATGTTCAAATGCTTTAACTGCTAAGTCAAAACGGGTTGCATAAGAAAGTGAGCCTTCAGCTTTAAGCTCAGCAACTACAGTCGCATAGTCAGATGCATTTACAACGATACCTACAGACGCATGGTTTTTCGCAGCAGCACGAACCATCGTTGGACCACCGATGTCGATATTTTCAATCGCATCAGCAAGTGAGCAGTTAGGTTTTGCAACAGTTGCAGCAAATGGATAAAGGTTTACCACAACTAAATCGATCGCATCGATGTTGTGTTCAGCCATCACAGCTTCATCTAGACCACGACGAGCCAAGATACCACCGTGGATTTTCGGATGAAGTGTTTTTACACGTCCGTCCATCATCTCTGGAAAACCAGTGTGCTCTGAAACTTCGACTACAGCAATATTGTTGTCACGTAACAACTTATAAGTACCGCCAGTAGATAAAATTTCTACCCCTAGAGCAACAAGGTCTTGGGCAAATTCAACAATGCCTGTTTTATCAGAAACAGAGATTAATGCGCGTTTAATAGTCATGATTTAGTCACAGTTATCAAGAATTAAAACAAAAAAGCTAAATAGCAGGTAAAAAAAATGCCCGCGGAAGCCGCAAGCATTTTATCATTTATTCACTCATTAAACCGTGAGCTTTCAACTTTTTACGTAAAGTACCACGGTTAAGGCCTAGAATCTCAGCAGCGCGAGTCTGGTTGCCACGTGTATATTCTAACACTACAGATAAAAGAGGTTTCTCCATTTCTGCTAAAACCATGTCATAAACTTGAGATGGTTGCTCGCCTTGCAATTGTGCAAAATAATGGCGAACTGCGCGATCTACGTGAATACGAAGAGCGACATCAGATTGTGCAGTAAAAATAGGAGATTTGCTATTCATGCGAGTTAATCCGAGAATCAATAATCACTTAGGGTAAAAGTGATTTTGTGGTCAAAATAAAAAAAACGAGCTCCGTTTTAGGTCCTAAAACGGTCGACTCTAAAACAAGAACAATTAGCTTGCCACAACTAGAGCAATTGAGTGAAAAATAAGCGTAACAATAGTTTAATATTTGTTACGGTTCCACATAAAACAAAAAACATCCCTGATGCGCTGAATAAAAAAATTAAGCACATGAACAGAACTGTATTTATTTTGAGAAATTGCGAGGAGTTTGCGGTACAAAGCTTTCGTGGCGCGTATCATACCATTGTCTATGAAAAAGTGAGCAAGAAAACTACATTTTTTTTAATTTTTTTATCGTTTTTTTTGATCTTATGGTCGTATAACTTCCAATTTGTAATTGTCAAACTCAGATTGAGAAAAATTTATACTAAATTTGAAACCAAATGGACTGTCTTGAGGAATTCGTGTAATTCCATGCAAACTTTCTACTAAATATTCATTGGGTGCTTTAATAGAAGATGAAATCAACTTCCCTTGTTGATAAATGCTTATTTTTAACAGAGGCAGTTTTAGCCCTTTGCTATATTGGTTCACCAAGTGACCTGAAAAAACAGTAGATATCGCTGACGTTGACTCAATATTGAAGTCTTGTACTTTTATATAGGTATAGCGTTCATCGAGCGTGTCACAATTAAATAAGTTACATGCTGATATAAATGCCTGATTCAGCGCAGGTGAGCGTTGCAATACATTAGGGTTAAACCATAAAAATTGAAAAACCAGTAATAACGCTAAAATTGTATTTACGATCGCCCATGTCGCAATATAAAGCTTAGTTCTTGGTTTCGATTGGCTATTGGCATGGATTGATGATGAAAGATTTAAAGAAGGGTAATTGGTAATCGGATCATGATTGAACGTATTTAAGTTATTTAAATACGTACGCAAGGTAATATTTGAATTTGCAACTTTACGATCGAAAATATCCAATAGGTGTTGTTCTTGTTTGGGTTCGATCACATCTTCAGATGGTGCGGTACTTTCTTGGACTTCTTTGATTAAAGGCTCAACCACTTTCGGTTGAGGATTGAATAGATGTAGAAGCGCATTAAACTCAGCAGAACATTTAGGACAACAAACCATACCCTCGGCAACAGTTAACTGGGTGACTGATACCTTGTAAATTGTGGAGCAATTTGGGCAGCGGGTTTGTTTATCACTCATATCTTAAATTAAGCTCTACTTATTTATGGCGTTTCCCAGAAAGACGGTACCAATTTTCATCACGCTTTTCTTTGTCTAATATATCAAAAAATTCAGCATAAACACGAGAAACATCATCAACTTGCTCTTCAATAATACCGGCTAGTGCGAATTCACCCTCAGGTTGAATGAGTGTTGAAAACTCCTCAGCAAGTGCCATCAGTGGGCCAGCAAGAATATTTGCGACAAATACATCTGCCTTTTGCTCACCGAGTGCTTGATTAAATTCTTCAGGTAAGCCGACATATAAATTTTCGAGAACGCCATTTAATTCAGCATTTTGTTGTGTAGCGAGTACAGCTTGAGGATCAATATCTGTTGCATATACTTTTTTTGCACCAAGCAGTAGGGCAGCAACACCTAGAATGCCAGAACCACAGCCGTAATCGATGACGATTTTGTCTTTCACATCGGTTTTACCTAACCATTGTAGGCAGAGGAATGTTGAAGCATGATTACCTGTACCAAAAGCTAGGCCTGGATCTAATTTAATATTGACCGCATCCGCTTCAGGTGCTTCCATCCACTCAGGCACGATCCAATATTTTTCACCAATTTGAATTGGCTCATATGCATCCATCCAAGTGCGTTCCCACTCTTGATCTTCGATAAACTCATAACGTAAAGGCGCTTCAGGCATCTGGTCTTTAATGAAAGTTTCTAGTGCGACGACATCGATTTCTTCATCCTCTTCTTGAGCGTAAATACCCGTTACGATGACTTTGTTCCAAAGCGGAGTCTCACCTGGAAGTGGTTCTAATAACGCTTGATCTTCTGCATCATCTAGCGTCACACTGACTGCACCAAGAGATAATAATAATGTTTCAGTAAAATCAACTTGTGCTTGATCGACAGTAATATGGATTTGTAACCACTTCACAGTAAAAAAACCTAAATATGCAATACGAGAGTTAGCATTGTACTGTATTCGCTTTAAGAATGCAGATAAAACCTGAAGCATAAATAAAGGCACGATTACAGTGCCTTTAAGATGAGTTGGTTAACTCAATTAATATCAGTTAATTTGTGAGTGGTTTCGAGTTAACTCAGCCGGATGGTCTAATGGTGCAAAACGATTCAGCAACATGCCGAAAATAGCAGCGAAGATATACATAAAGATTGAATAAACGGCTGCTGGCATCGCAATTTCGCTGCTATTCATTATCGTGATTGCAATCGCCATGGCCAAAGTACTGTTATGGATACCAATTTCAAAAGCACACGCTCTTGCTTGAAAACTCGGTACACCAAAGAAGCGTGGTAGAAAATAACCAACGCTAAGACTTGCGATACAAAATAACGCTGTTGCCAAACCAATTTGAGCAAGATAATTCATAATGTTGGCACGTTCAGAAAGTACTGCACCGACAATAATTAACACTAAGAATACAACGGCAAAAATACGCACTGGTTTTTCTAGTTTAGTTGCAACATTTGGAAATTTGTAGCGCACAAACATACCGAGGGCAACTGGAATAAGAATAATGGCGAACACTTGTAAAATTTTACTAAATTGTAGACCAATTTGAGTTGAATCCTGAATGAAATGTGTGATTGCAAAATTCACGATAAGCGGCAAGGTCACTGCAGCAATAATGGCATTAATCGCAGTCAAGGTGATGTTGAGGGCAACATCACCTTTGTATAAATAGCTAAATAGATTGGCTGTCGCACCCCCTGGTGAGGCAGCAAGCAACACTAAGCCGACAGCCAAGTAAGGCGAAAGATTGAGTATTTTACATATAATAAATGCAACGCCAACCAAAATGACGAGTTGGGAAAATAATGCGATGAGCACTGCTTTAGGGTGTTTACGAACGCGTAGAAAATCTTGAACAGTGAGTTCAAGTCCTAAACCCGCCATCACAATTGCAAGTGCTAAAGGTAAAAAAATCGTAAGGATCCCTGTGTCCATAAATTCATCCTGAATTTTGTTGTGTTATTTGTAAATAGATCGTTATTTTTAATTTTGTTTTATCGTTATCAATAAATAAAAGCAACCAATTTTTCAATTGGTTGCATAAATGGTCGAATTTAAAAAATTGGATTAAGACGCTTTTGGCATCGGTGGCGCATATCCGAGTGCACATTTGCCTTTATATTCTTGACCTTCAATATTCACGGAAACACTCGCTGCATCAGACTTACAAGCTGAATTAAGCTGCTCTTCATTTCCTTTCAAATCTTTACTTTGGGTAGGGAAAAATTGAGTTTGGCAAGTACCATTCCAAATGATTCCTTTATACGGGAAACTGACAGCATCACCTTCGCTTTTACCCTTACATACGCTTTGGAATTGTTTGGCATTATAAGCATTATCAACTTTGTCATTCGCAATACTCATACTACTTACGCTTACACCCAAACAACATAACATTGACATCGTAAATAACTGGACTTTCATGTTCGTATACTCTTGTTAAAAAATATGACAGGAATATGTTGAAAAAATAGTCAAATCAATGGAAGGGCAATGCTGTAAATAAATTTTCTAAATTGTTAAAAAATCACTTAAATCTGCAAAATTTATAAATTTTTATATCAAAATAGTTTATATTATTGGACTTCAAAAAAATTAGAATTAAATTGTTCTCGATTGTCTCAAGGCAAACAAAATTTGCTATAATTTTCTGTCATTATTTTTATCTCCTCATATACCACTATGCATTATCCTAAAGTTTACGATGTCATTGTTATCGGTGGCGGACACGCTGGTACAGAAGCAGCGCTTGCTGCGGCACGTATGGGTCGACAGACTTTACTCTTAACTCATAATATTGAGACTTTAGGGCAGATGAGCTGTAACCCAGCGATTGGTGGTATTGGTAAATCACACCTTGTTCGCGAAATTGATGCCTTAGGTGGTGCGATGGCACTCGCAGCAGACAAGGGTGGTATTCAGTTTCGTATTCTGAACTCACGTAAAGGTGCTGCAGTTCGTGCAACGCGTGCGCAGGCTGACCGTGTACGTTATAAAGCGGCTATCCGCGAAACATTAGAAAACCAAGCCAATCTTGATATTTTCCAACAAGCAGCAGATGACCTCATTGTTGACGGCGATACCGTTAAAGGTGTAGTCACCCAAATGGGGATTCGCTTTGATGCGAAAACAGTCGTGTTAACCGCTGGTACATTCTTGGGGGGCGTGATTCATGTTGGTCTTGAGAAATCAAGCGGTGGTCGCGCAGGTGATCCACCTTCAATATCTTTAGCGCACCGTTTACGTGAGCTTCAATTGCCAGTAGGTCGTTTAAAAACAGGTACGCCACCACGTATTGATGCACGTTCTGTAGATTTCTCTGTGATGACACCACAGCCGGGTGATTTCCCATCACCAACGATGTCATTTATGGGTGATGCATCTATGCACCCAGAGCAAGTCAACTGCTACATCACGCATACCAATGAAAAAACACATGAGATTATCCGTGGCGGCCTAGACCGTTCACCGATGTATACTGGTGTGATTGAAGGTGTAGGTCCACGTTACTGTCCGTCAATCGAAGATAAAATTCATAAATTTGCCGATAAAGATTCTCACCAAGTATTCTTAGAGCCTGAAGGCCTAGATACACATGAACTTTATCCAAATGGTATTTCTACATCTTTACCGTTTGATGTCCAGTTTGAATTAGTACGCTCAATCCGTGGTATGGAAAATGCGCACATTCTTCGTCCGGGTTATGCGATTGAATATGATTATTTCAACCCACAAGCGTTGAAATTTACTTTAGAAACTAAAGCGATTAATAACTTGTATTTTGCAGGTCAAATCAACGGTACGACTGGTTATGAAGAAGCAGGTGCACAGGGTTTACTTGCAGGCCTGAACGCTGCACGCCGTGCGTGGGATCAAGAGCAATGGACACCGAAGCGTGATGAAGCGTACATGGGTGTATTGGTTGATGACTTAATCACTTTAGGTACGAAAGAACCGTACCGTATGTTTACCTCGCGTGCGGAATACCGTTTGATGCTTCGTGAAGATAACGCAGACCAGCGTTTGACGCCAATCGGTCGTGAAATGGGTCTTGTGGATGACGAGCGTTGGGCGGCTTATTGTGAAAAAATGGAAGCGGTTGAGCGTGAAACAGGTCGTTTGCAACATCTTTGGGCTGCACCAAACAATCCAATGGGTAAAAAATTCGTTGAAATGACAGGCGCGGATCTTTCAAAAGAATGTTCAGCGATTGATTTGTTGAAACGTCCAAACATTACTTTTGCTCAAATTGCGGAACTTACTGGTTCTGATGTTTCTGCTCAAGTGGGTGACCAAATTGAGATTGCGGTGAAATACGAAGGTTATATCAACCGTCAGCATCAGGATGTTGCACAAATGAAGCGTCTTGAAGAAACCAAGATTCCAGCTGATTTTGATTATGACGTGGTATCTGGTTTATCTCGTGAAATTACCTTGAAACTCAAAGAGGTTCGTCCTGAAACTCTTGCTCAAGCAAGTCGTATTCCGGGCGTAACACCTGCTGCTGTTCAATTGGTGATGATTACGATTCGTAAGAATGCACAAACTAAAAAGTCTGCTTAAACCTTTTACTTTCCTAAAAAACCCGCTTGATGCGGGTTTTTTTAATCCTCATAGAACTATTTATTCATAAATTAGATAAAGATTTTGTTATTTTCGTTTAACAAGAATATAGATTAATAAAGAAATATTGATTATTTCTCAATCGATGTTGATATCGTTATATTGATTCTACGTTCACAATAAAGAGGAAAGGCCATGACGATGAAGCGTATTCGTTATAATGGTTATGAAATTGCATGCTGCACGATGTAAATCATAATCCAACGACATTGAAAAGTGTACGTGGGCTAAAGGGGAGTTTAGTTCGCGTATTTAAACTCAACAAAATAAGAAATCAGCGCAATACTGAAAATATGATAATAAAAAATCTTCAGAGCCAATTTGGCTCTTTTTTTAATTTTCAATTTCATGAACGGCATTAAATACATCGAGTGGTTCAATACGAATGATTTTTTTGCCGAAGCTTCTGAGCCACCAAACCAATTGTGAAGTAAAGGGCACATTAGCCACCACTTTAAAGAGATCATCGGATACTTGTGTGATGGATTGATCTTTACTGAGTTGGCTTTCGGAAAAGTAAAGTGCATCAGCTTTATTCATAAAGAGTTCGAGTTGAACGAGCTCAGTGGGTTTATTGAAATCAACTCTAAAGCCGAGCGCACCAGATTCAATGTAAGCATCAATATCAAAGTCAACAGGGTGTAAGGCGCGTTGTTCTAGAACTTTTGCAGATTTAAAACGATGTAAAGCAAAAGTTTGAACTTCTGATTTGTCATGTCGAGTACAAATCAAATAAATGATTGAGCCCTTTTGAACCAGTGCAAGCGGGTTTAAGGTATAACCACGTTCTTCACTTTCAGGTCCACGCGCACGATATATACATTCAATCTGTTTATCTTGTAATAGACCTTCGTAAATGGCTTGCTGCGCATGTTTCTCTACAACAGGAGGGATCAAGGGTTGGCTTGCTGGGACAATACGAACACGGTTAATCCACTGACGTACATTGTTTTGTGTAGATAAGCTGCGTTTTGCAAGCTCGAACCAAGGGTTCATTTCTTCAATTAAACTTGGAGGAAGCAAATGCTTTAAATGCTCTTCAACCATCATAAAGGTGACCGCTTGAGAGCTGGTCATATGCGGCAAGCTTTGAATAGGGGCATCTGATCGCCAACGCCAACCTTGTGGTACAGTTTTATTACTCTCAATAGGAAATCTTTGAGAAATTTGATTTAAATCACGTTGAATGGTTCTTAAACTGATTTCAATGCCTTCTCTTTGCAGGGTCTCTTGCAACTCTCGTGTACCCATCCATTTACCAGTGGTCAAGCGTGAAAGAATTTGCCACTGTCGATATAAGCTATTCGATGTTTCTTTTTCTTGAGAGGACATAATCAACTAATGAATAAAGAGAAAATATTTTTCAAACACACAATAAAAAATCTTAAAGAGATAAGCAAGCATGAAGAGCGAAGCAGTTGACTATATTTCGATACATCTTTAGGTCATTTTTCGTTGTGAATGCTTCAAAAATGGGGCATTAATAGATGAATAGGTAAATTTTTGGCATTGAAATTGCTTAATTTTGTTTACAATTGATAACAATTAAGAGGTATGTATGCTAAAAGAGGAAAAAGATACCACTTCAATTCTGGCAAATTTTGAGGCTGATCATACCGTTGAAGCTTTTGAAAAATCTAAGCACATCGAAGTTAAACAAAACAGTACTGCGTATTTGTTCGATCAACTTAAATCTGAATTTTATAATGAACTTTTAGATGACAAAACCATTGGATTAGAGGCATCTAGCAAAATCGAAAATTGGTTATGTGAAAGAAGCTTGGATGAGCTGAAATCTTTAAATCATCAAGCGAAGGAACATTTCCTCAATCAGGGCATTACATTTACAGTCTATGGTGATGCTGAGGGTACAGATCGCATTATTCCATATGACTTAATTCCACGTGTAATTGCCAAACAACAATGGCACAAAATAGAGCAAGGCTGTGCGCAAAGAGTGCAAGCATTAAACTTTTTTTTAGATGATATTTACCATAATCAGGCGATTTTAAAAGATGGTTTAGTGCCTGAGCTACAAGTGCTCACTCATGAAGCATACCAACCATTGATGTATAAACATTCATTGAAAGGTAAAGTTTATAGTCAAATTAGCGGAATCGATATTATTCGTGATCAGCAAGGTGACTTCTTCGTACTAGAAGACAATTTAAGAACACCATCAGGCGTGTCTTATATGTTGGAAAGTCGAAAAATTAGTGAAAAAATGATGCCCGAACTTTGTAAGTCATCAAATTTACAAGGTGTAGAGCAATATCCACAACTTTTAAGACAAATACTCGAGGAAAATGCTGAAGTAGATAACCCATTTATCGTGGTGCTTACACCCGGTCGATATAACAGTGCATATTATGAGCATTGTTTCCTCGCACGTGAGATGGATGTTCCTCTAGTTACAGGTCAGGATTTATTCGTTGAAAATGCTAAGGTCTATGCCAAAAACGTTTGGGGTAAAAAACAAGTCGATGTCATTTACCGACGCCTAGATGATGGATTTCTTGATCCATTGTGTTTTATGCCAGACAGTACATTAGGTGTACCTGGCCTAATGTCTGCATATTTACAACACAATGTCGTGATTGCGAATGCGCCTGGCACAGGGGTGGCAGATGACAAATCAATCTATCCTTATGTCGATAAAATGATTGATTACTATCTAAACCAGAAGCCAATTTTAAATAACGTACCGACTTATCAATGTCGTGAGCGTGATGAACTCGATTATGTACTTTGTAATTTAGAAAAATTAGTGGTTAAAGAGGCACAAGGTTCAGGTGGTTATGGCATGTTAATTGGTCCTAAAGCGACCGAACAAGAAATTGAACAATTTAGATTAAAGTTAATTGCACAGCCGCATACTTACATTGCACAACCAACTTTAGCGCTTTCAGTCGCTCCCACTTTAACTGAATTTGGCATCGCTGAACGTCACATTGATTTAAGACCGTTTATTTTAAGTTCACCATATCGAACAGAAATCGTGCCGGGAGGTTTAACCCGAGTTGCGATGCAAGAAGGGTCATTAGTTGTAAATTCATCACAGGGTGGTGGCATTAAAGATACGTGGGTTATAGATCTGCTACATTCATAAATATACAACCAGGAGCTTGTCATGATTATATTAAACAGCAATGCACAAAATATTTACTGGGTTGGCCGTTATTTATCTCGTATTCAACATTTATGTGGTCAGTTTCCATTTCAAGATGATGCTCAAGCATTACAGTACGCACATGCTTTTTGCTTACCTGCTTTTAATGCGTGTTCGCTCAATGAGCTGATTCTGAGTAATGATCAGCCAGCTTCTTTTTTGCAACAATTTGAATGTGTGAAAAATAATATTCAAGATTTACGTGGTGTATTGTCAGTTCAGGCTTATTCAGAATTAAAACAGATGGTGGATACAGCGACACAAAATGCAGGATTAATTTGTACTGTTGTTGATGAGTGTAGCGATATTCTAGAAGCTGAAAATGAAGACATTTTTCTGTTTTTTAGTCTAGGACAATATTTCGAAAATCTTGATCGTGAAATAAGATTGAATCAGGATGTTAATTCTACAATCAATTCTTTAAGTGTTGTGATTGAACTGTTGAAGTCTAAAGGATGGGACAGTTTAGATGAGGCTTGGCAACATCTTTTAGCGCATCCAAATGCTAATAGCTTTTACCAATTGAATGATCAGGTGCAATGTTTATTTGAGGTGGATGCATGAAATTGATGATTAATCATCAAACCCATTATCAATATACGGAAACAGCAAAAAATAGTATCCAATATATACGAATGTGTCCTCAAAGTAATGCTCACCAAAAAGTAGATGCTTGGTCAGTGAGTATTCCTGGTTATAAGGTCGAAGCAAAAGATGCCTTTAATAATATTTGGATCACTTCGACTCAACGCTATGCATATCAGAATTTAAGTATTATGGCGCAGGGCATTATGGAAATCGATACAGTTTCAGAACAAGCTATTGAGTCAGAAGTGCCAGTCGGTATTTTTCTACAAATTACCCCAGCGACTCAATGTGATGCTGAAATGAAAGCTTTTGCAGCTCAACATGTAAGTAAAAAGACTCGTGATGAATTAAAACATTTAAGTTCTGCATTGCTTGAGCATATGCCATATATTTCAGATTCTACTCAAGTGAATACTACGGCAATAGATGCATTCCATCATCAACAAGGGGTATGTCAGGATCATACTCATGTATTTGTAGGTATGTGTAGAGAGTTAAATATTCCTGCGCGTTATGTTTCTGGATATCTTTACGTTCCAGAAATGAGTCATTTGGCGAGCCATGCTTGGGCTGAAGCTTATATAGATGGAGTTTGGTATACATTTGATGTTAGCAATCAGCTCTATACGCCAAGTTCACACATTTATATTGCATTAGGGCGTGATTATTGGGACGTTGCACCTATCAGAGGTGTGCGAGAAGCTGGTGGCGTGGAGAGTATGACGACTATCGTTCAGGTATTACCGTGTTAGAACAAAATTTAGAAGAGAGATTTCAATGACCTATTGTTGTGCTATGCGTTTACGTGATGGCTTAATTTGTATCAGTGACACGCGAACAAATGCAGGTGTAGATCATATCTCTGTATTTCGTAAACTCTATCTTTTCGGTGTTGAGGGTGAGCGTTTTATCAGTATACAAACTGCGGGTAATTTGGCGACGACACAAGCCGTTATAGGACATTTGCAGAATCAGCTAGATTTAAAACACGAACCTAATTTGTATAGTGTGAATAGCATGTTCGAGATGGCTGAATTGGTTGGTCATACTTTAAAGCTTGTCATTATGGATGTGACTACTGATCAACTAGAGCAAAGTAATTATCACTGTACGATTTTACTTTCTGGTCAAATTCAAGGGGAGGATATTCAGTTATATAATATTTATCCTCAGGGTAATTTTATCAATGCGACGTCAGATACGCCCTTTTTTCAGATTGGGGAAAGTAAATACGGTAAACCAATTTTAGATCGTGCATTAAATTACAATACTGAGTTAGATGAAGCATTAAGATGCGGTTTAATTTCATTTGATTCAACCCTTAGATCTAATGTTTCTGTGGGCTTACCACTAGATGTATGTATTTATAAAAAAGATAGTTTTGCGATTCCATTGTCTAAACGTATTCATGATGATGATCCATATTTCTCATCTATTAGTAAACTTTGGTCAGATACTTTGCGTCAAGGATTAAACGGTTTGCCACGTCCAACAGAAGACTATTGGCAATAATTTTGCTTTATGATTAAGTTTAGATTAAATTGAGTTGCATTGAATATTAAATCATTACTATAAAAATTAGGGGAAGCAATGCAACAGTTCAGTTATGCGAGTGTGTCAACTGCAGATGCAAGTCGGTTATTGATTGATGTTCGTGAAATCTTGACTGAAGCCCGTCATTTCAATTTTGAGCATCAAATTTCTGGAGCACTTTATTATGCAGATGGGCACTATTTTCAATGTCTAGAGGGTGATGAAGCCACACTAGATATATTGTTGCAAAAGCTTCATAAGGATAAACGCCATCATCAAATTCGCCTATTTCAGCGAAAAAATATTGAAAAAAAACAATTTCAAGAATGGTCTATGAAGTTTGTCGGACGACAAAGTCCAGTGAAGCAGGCTTTAATAGATATGGGATTTAGTCAATTTACGCCTACACAGTTTACACAAGATCAAGCTGATTATTTAATTCGATTTTTGACACGCGCTCAGGATACGGATTTTAATGAACTACAACGTAATGCTGTTTAGCATTACGTTGATTTAATTCGCTCATTACATTTTGAGACGCTTCGGACGTTGGCTTAATCGACATAACAACTCATAACCAATCGTACCATTCGCTTCAGCAACATCATCCACTAAACGATGTTTACCCCATAATTCTACTAGATCACCAATTTTTGCGTTGAGATTAGTAACATCTATGGCAATCATATCCATGGCAACTCGACCGATCACTGGGGTCAATTGACCATCTAGTGAAACCGTATTATCACGAATAAAAGCTCTTGGATACCCATCACCATATCCGATCGAGACAATTGCTAATTGCATAGGTCGCTGTGCAACAAAGGTTGAGCCATAACCTACAGCTTCACCTGATTGAATGGTGTTAAGTGCAATAATCTCAGCACTGAATGTCATGACAGGTTTTAAATCTAGAGCGTGGACGTCACGATCTGCAAATGGCGTTGCGCCGTACAGCATAATACCAGGACGAACATAGTCAAAATGCAATTCAGGGTATTTATAAATTGCTGCTGAATTACAACACGAAGCTATAATTGGTGCACAATCTTGTTTTACTTCAAGAAATTGAGATATTTGTTGTTCATTTAAAGGGTGATCAACATCTGCATTAGCAAAATGCATTGCAAGTACACAGGTAAAACCTTCATTTTTTAATTGATGAATAATCGATTTGATTACATCAATTTTGAAGCCTAAGCGGTTCATTCCGCTATTTAGTTTAACCCATACTTTTAGATTTCGGGCGATATAAGCATCTTTAACTTGCAACAACCACTGCAGTTGTTGATGATGATGAACGATTACTTCAATATGTTGGTCAATCGCAATTTGCATTTCATCTTCAGAAAAAACACCTTCAATTAATGTGATAGATTGTTTAAAACCTAATTCACGTATTTCAAGTGCTTCTTCTAAACATGCAACGCCAAAAGCATCAGACTGGCTCAATGCGGCTAAACAGTCTGAAATGCCATGACCATAAGCATTTGCCTTCACCATACTTACAACTTTAGAGTTTGGTGCAAGTTGTTTCACGCGATTTAAATTGTATTGCAATGCGTGTGTGTCAATACAAACCGTTGCTTGGCGCACTCTAATTTACTCCTAGAGGCATGTGGAAAGGTTAAATCTTTTAAACTGAAAAAAGATAATTGTGGTCAGATCAATTCGTGCGTTCTCAACTACGAATTGATCAAAGCAAAATTACTCTTCTTCTTGGTTTTGCGCATAATATTCAGGTGATAGGTTACTGAAACGCGTATATTGGCCTTCAAAAGCGAGTCGAACAGTACCAATTGGACCATTACGTTGTTTACCGATAATGATTTCGGCAGTTCCTGCTTCTTTCGACTCTTTGTTATATACCTCATCACGATAAATGAACATGATCAAATCGGCATCCTGCTCAATTGCTCCAGATTCACGTAAGTCTGACATCACAGGACGTTTATTTGGACGGTTTTCGAGTGAACGGTTAAGCTGCGAAAGTGCAATCACAGGGCAATGCATCTCTTTCGCCAAGGCTTTCAAGCTTCGAGAAATTTCACCAATTTCACCCACACGGTTATCACCCATACCTGGTACTTTCATTAACTGCAGGTAATCGACCATGATGCAACCCAGCTTACCACCGTGTTGTTTGGCGATACGTCTTGCACGTGCGCGCATTTCAGTCGGTGGGAGGGCAGAAGAATCATCAATATAGAGATGCTTCTCTTGCAGTTGAAGAATAGTTCCCGTGACCTTGTTCCATTCTTCGCCATCTAATTTGCCAGATCGTAAATGTCCTTGATGCACTTTACCAAACGAGGAAATTAAACGCATGGCAATAGAGTCAGCAGGCATCTCCATGGAGAATACGAGAGCAGGAAGGTTGCAATTAAATAGCACACTTTCGACTAAATTCATTGCGAAAGTTGTTTTACCCATTGATGGACGGGCAGCAACGACGATCATATCTCCAGCTTGCATACCTGATGTTTTATTATCAAGCTCCACAAATCCTGTGGTAAGACCTGTAATATTCCCATCAAGTTGTGATAATTCGTTGAGTTTATCGAATACATCTGCGACAACGGTATTAATTGCTTTTGGTCCTTGAGCTTTAGCATTGTTATTGTGTTGTTCAGCCAAAGAAAAGATACTGGTCTCAGCTAAATCTAAAATTTCACTGACTTCTCGACCTTTCGTGTCATACGCATTTTGTAGAATTTCATTACCAACTTTGATCATATTTCTCAAAGTTGCAAATTCACGTATTTTATTGGCATAAGTTTCAAGGTTATAAAAGCTTGATGGAGAATCCGCCATCAATTGCATTAAATATTCTTCACCACCAATCGCATCAAGCAGGTTCTGTTTGATTAACCAATCATTGACCAATACGGCATCATAAGGTGAACTTTCTTTAGAAAGTTTTTCAATCGCTCTAAAAATATATTTATGTCGTGTCGCGTAAAAATCATTCTCGGTTAATATATCGCTGACTTGTTCGAATGACTCAGCTACTGTCATGAGTGCGGCAAGAACAGCCTGTTCAATAGCAAGATTGTGCGGAGGCGTACGAAACTCTTTGAGTGCTGAAGATTCACTCTTTAGCAAATCTAACTCAGTGTTATTCGTATTTTTTTTGGCAGTCGCCTGAGACATATAAAACCTTGATTTACAATAATTACGAAAATGAAAAGGGGGAGACTTATCTTAATGCAAAATGCATAAGCAAGACAGTGCAACAAATAATATCGATAACAAATGAAAAACTAAGTCCAAATTTCAGCTTGCTAAATCAAATTTTATAATTATTAGGGATAAAAAAAGAGCATGCAGATGCATGCTCTTTTTCTTTGCATAAAATTACTCAGATACGATTGTAACGAGAACTTCAGCAACAACATCATGGTGCAATTGGATTGCGATGTTGAATTCGCCAGTGTGACGAAGTGCACCGTTCGGTAAACGAACTTCAGCACGGTCAACTTCAAGACCAGCATTTGTCAACGCGTCAGCGATGTCACGAGTACCGATAGAACCAAATAGTTTACCTTCGTCACCAGCTTTCGCAGTGATTACGATATTTACTTCGTTCAATTGGTCAGCACGTGCTTGAGCAGCAGCTAATACTTCAGCTTCTTGCTTCTCAAGTTCAGCACGACGAGCTTCGAATGCAGCAGTGTTAGCTTCAGTAGCAGCAACTGCTTTACCTTGAGGGATTAAGTAGTTGCGGCCGTAACCAGCTTTAACTGAAACTTTATCACCTAATTTACCAAGGTTCTTAATGCGTTGTAATAAGATAATATCCACAGCTCAACCTCACTTATGATTGTCAGTGTAAGGAATCAACGCTAAGTAGCGAGCTTGTTTGATAGCAAGAGCTAATTGACGTTGGTAACGAGCTTTAGTACCTGTAATACGGCTAGGAACAATCTTGCCGTTTTCAGTGATGTACTGTTTTAAAGTATCGATATCTTTATAGTCGATATATGTAACGTTCTCAGCTGTAAAGCGGCAGAACTTACGACGACGGTAGAAACGTGCCATTGATGTTCTCCTTATGCTTCAGCAGAGTCTTGAGCTTGTTGTGCTTCTTCACGTTGAGCTTTACGCGCACGTTTTTCTTCAGCACTCTTAGCCAATAAAGACTCTTCAGTGATTGCGTTTTCACGACGAATAATAACGTTACGAAGAATAGCATCGTTGTAACGGAATAATTCTTCCAATTCATTAAGCGTAGTTTGGTTACATTCAACGTTCATTAAAATGTAGTGCGCTTTGTGAATTTTGTTAATTGGGTAAGCCAATTGGCGACGGCCCCAATCTTCAAGACGGTGAATTTGACCTTCAGCATCTTTAATGTGAGAGATATAGCGTTCTACCATACCTACCACTTGATCGCTTTGGTCTGGATGTACCAGAATTACGATTTCGTAGTGACGCATTGTCAGCTCCTTACGGTTTTATGCAGCCCCTAACGCATTTGTTAGAAGCAAGGAGTCACAAATAAATTTTATTGGTTTCAAAAAAACTTAATGTGTCGCAAAAAAATGCGAAGCTGTATTGTAAGGATGTCGGCAGGAGATTACAAGAAAAATAAAGGAAAATATAACGACGAAGAAAATAAATTGGACTATTAAATTTTGAAAATTAACTTGCTTTTAGAAAGTATTTGAACGTAGTGTTGAGTATAGATATTTATAGACTGCTGAAACCGAAGATAAAAAAAGATAGAGGCTTCTCTATCTTTTAAAAAATGACAAGATTGTTTATTGGTGCAGTAGCAGTAAAACTAAAGCAAATACTAATAATCGTAATTAGGAGAACAGAGAATAAAAAATATTTCTTTGCCCATAATTGATCATTTTCAGCTTTAAATCCAATGATATTTAAATATAGCCAATAAACAGTCAATACATTGAGAATTATACAATAAAGCCAATTTGCATAGCCAAATACAAATAAAGCGTTCATTGAGATTGCAAATAGCACAATGTAAATCAGCGATTCGATCTTGGTGCGAACAATCGAGCGCGCAACAGGAAGAATCGGAATACCCGCATTTTTGTAATCATCAAAACGATAAATTGCAATTCCCCATGAGTGAGGCATTTGCCAAAATGCATAACCCAAGAAAATGAGTAGCGCACCTAAATCGAATTGATTCGCGACCGCTGTATATCCAATGACAGGGGGGGCTGCACCAGAAATACTACCGACCACAGTTTGGTGGATCGTTGTTCGTTTTGTCCATAAGCTGTAAAAACCAACATATACGACAAAACCAATAACTGCGAATAAAAAAGCGTACGCATTTACCCAAAACCATAAAATACCAAAACCGAGTATGCCTAACAGCAAAGCAAAAGCTAATGCAATTTGAACAGAAATGGTTTTCTTAACTAACGCACGATTTTGAGTGCGCTGCATTTTTTGGTCGATGTCTTGATCAATAACGTTATTAACCACACATCCAGATGCAACTACGAGGGTAGTGCCAATGAGGGTAAGAAGCAGGAGAAGGAAATCTACTGAACCTTGGGTAGCTACAAAGTAGCCACCCAAAGTGGTAACAAAGTTACCAAAGAGAATTCCTGGCTTAGTCAGGAATAAGTACTTTTTAAACATGACAATCAGTTTAGATCATCATGTTTGAATGTAAGTAGTTCATGATCCATACAGAACCAACTAAAAGAACAGCAATAGTTAGAATTGTATAGATAAATGCAATCACGTTCCAACGTTGCTCAGAAGATGAGTTCATGTGCAAGAAGTAAACTAATTGTACAAGTACCTGAGCAACAGCTGTAATACCGATAACAGCAATAATTGCACCACGGCTGAAGCTATCAGTATTCATTGCCATGTAGAATGGAACTACAGTCAATAAAACAGAAAGTACAAACCCGATTGTATATTGCTTTACGTTACCGTGTGATGCACCAGCAGCATTATGATCATGACTCATTATAATACTCCCATTAAGTACACTACGCTGAATACGCAGATCCATACGATGTCAAGGAAGTGCCAGAACAAGCTTAGGCAAGCAAGACGACGAGTATTGATTGTAGTCAAACCATATTTTTTGATTTGAATCATCAACACGATCATCCATACCAAACCAGAAGTTACGTGAATACCGTGGGTACCAACTAAAGTAAAGAACGCAGATAAGAACGCACTCACGCTTGGTCCATGACCAGCATGAACTAAATGATTAAATTCATAAAGTTCCATGCCGATGAAGATTGCACCGAATACAAATGTAACTGCTAACCAAGCTAGAACTTGACCAACATTTTTCTTGTAAGAAGCAAGTACCGCAAAACCAAATGTCACTGATGAAATCAAAAGTGCGAAAGTTTCAGTTAAAACGAAACCTAAAGAATCTGCAAAAAGATCCTTTGCACTTGGAGTGCCAGGTGGAATATGACTGCTTAATACAGCGAACGCGATGAAGAGTGTACCGAATAAAATCAAGTCACTCATCAAGTAAGTCCAAAAACCAAAGACCGTGATGTCTGTATCATCGTGATGATGTTCATCATGCTCGTGGTTTTCGTGATGAAGTACTTCAGCCATATCCTTAGTCCTTCTTCAAGTGTTTTTCGAGTAACGCATAACGTTCGTTTTCAATACGTTCTACTTCAGCCGCTGGAACATAGTAATCCACTTTCTTCGTGAATGAGCTCCAGATAAAGCCGATGATTGCAGAAACGAAAGAAACAATCGCTAACCACCAAATGTGCCAGATAAGTGCAAAGCCCATAACAGTGATGATCAGTGCAATAAGTACACCCGCAGCACGGTTAGTTGGCATATGAACATCTTCATATTTAGCAGGACGTGCGTAAGCTACACCATTTTCTTTGTCAGTCCAGAAGCGGTCGATACCGTTCGCTTGAGGCAGTACTGCAAAGTTATAGAATGGAGCTGGAGATGAAGTCGCCCATTCAAGCGTACGTGCATCCCATGGATCGCCTGTAACGTCACGAGTTTGTTCGCGTTGTAAGAATCCAACAATGATTTGCATGATGAAACAAGCAATACCAATTGCGATTAATACAGCACCGAATAATGCGATACCAACATATGGATCCCAGTCTGGGTTGTCATACGAGTTTAAACGACGAGTCATACCCATGAAACCTAGGATATACAATGGCATGAACGCGAAGTAGAAACCGAAGAACCAGAACCAGAAGCATGCTTTGCCCCAGAATTCACTTAACTGCCAACCGAACATTTTCGGCCAGTAGAAAGTAATACCAGCAAACATACCAAATACAACACCACCAATAATTACGTTATGGAAGTGAGCGATTAAGAATAGTGAGTTGTGTACAAGGAAGTCCGCAGGTGGAACCGCCATAAGTACACCAGTCATACCACCGATACCGAAAGTCACTAAGAAGCCAACTGTCCAGTACATTGGTGATGTGAAGGTAATACGACCCTTATACATTGTGAACAACCAAGAGAAGATTTTCACACCTGTAGGAATCGCAATAATCATGGTCATGATACCGAAGAACGCGTTAACGTTGGCACCTGAACCCATTGTAAAGAAGTGGTGTAACCATACAACGAATGCAAGAACTGTAATCGCGATCGTTGCATATACCATTGATTTGTAACCAAACAATGTCTTACGAGAGAATACAGAAGTAATCTCAGAGAATAGACCGAATGCAGGTAAGATCAAGATATAAACTTCTGGGTGACCCCATGTCCAAATCAAGTTTACATACAACATTGGGCTACCACCCATGTCATTTGTAAAGAAGTGGAAACCGAAGTAACGGTCAAGCGTTAACATTGCAATTGTTGCAGTCAACACTGGGAATGATGCGATGATCAATACTGCAGTACATAAAGATGTCCACGTAAAGATCGGCATATCCATAAGACCCATGCCAGGAGCACGCATTTTAATGATGGTAACGAAGAAGTTAACACCAGTAAGAAGTGTACCAAGACCAGAGATCTGAAGTGCCCAGATATAGTAGTCAACACCAACACCAGGAGAATATTCGATACCAGAAAGAGGAGGGTAAGCCATCCAACCAGTTGCAGCGAATTCACCAAGCGCAAGAGAAACCATCATCAAACCAGCAGCACCAGCGAATAACCAGAAGCTTAGAGAGTTTAATAATGGGAATGCTACGTCACGTGCACCAATTTGTAGTGGAACAGAAATGTTCATCATACCCACTACAAGACCCATCGCAACGAAGAAGATCATGATCACACCGTGTGCTGTGAAGATCTGGTCGTAATGTTCTGGGTGTAAGTAACCTTCACCGCCACCTTTTGCAAGGAACAGTTGAAGACGCATCATAATCGCATCTGCGAAGCCACGAAGTAGCATTACCACAGAAACGATAAGGTACATAATACCAATCTTTTTATGGTCTACTGATGTGAACCATTCATTCCACAAGTAGCTCCATTTTTTGAAATAAGTGATACCAGCAACTGCTGCGATACCACCTAAAATCATCATTAATACTGTTACCTGTACGATTGGATCGTACGGGATAGCATCTACACTTAACTTACCTAAGAAGCTCATGTCTTATTCCCCTACAACTGAAGAAGCAGGTTCAGCATTTACATCAACAGCTACAGCATGATCTTCAGCTTCTGCTGAGTGATCTGCACCGTGGTAGTTTGCCATGTATTTGTTGATAATTGATTCAAACAAGCCTTTTTCAACAGAAGAGTAGTAAGTCACAGGATGAGGATGTGCCTTATACGGACCTTCTTTTTGAGCAATTTCAGCTTGTTGCTTCTCTAGATCGGTTTTAGCGTTACTAACCATCGCAGCGATTTGTTTCTCTGAACGGTTACCATCACGCAAGGTTGCAAATTCAGCTTGGTCTAAAACTGTTTTTTGAACAGCTTCAGGGTTAATTGAAGTACCGTTACCAGCTTTTACTGCAGACACCCATTCAGCGAACTTAGCTTCTGAAACAGAATGAGCTTGGAAGCGCATTTGTGTGAAACCATAGCCTGAATAGTTCGAAGAGAAACCACGGTATACACCTTCATTATCCGCAAGGACGTGAAGTTGAGTTTGCATACCCGCCATTGCATAAATCTGACCAGCTAACTGAGGAATGAAGAAAGAGTTCATTGTAAAGTTAGAGGTGATATTGAAATTAATCGGAGTTTTTTCTGGGAAACGAACTTCGTTAACTGTTGCAATTTCTTGTTCAGGGTAAACAAAAACCCATTTAAACTGTTCAGCAATAACTTGAATAGTTAAATGTGATTTCTCTGATTCTAGCGGACGATAAGGGTCGTACTTGTGCGAGCCCCACCATGTTAAATACGCTAAAATACCAATAATAATACACGGGATACCCCACACTACGATTTCGATAATAGTAGAGTGTGCCCATGTAGGTTTATAGTCTGCATCTTTATTTGACGCACGATATTTCCAACTAAACCATATAGCCATCAATGCTGATGGAATTACTACCAATAGCATGAGGTAGATCGCAGTCATCATAAGATCAGATTGACCTTGTGCTACTGGACCTTTTGAGTTTAGAAGTACCATATCACCGCCACACCCTGTTAAGAGCACGGCAAGCGTTGATAAAGACAATACAGCTAAAATTGTTTGTCTCATTTTACAACCTCGGTGAAGAGTCCCATTCCCTAATAAAATTATGGGATAGCGATTATAGTGTCACATGATTGAAAAACAGAAAATTACATTTCTCGGATTCCAGTCATACGACACCGCTACGTTGTAGGGCATTATGCCCTATAACGACCAACTAAGCTATATGTAAAGTGCCTTTAAATATAAGGATTAAACCCAATTTGTTTGGTCGGAATTGGTTGAAGAGTTGATTACTTTTGATGCGAAAATAGAAGCAAAACAAAGGGGAGCATTTGCTCCCCTAAGATAGAAATTATCGTTTTACGACTTTAGTCTTTGCTAATTTATCGTGCAAAGTTTGTCTTTTTTGACTTAGACCGAAGGCATGATCAATGATGGTAATGAATGGCATAAAGAGTAAATTCAATACAATAAAAATCACACTACGCAATGTGAAAGCACGCATTAAGTTTACTTGCTGACCATTTTCAGCATCTACAATCTGAATTTTTGCTACTTTTTTACCTAAACTCTGACCACTTTTCGCAATTAAAAATGCTTGAGCAGCTAGCATTACTACAATGTAAACCAACATTGCTTGCCAGGCTTCCATTGGAATCAGTGTAAATAACTGTTCCTGTAATTTGATTGCTTGATCTGATGAGCTAGCATTCTGCATTTTTTGCTGAAGTTCAGTCAATTGAGCAACTTGTTCTTCTTGCATGAAAAATGAAGGAATCACCATGGCAGGCAACCACAGCGCCAGATCAACGAGTTTAGCTAAAAATCGAGATCCAATTGAGGCAAGTTCTTGCTGTGTAGTATTTTTTTGAACATTGACACTCGAAATTGAAGGATTTGAATAGCTTTGTTGTACTGGTGGAGTGGGATGATAGCCTTCAGGTTGGTAATATAATTTTCCTTGAGTGAGTTCACCTAAAGCTTTCCATTCAGTCATACCTTGATGCCAGACCAAGTCTGTGAGTAAAACTTGTTGGCTCGAGAGCATTTGATTTAACTGCTCTACCGTATACGGTCCAGCTTGTTGATTATTTCTCGCCAAGTAAATTTGCATAAACCTAATTTCTCAAAAATTACTAAAAATAATGGGGTAAAAAAAAGACCCACGAATGGGTCTTTTTTTAACATAGTTTATTAAGCTTGTTTAGTCTTTTCTTCAGATAAGAAGAACCATGTATCTAAAACTGAGTCTGGGTTGAGTGAAACAGATTCGATACCTTGTTCCATTAACCAACGAGCAAGATCTGGGTGGTCTGATGGTCCTTGACCACAAATACCCACATATTTGCCTGCTTTACGACATGCATGAATCGCCATTGAAAGAAGTGCTTTTACTGCTGGATCGCGTTCATCAAATAAATGAGAAACGATGCCTGAGTCACGGTCAAGACCAAGCGTTAACTGAGTTAAGTCATTTGAACCGATTGAGAAGCCATCAAAATGCTCTAAGAATTGTTCAGCAAGTAGAGCATTGGTTGGTAATTCACACATCATGATCACTTTAAGACCATTTTCGCCACGTTTTAAGCCATTTGCAGCAAGAAGTTCAATAACACGTTTTGCTTCAGCGACTGTGCGTACGAATGGAATCATGATTTGAACGTTGGTCAGACCCATTTCATCACGAACTTTCTTCAATGCACGGCATTCTAATTCAAAGCAGTCACGGAAGTTGTCAGAAACATAACGGCTCGCACCACGGAAGCCCAACATTGGGTTTTCTTCTTCAGGTTCGTATAACTTACCACCGATTAAGTTCGCGTATTCATTCGATTTGAAGTCAGACATACGTACGATGACAGGTTTATCAGCAAATGCTGCAGCAAGTGTAGAAATACCTTCAACGAGTTTTTCAACATAGAATTCGATCGGTGAAGAGTAACCTGCAGTACGGGTCATCACAGCTGCACGTGTTTCGCGAGGTAAGCTGTCAATATTGAGTAATGCTTTAGGGTGAACACCAATCATACGGTTGATGATGAATTCTAAACGTGCAAGACCAATACCTTCGTTTGGAATTTGAGCGAAGTCAAATGCGCGATCAGGGTTACCAACGTTCATCATGATTTTGAACGGTAGTGTTGGCATAGATTCAATCGAGTTACGTTGAATTTCGAAATCTAAAGCGCCTTCGTAAATGAAACCTGTATCGCCTTCAGCACATGAAACAGTCACTTCTTGACCATCGACAAGTACTTCTGTTGCGTTACCACATCCAACAATCGCTGGAACACCGAGTTCACGTGCAATAATCGCGGCATGACAAGTACGACCACCACGGTTTGTAACGATCGCAGCAGCACGCTTCATAACTGGTTCCCAATCAGGATCGGTCATGTCAGAAACAAGAACGTCGCCATCTTGGACTTTGTCCATCTCTTTGATTGAATTAACAATACGTACTTTACCAGAACCGATACGCTGACCGATTGAGCGACCTTCACAAAGAACTGTACCTTTTTGTTTTAATAGGTAGCGTTCCATTGAGCCGACATTCTCACGGCTTTTCACAGTTTCAGGACGTGCTTGAACGATGTAAATTTGACCGTCATCACCGTCTTTCGCCCATTCGATATCCATTGGCGCACCATAGTGTTGCTCAATGATTAACGCTTGCTTAGCAAGTTCTTGTAATTCTTGATCATTTAAAGCAAATTGTTGGCGTTCAGTTTTTTCAACATCCACAACAACAACTGATTTACCAGCAGAGCCTTCTTCACCGTAGATCATTTTTTGGTGCTTAGAGCCAAGGTTACGACGCAATACTGCGTGTTTACCCGCATTTAAAAGTGGCTTAGATAAATAGAATTCATCAGGGTTTACAGCGCCTTGAACGACCATTTCGCCTAAACCGTAAGATGCAGTAATGAATACAACGTCACGGAAACCAGATTCAGTGTCCAGTGTAAACATTACACCAGCAGCACCAGTCTCTGAACGAACCATACGTTGCACACCAGCAGAAAGAGCAACGATGTCATGATCGAAGTTTTGGTGTACACGGTAAGCAATTGCGCGGTCGTTATAAAGTGAAGCAAAAACTTCTTTAATCGCGATTAAGACGTTATCAATACCGCGGATGTTTAGGAAAGTCTCTTGTTGTCCTGCAAAAGATGCGTCTGGTAAATCTTCTGCAGTCGCAGATGAACGAACGGCAACCGCGATCTCAGGGTTGCCGTTAGAAAGAGTTGCGAATGCATCACGAACTTCTTTTTCAAGTGCTGGAGTAAGCGGAGTATCAACGATCCATTGACGGATTTTAGCACCAGTTTCAGCAAGTGCATTTACGTCGTCAACATTGAGTTGTTTGAGCTCGGCTGAAATTTTGGCATTTAGACCACTTTGCTCAAGGAATTCACGGTAAGCTGCAGCAGTTGTTGCAAAACCACCTGGAACTGATACACCAGCATTTGCTAAATGGCTGATCATTTCGCCTAGAGATGAGTTTTTACCGCCCACGATTTCTACGTCGTGTTTACCTAATTTTTCCAGACCGATTACGCGTGCTTCCAAAGTTGTTACTCCACTTTTGCAGTATTAATCACTATCTTGGCATGATATTTTTCTGTGAAAACTTAGCAAACTTTCATTACTAAGCGACAGTCATGTAAGATCGGTTTACTATAAAGATTATATAGTACTTAGACAAATATTTGAGGATTAATTTAATGGCAGAAAGTAAAGATATTAAACGAAGTGTTTTTTTTATTTCCGATGGTACTGCCATTACGGCTGAAACACTCGGGCATTCTTTATTGGCTCAATTTCCTCATGTCGATTTTGATATTCATATTATTCCGTATATCACTACAGAAGAAGCCGCAATGAACGTCGTTGCAGAGATTAACGCTCGCGCAGAGTCTGATGGCCAACAACCTCTTGTCTTTGATACGCTTGTGGATCCCTATGTTCGGGATATCATCAATACGGCAAATGCGGTTAATTTAGATGTGTTTGAAGGGTTAATTAGTAAGCTATCTGAGGTGCTTGGAACAGCCCCTACAACTTTAGTCGGACAAACGCATGCTGTGACTGATTCAGAGTCTTATAAGGCACGTATTGATGCTGTACATTTCGCGCTGGATAATGATGATGGCGCACGTACAAGACACTATGATAAAGCGGACTTAATTTTGATTGGAGTGTCGCGTTCTGGTAAAACACCGACCTCAATTTATTTGTCATTACAATTTGGTATTCGAGTTGCGAACTATCCGTTAACTGAAGAAGATTTGGATGACAACCGTTTGCCAGCAGTTTTACGTCCACATAAGCATAAATTGTTTGGATTAATGATTGATGCTGATCGTTTGGTGGCAATTCGATCTGAACGCAAAGCCAACAGTCGTTATGCAAGTTTTAGCCAATGCCAGATGGAATTGCGTGCAATCGAAGGTATTTATATTTCTGAAGGGATTAAATATCTAAATGTTTCAGAAATGTCGATTGAAGAAATCTCAACACGAGTATTGCAAATGACTGGCTTAAAACGTCGGATTGGTTAAATCTGTAAATCTAATTTAAAAAAAAGAAGCACTAGCTGTGCTTCTTTTTTATTAAGCGATTAATCGTCATAAATACTCATAAAATTCAAAAATTATATAATTCAAGTGTCTATAATTTCATCATAAAATGTCATTTAGAATCGCATTTATCTACAAAATGATGATCACTATTCGTACGTTGTAATAATAATATCTACTAAGTGTTCGATTCCTTCCATACTTTGAACGGCATTTTCAGTAATTTTCACGACTGGCCATGTGATCAATTTACAGTTTTCTCGCTGTAAGGCGTTGTAATAATGATCGGATTTAAAAAATATTTTTTGCGACGAAGCTGGATTTGGCATCAATTGTCTTTTTAACCAAGTATCTGAAATCTGAGAATCTAAATATCGTATTGCCAATGTCGTCTTAATACGCTGATTAAATAATCGCTTATTTTTAGCGATGAGGGGATGAGCAATAATTTTTTGAATCCCTTTTTCAGTGTGTGGCAAAACGAAATGAGGTGTCATTTGAAATACTTTGACGAATAGCGCATTCTGACAAATCACATCTAAATGTGAGACTGACATTTGATTGGCACCAATAATCGCGACCTTTAATCCTGTAAAATCGGTTTGTTTGATGTCCTCAGCTGAGATAATTTTTCCTTTAAAGTCGGAAAAATATTCAGCTTCATTATGAAAGAACGAATCCGTGTGGGCTTTATTCCTTTTTTTCATTTCTGTACCTAATTATTGTTTTAGTGGGTTGCTTTTGGTTCTGCAGTTAATTCATATATCCAAGAAGGAATTTTAGGTAAAGATTTTTCTGGAATCTTATCAGTCATTTTTACCATGGTGTCGACAGGGATATGAAACCATTTATTACGTCGGTTCATGGCACTTCGTGCATGGAAGTTAATAATCTGATACCAAGGATTACGACGACCTTCTGCAGTACGTCCACCGATTCGAGCAAATTTGTGCATCGCTGCATAGAGCTTTTCTTCTGGCAAGCCTAGTTTAATCACGTTATCACGCATTTTATTAATGAGTGGTAAGTAGGCAAGAATACCGAGTAATAAACGTGGATCTACAACACGCGCTGCCATTTTAGAAAGCTCAATAAAGGTTTTATTGTAGCCTTGATCTTCCATGACACTAAATCCAACACCTAAATGTCGAGCTTCGTCACCATTAATCAGTTCAAAAGCTTGATGGCAAACTGGGTCTTCTACAGTATCCAATAGGAATGTACAAAGGGCGCCATCAAGAGCGACTTCTAGCATCGGGATGACAGCACCTAGAATATAGAAGGGCATTTCGTCAGCATAAGTGTCGAGCCATTCGATAATTAGTCTTAAGTTTTTATTGGGTTTAGGAATGTCGCCTTCAAGCATACCCCATCTTTTCATCAGTGCCATTTCGGCATTGGCATGACGCTGTTCCTCAGCGTGGAAAATGGCATACATTTCACGAAGCGTATCTGTCGGTGCTTTTTTTGACATTGCAGAAAATGCACGTGCACCCACATGTTCGATCCACATTAGATCAGCCATAAAATCTTTAAGCTTTGGCCACTGTTCTGCGGTGACTAATTCTTTGCCAGGAGCATCCCACTCAATATCAGAGAGTGTCCATTGAGTATGTTTTACTTTATCCAACATTTTTTCTAAGTCGATAGAGGCCATGTTATACATCCGTATTTATTTTTTAATCATGAAATTCTATCGCTTAAAAATGTGATGTATTTTGCAGAAGTGCTTATTCTAATTTGATATAAAATGCCAACTTTTAAGTGTTTGATTATGAATAATTAATATTATTGGTTAAAAGAATTGTTTAATTGGAATAGTCTTTTGGGGACATTCGATGTCATTTATTGCCAATAGTTGTTTGACAAACTCAAGAAATGAAAGAGTAATTAAGAACAGATTCGAAATCAAAACCATTACTCAATCATTTCAGATTTTTTGATCTAAGCGTTTTGCTTAATTTGCATTAAATACTCAAAGTTTTGAATGCGTTTGGCTGTATCGTAGATATCACAGGTAAAAATAAACTCATCTACATCATAAGGCACCAGTAGTTGTTCAAGACCTTGTTTCACAGTTTCTGGTGATCCGATTTGAGCCATTGCGTAAAAATTGTCAACTGACATCTTTTCTGGAGCAGACCAAATTCCATCCATTGATTTAACTGGAGGTTTGAGTTTTAAGCTTTGCCCGCGCATTAAACCTAATACACGTTGATAAGCGCTAGTTGCCAAGTATTCAGCTTCTTCATCAGTATCAGCTACAACAGTTGGAACGCCCATTGATACATAAGGACGATCCAAATATTCAGAAGGTTCGAAGTTTTCTCTGTAAAGTTGAATCGCTTGACCCAGCATACGAGGGGCAAAGTGAGAGGCAAAAGAATAAGGTAAGCCAAGTTTGGCTGCCAATTGTGCGCTAAATAAGCTAGAACCTAACAGCCATACTGGAACATGTGTTCCTTGACCTGGTGTCGCTTTGATTCTTTGATGTGGTGATGGATCTCCCAAATAGCTCAAAATTTCGAGCACGTCTTGTGGAAATTGATCCTCAGTCTCTTGACGACCTCGGCGTAAGGCACGCATGGTCAATTGATCTGTACCTGGTGCGCGTCCTAATCCTAGTTCAACTCGATCAGGATAAAGCGTTGCTAGTGTTCCAAATTGTTCTGCTACAACAAGTGGTGCATGATTAGGTAGCATGATTCCGCCAGAACCTACTTTTAAAGAGGAGGTGTTTGCAAGGATATAGCCTAATAAAACAGCTGTAGCTGAGCTAGCGATACCGTCCATATTATGGTGTTCTGCAAGCCACAGTCTTTTAAAACCCAATTGTTCGATTTTTTGTGCTAACTCCAAAGCATGCTGTAGTGAAAAAGCAACCGTTTTATCATCGCGTACAGGAGCGAGTTCCAATACTGAAAACTCGATATCTTTTAAGCTTCGCATAACATTCTACTCTTTTGAACACTCATAAAGATGTTAATACGAACTTGAGTATTTGTATATTGAAAAAAAACGATATAAGTGTAAATAAAAAAGCGCTCTAAGTTGAGCGCTTGAATTTTAAGAGTTTGGAATTAGCGTTTACCGTTTTTATACCAACCTAAATGACGACCATTGTCACTTCTGTAATTACGGTCATTATAACGATAGTTTGAATTGCGATAACCGCGGTCACGACGATCATAACGATCTCTATAATCATCTTCGCGACGGTCTTCAGCCACTTTTTTACCTAAAACTGAACCGCCAGCTGAACCTAATGCAGCACCAGCATAACCAGCATTTGTTCCGCCCATATTATTACCAACCGTGTAACCACCAGCACCACCTAATGCAGCACCAATTGCAGCAGCATTACGATCTTTTTTATTCGCTGATGCTGCTGCGCCACCAGCACTACCAATCGCTGATCCGATCATTGCTCCAGTTGAGCCACCCATTTGTTGACCAATCGCAGCACCAACGACTCCACCTAAAGCAGATGTGAGGGCAACTCTAGACGAACTATCAGCATAAGCGGTTGTTGTACTCAAGGCAGCAGTTGCGATCGCAGCAGCAAATAACTTTGAATTAAATTTCATGGTGAACTCCTTGTCGAAGTCTTATATTTGATCGTTTTAATTTAATCCAAATTTCTGCAATCATTTGGGAGAGCAAGTTGCTTGTTTGTATTTTTCTCTCCCTAATTTATCCATAATTAATTTGTTGATAAAAAAATGCGCCCTAAGGCGCATCGAGGTGAATACAGAGTATTCAAAGGGGAAACGATCAATCAGTTTGAATTAACGACGGTTACGTTTTTTCTTTTTCCATTTACGATCTTGGCGAGCATCGTATGCTTTGTCTTTCGCAATTTTGTTACCAAGAGCAGCACCGCCAGCAGCACCTAAAGCTGAGCCGACATAACCACCATTGGTTCCACCCATGCTATTACCTACGGTATAACCCGCACCGCCACCTAATGCACCGCCGATGGCAGATTCAGTACGGTTACGTTTATTACTGGCAACTGCAGCACCACCAGCACCACCAAGTGCTGCACCTAAAGTTGCACCTGTTGTGCCACCCATGTTTTTACCAATTGCTGTACCTGCTACACTACCTAAAGCACTCGCAGCAGCGACACGCGCTGTACTGTCAGCATGTGCAGATACCGTGAACATTGATGCAGTGGCTAAGGTGGCTGACATTAATAGGGTATTCAATTTCATGTGTGACTCCATGTCCTTGTTCGTGGACGAGTAATAATTCGTTGAGCACAATGTAACAAGAATTGAAGCGCTAAATATGTAGAAGTTAACCTAGAGTTTTACGTTTTGGTTGCACAATGTTGTTTTTATATTACAACTGATCATTCAATATGCATTATTGGGCTGATTAAGAAGAAACTATGGAGAGTTGATTCAGTAAACAGTTTTTAAACTTGGCAGTTATGGAGCTAATTTTTTGATTATCCATTAATTGGGTGTGACAAGGATTGAAAAATGGTTTTGCAAAGTCATTCTATATAAATATGTTAATTGAATGTCAGAGTCGTTAAACTACTCGCAATTTTAGAAATATTAATTTAAGGCAGTCCTTAAGTTAATCCAGTATTAGAGATTTTATTTAACATGAAAGAATCGTTACGTTTACGATTAGACCAACTTTGTGATCGTCATGAAGAATTAGAAGCGCTATTGGCTGATGTTGAAGTCATTTCCGACAATAAGCGTTTCCGTAATTTGTCACGTGAACACAATGATTTGACTGAAATCACCACTGTTTGGAAAAAATATACCCAAGCGGAAGAAGATATTGTAACGGCTGAAGCAATGTTGTCAGATCCTGACTTTAAGGAAATGGCACAAGAAGAAATTAAAGAAAATAAAGCATTAATTGAATCTTTAGAGGCAGAATTGAATATTCTGATGATTCCGAAAGATCCAAATGATGCGAACTCTGCATATCTGGAAGTACGTGCAGGGACAGGTGGCGATGAAGCTGCGATTTTCTCTGGTGATTTATTCCGTATGTACAGTAAATATGCTGAATCACAGGGTTGGCGTGTCGAAATCCTTTCTGAAAATGAAGGTGAACATGGCGGTTACAAAGAAATTATTTGTTTAATTAATGGTGAAGGTGTTTACGGACGCTTAAAATTTGAAAGCGGTGCTCATCGAGTTCAGCGCGTTCCTGCAACTGAATCACAAGGTCGAGTTCATACTTCAGCTTGTACCGTTGCAATTCTTCCTGAAATCGATGTTGATACGACTGTAGACATTAACCCTTCAGACTTGCGTATTGATACTTATCGTGCATCTGGAGCGGGTGGTCAGCACGTTAATAAAACGGATTCTGCTGTACGAATCACGCATATTCCGACGGGAACTGTCGTTGAATGTCAGGAAGAGCGTTCGCAACATAAGAACAAAGCAAAGGCAATGGCATTATTGGCATCTCGTCTTGAGAATGCTAAACGTGCAGCAGCTGATGCTGCGACATCTGAAATGCGTCGTGATTTGGTGGGTTCAGGTGATCGTTCAGAACGTATTCGTACCTATAATTATCCTCAGGGTCGTATGACTGATCATCGTATTAACTTAACTTTATATAAGTTGGATGCGGTGATGGAAGGAGATTTGACTGAGCTTTTAGATAGCTTACATCGTGAATATCAAGCGGATCAATTGGCAATGCTTGCACAGCAGAATGGTGGTTAATGAACATTCAACAAGCGCTTGCACTGCGTGGTGAGCCTGAAAGTTATGAGCGTCAAGAAAATGCTTGGTTGCTCGAACATATCACTAAAATCGATTCATTCGATTTAGTGATGAATAAGGATAAAGAGCTCACTGCGGAACAAGAGCAGGCGTATCGAGAGGCGATTGCTCGGATTGAAGCAGGTGAGCCTTTAGCTTATGTCACAGGTTCGCAACCTTTTTGGACATTGGACTTAAAAGTGACGTCTGATACTTTGGTGCCTAGACCAGACACCGAGGTTTTGGTGGAGACAGTTTTAAAGTTAGAATTGCCTGAGGATGCGCGCGTTGTAGATTTGGGAACTGGAACAGGTGCCATTGCATTGTCACTCGCTTCCGAACGTCCTAATTGGTCTGTAACAGCAACCGATATTTATGAGCCTACATTGGAGGTCGCTAAATTTAATGCTGAGCAACATGACTTAGATCAGGTTGAATTTGTATTAGGCAGTTGGTTAAAACCGTTTGGCCGTCAATTTTTTGATGTCATTGTGTCTAATCCGCCTTATATTGATCCAGCAGATGAACATATGCACAATTTGGTGACCGAGCCTCAACGTGCATTAATCTCTGATAAAAAAGGTTTAGCGGATCTTGAGCAAATTATTTTACAAGCCAAGAAGCATCTGACTGTTGAAGGTTGGGTGGTACTTGAACATGGATATGATCAAGCAGACGCTGTTCAGCACCTATTCCGTCAAGTAGGTTATAAGAAAGTGAGAACCGTTAAAGATTATGGTGGTAACGATCGCGTGACTCTAGCGCAATGGCCTCACTAGAAATATAAAAAGCGACTTTAGGTCGCTTTTTATTGATTTATCTTTTGATGACATCACGCCATAACAATAATTTTGATTCAAATACTTTCATTATGGTATCCGTGATTTTTCCTAATATTGCCAATAAAATAATGGCAATGATCACAATATCTGGGCGCGATGTTTCACGTCCATCACTTAATAAATATCCAATACCTTGCGTTGCTGCAATGAGCTCAGCAGCAATCATAAACATCCAAGCTAAACTCAAACTATTGCGCAAGCCTGTAAGGATAGATGGAGAAGCTGCAGGTAAAACGATTTGGTAGATCTGTTGCCAACGATTCAGTCTATACACTTGAGCCAACTCAATCAGTTTTCGGTCGACACCATGAATACCAGCCACAGTATTGGTATAGGTTGGAAAAAAAGAACCAATCGCAATGAGGGTGATTTTTGAGGACTCATCAATACCTAGCCATAACAAAAGGAGGGGAATCCACGCAAGACTAGGAATTGACTTAATTGCAGAAAAGGTCGGTTCAATAAACTCTTCTGCATGGCGATTGAGTCCTACCAAAACTGCAAAAAATAGTGCTAAGCCACTACCAATAGCAAATCCCAAAAACACTCGCCATGTACTCGCCCAAATATGTTGCCCTAAATCATTCTGAGCAAGTTCTTGCAGGGAAACCAACAAGCTACTTGGTGCAGGTAGTAGATAAGGTTCAACTACACCACCTCGAACCAAAATTTCACACAGTAATACCAGTAATACAGGGAGAAAAATGCTTTTCAACCATTTATTCCCTTTTGTCGACAGTTGTGATTGGACATCAATATTTCGATGTTCAATCGCTTTTTCACTGATCGCCATTATTTTGTCACCACTTTTTGAGCGAATGAGGCATTAAATAACTGTTGAACAACTTGATTTACATTTGTTCCTTTACGAACTAAGTCTTCTTCAGTCAAGATTTTGCTGGATTTTTGTAGTGCATTAATGTGTTGGGCTTTAGGAATATTTTGATTAAAGTCAGTACGCTGAAGCTGAAATTTTGCAACCTCTAAAGGTAGTTTAGCTTCAGTGGCGAGTAACTGCGCCAGTTTATCTGGATTGGCTTTTGCCCATTTACGTGCTTGCTCATACGCTTTAATTACGGCTTCAATTGCTTCTGGGCTAGATCGAGTAAATGGCTCTTTGACGCTTAACACGCTATAACTATTAAAGCCTACATTACGATAAAGCAGTTTTGCACCCGACTGGACTTGAGCTGATGCCATCAAAGGGTCTAAGCCAGCCCAAGCATCCACTTGCTTACGCTCTAACGCCGTTTTGCCATCTGGATGTTGCAAATGAACAAGCTGTACATCTTTTTTATTCAATCCAACGGTATCTAAAGCTTGTAGCGTAAATAAAAATGGGTCAGTTCCTTTTGTCGCGGCAATTTTTTTACCTTTTAGATCTTTTAGGGATTTAATCGGGGAATCTTTTGGCACGACCAAAGCTGTCCACTCAGGTTGGCTTTGGATATAAATCGTTTTAACAGGGCTACCATTGGCACGACTTAATACAGCGGCAAGACCAGCTGTTGAAGCAAAATCAACACTACCGCTATTGAGATATTCTAAGGAGCGATTACTGCCTTGACTAAATACCCATTTGATTTTGGTATTGGGTAAAGCCTTTTCTAATAACTTTTGATTTTTAACCACTAAGCTCGTAGGAGCATAATAGGCATAATCCAGTTTGATTTCCTTAGGGAGGGCAGCATTAGCTCCACTATGAACAACACTAATTACTAAACCCAACAGTCCTAATTTCAATGGAGATATCGATTTTTTCACTAAAGTACCTGATTTAATTCGCTAAATTTTCGATATAAATAGCCTTTTAGGTGATTTGTGACAAAAAAGAAAATGAGATATTAAAAGAATAAATTTTGATAAAGTTAAAATTATGAGTTAACACATTGAAATCAAATCAATATTTTATAAATATTGTGGTTTTGTGAAAATATAGTGAATTATCAGAACTTTATATGAATTAGTGCAATGAGATGAAGGTCACATAATTTAATATAGCAAGGCTAAGAGAGAAAATGAGACCAAACCATATCAGTTTGATCTCAACACTCACATTATACAAAATACTCAGTTGAAATATCGCTCACTTCAAGAAGGTCTAATGAGTCTGACTCCAAAGCCAAGCATAGCGCCACTACTTTTAGAGTATCCGAAATTTTCGAAGCATCTTTTAACGCAATGCCAGATTTCAGTTCATTAAGACGTTCAGTTGAAATATCTAACGCAAGTGCAGTTTCACTTGCATCTTGAGTGTTTAGGAAATGATTGATTGCATTTTTTAAATCTATTTCAGATGCATTCAGAATGCTCATTTGAAGCTGCTCTGAAATTCGATCTGCATCTTGATTAAGTGCATGGGGGAAAGTTTGAGCAAAATTTTGCTCTAAGACATCGATCATTTTAAACATGATTGAACCTTTAGGAGATATGGCAAAATGCCGAAATGAATAAGATTAAAATAGTCTAAATATTAGTCGAATTCAAAAAAATAACGATGACTGTATGGTTTTTAAATCATGTCACTAAGGCAAACTTAACTGTAATGTGTGATTAATTTTTTATATAAAATAAATATTAAATTATAACTATTTTGAATTTTTTTATACCAATTGGTCACTGAATAAATTGAATCCGTATTAGAGGAGGATTACCCTAAAGCCAACTTAAAACTAAAAAAAGGATAATGAGATTTATGAATATTCAAGGAAAAGTGATTGTTATTACAGGTGGCGCTTCTGGGTTAGGTGCGGCGACAGCAGCTTATCTTCAACAGCAGGGTGCTCGTGTGGTAATTGTTGATATGAATGCATCTTTGGGCGAGCAGACTGGTCAAGAAATTGGTGCAGAATTTATTAAACTAGATGTAACTGATGAAAAAGCAGTTGAATCATTCTTTGCACACATACAAGAAAAATATGGACAATTAAATGGTTTAATCAATTGTGCTGGTATTGCACCATCAGCTAAAGTGCTTGGTCGTGATGGCCTGCATGCCTTAGATATGTTCCAAACAGTGCTGAATATCAACGTCAGTGGAACCTTTAATATGTTGCGCTATGCTGCGCAATTAATGTCACAGTATGCGCTTTCGGGGGAAGAGGAAGAACGCGGTGTCATTGTGAACACGGCTTCAGTTGCTGCTTTTGATGGTCAAATTGGTCAGGCTGCATATTCTGCATCTAAGGGCGCTGTTGTTGGTATGACTTTGCCATTGGCGCGTGAGTTAGCACGCGAAAAGATCCGTGTTATGACTATTGCACCTGGGATCATGGAAACTCCGATGCTTAAAGGTCTTCCGCAAAATGTGCAGGATGCATTGGGACAGATGGTTCCATTCCCACCACGTTTAGCTAAACCTGAAGAATTTGCGAAACTGGTTGGACATATCTTTGAAAATTCGTATTTAAATGGTGAAGTGATTCGATTGGATGGCGCAATTCGTATGGCGCCAAAATAATATATGAAAATCAGTTTAGTCTTCACTTAAATAGACGACTAAACTGATCTCAGATGTTTTATGGTGAAATCGCCGGACGAGCTACATTTCGATACTTCTCAAGTAATGCATCAAGGCGGGCTACAGTCTCAATATCCGCGATACCATCATATTTCTCAGGATAAAAATGCATTTGGAATGCGGATACAACATTTCGAGTGACTTGATCATATTGACCAGTGACAGGAACGTTATAACCGTATAATGCCAATTTGCTTTGTAACGAAGCAATATCATTCTTCCAAGGATGATAGGTACGATAATAATTTACAGTGTCGTTATCGTACCAAGCACCGATGTTGTAGTCTTCATATAAACGTTTCCAAGGAAATAGCGGACCTGGATCAAATTTGCGACCTGGAGAAATATCACTGTGCCCCAAAATTCGGTCGGGTCTGATCTCGTATTTTTTAGTAATTTTTAAAATAATATCTGCAAGGACTTCGATTTGTTGTTTTGATGAAAATGGATACCATCGACGTTGCATCAAAGGGAGTTGTTCATCATCTGCAGGGAAACCGAGATTTTCAATTTCAATTCCGATACTCGAGGCATTCAAACTACTGTTGGTCTGCCAAGAACTCGCGCCAGCATGCCAAGCTCTTTTATCATCAGGCACAAGACGGTACACAGTAAATTTACCATTGGTTGATAATTCGGGTACAAAATAGTGACTACTGGCAGGGAAATTAGGATCTTTAAACAAAGCCAATGTTTCGTCTTTAGATACTGCTGTGTAGTGCAGAATCAAGAACATTTGCCGATTGTCTTGATTGGGTGAAGTATTATCTTCGTCCAGATCATAAAGCGTGCTTTCTATATATTCTGGTTGGGTATCCGAACCTTGATTGACGTATGTAATGTTGGTGATCTTTTCATCTTTACATGCCGTCAGGAATAAACTCGAAACTAATAATGTAGCGAGTGCAAAAAATTTTTTATTCATAAGTATGACTGTCATTTATTGGAGTTAGATGTTTTTAAAATCAATTGCTAGTGAAGCAATTATTGAGATTATGTTTATTAATATTAAAAAATAAAATAAGAAAAATTAAACAAACCTATTCGAATTGTAACAATAAGGTACAGATCTTCTAGGGTAAAAAATATCTTCAGAATTGTATGAATAGACTGCTTATTTATTCGGTATCATAGGCTTATACAAGCATGTAATCAGGGTGTTTAGGTGAGTGATAGCATTGAACTGAGTGATGTTGAGCTACAGTTGTACGCAAGACAAATATTGCTAGAGGATTGGGATATTGATGCACAAGAAAGATTAAAGCTGTCGAATGTGCTCATTATTGGTTGTGGTGGAATAGGGTGTTTGACTGCAGAGTTATTGGCGAGAGCAGGCGTCGGTAAATTGACACTCATCGATGCTGATACTGTAGAAATCAGTAATTTACAGCGACAAATTGCCTTTGATCATCATGAGGTGGGTTTTTACAAAGCTGAAGTGTTAGCCAAGAAAGTTTCTCAAATTAATCCTTATATTAAGATTGAATACATCACTTCAAAAATTGATTTTAATAATGCTGCCGCACTGATTACACAGCAAGATCTTGTGTTAGATGGTTGTGATAATTTTGAAACCCGTTATTTGGTCAATCAAATCTGTAAGGATGCGAATGTTCCACTCATCAGTGCATCTGCGATTGGTTTGCAGGGGCAGTTATTTATGGTGGATGGTGAATCAGCATGTTATGAATGTCTTTTTCCCAAAGAAGATCATGCAGATGAGAGTTTAAGGTGTGCAGATTCAGGAGTTTTAGCAACAACTCCTAACATGATGGCAAGTATGCAAGCACATCATGCGCTATTATATCTGGGGTTAAATTTAACACCATTAAAACAGAAGATCCTTCTATGGAATGGAATGAACATGCAACAGCGAATTTTGAGTTTTGACAAGGATAAAGAATGTCAAATCTGTCACAGTAGTCAATCCGCAAAGACAATTTAATTTGCTACACTCAACATATCGAAATTTAATATCGACATTATGAAAAATAATATTTGGTTAGATGGTTTACGCTCAGTGGCCCGTGTAGGTGAAACTGCGGTCATTGCTGCGCGAGCAGGGATTAAATACGCGACAGAAAAACCGAGTAATGCGAAATTAATGCGCGAAACTTTCGAGTCGCTTGGTTCAACGTATATTAAGTTGGGACAGTTTATTGCCAGTACGCCTTCATTATTTCCACGTGAATATGTTGAAGAATTTCAAGGATGTTTAGATCAGACACCTAAACTCCCATTTAGCTATATTGAAAGTGTCTTGAATGCTGAGTTTGAAGGTCGCGATTTAGGTGAAATTTTCGCATCTATTGATGAAACGCCATTAGCTTCTGCTTCGATCGCACAAGTGCATGCTGCTAAATTGGTGAGCGGCGAAGATGTCGTGATCAAAGTCCAAAAACCTGGTGTTGAAACCATCCTTTATACGGATTTAAATGTCCTACATTGGGCGACCAAGATTCTAGAGAAGGCAGTTCCTAAAGTAAAATTTGCTTCACTTGCGGACATAGTTGAAGAAATCAAAACACGTATGGTTCGTGAAGTTGATTTTATTGAAGAAGCAAAAAATATTGATGATTTTGTTAATTATCTGCACATTACTCAAAATACCAAAGCGACTGCACCAAAGGTATATCATCAATATTCCACACGCCGTGTTTTGACAATGCAGCGTCTGTATGGCGTGCCGTTAACGGATTTCGATGTGGTTCGTCAAGTTTCCAAAGACCCATCACAGGTTCTGATTACTGCCATGAACACATGGTTTGGTAGTTTGATGATGTGTGAAAGTTTCCATGCAGATTTACATGCAGGCAACCTCATGCTTTTGGATGATGGTCGCATTGGATTCATTGATTTTGGTATTGTGGGACAATTAAAGCCTGAAGTATGGACTGCATGTATTGCTTTCATGGATGCATTGCAAAATACCAATTATCCATTGATGGCAGAAAATATGCTGAAAATGGGCATGACCAATACGCAAATTGATACAACAGTTTTGGCAAACGATTTAGAACGATTATTCAGTGGTGTGCTCACCGCTGATCCTCAGCAAATTCTGTCATCTAATCCAGCCGACTTAAATGACATCATGATGGATATGGTGGCTGTAGGTGAGCGTCATGGCATCCGTTTCCCACGGGATTTCGCATTGCTGTTTAAACAAATGCTTTATTTTGATCGTTTTATGAGAATTCTTGCGCCGTACACTGATATTTATGCAGATCAGCGCTTACAAATGGTACAAACAATCGATCCTAATCTTTTGTTGAAACATTAAATCTTAAACAAGTGTTAAAATATAAAAGCAAATCCTCAGTAGAAGAGGATTTGCTTTTATCGCCTCCCGTCAAGTGTGCTATCACTGTTTGATAGTTTACGAAAAGGTCATGATTGAAGATGGATTCCGTATTAATTGAAGGATTGAAAGTTGAAACAGTCATCGGATGTTTTGACTGGGAAAGGCAAATCATTCAACCATTATTGCTTGATCTTAATATTGCGACCGATTTAGAGCAGGCATCAAATTCAGATCTTCTCGCTGATACTTTAAATTATGCTGAAATTTGTGAAATCGCGACTCAGACGATTCAAAAAGCTCAACCTGAATTAATTGAATTTGCTGCAAAAATTGTCCTCAAAGCTTTGTTTGAACAATATCCAGCAATTGAGTCTATCCAAATTACTGTGCGTAAGCCTGCTATTATTCCACAAGCTAATTCAGTAGGAATTCGTCTTGAAAGACACCGTAATGATTTATGCGCTAGCATTGGCGAGTAATAGCCAACCGCACGATCATCTGGTGAATGCATTAAAACAAATTGCGTCATTAGGATGTATTACGCGTTCTCCCATCTATGTCATACCTTGTCGAGATGGTGTTGGACAAGACTATTGGAATGCTGCATGTTTATTAGAATCAAAGCAGCAAGTCAATGAAATTACCAATCTTTTAAAAGCGCTGGAAAAAGCTTCTGGTCGAGTTCGCCCTTCACATGATATCTCTTTGGATGTAGATCTCATTGCATGGGGAAATACGCTCCAAAATATGCAATTTAATCCAAAAAAAATGCCATTAGCCTTAGATGTTAAAATTCCAATGTTTGATATTTGGGAAAATCCATTATTTGAACATGAAGCGCATCATTTTCCTCAAGTGTCACTAGATGGTTCATTTTCTAAAATAGGATGAGTTTCGCCGAATAGTCCATCGGTAGCATTGATCAAATATGTCTTTGATACGGAAATAAGCTGTGATGTAACAATAATCGGCTTCTTTTAAATGGACTAATTTTTATAATACGGCACTTCAAAATAAATAAGCTCCATATCAAGAAGATGTATAAAATTATTGTGTTAAGCGCAATTTTGGCGTTCCTCTCAGGTTGTGCAACGCTTTCCCCTCAAGAGTGTCGAACTGCTCAATGGTCGGAAATAGGTGAAAAAGATGGAAGCAGTGGTTATTCGAATCGCATTGTTAAACATCAAAAAGCCTGTTCAAAAGTGAATATTGAACCTGATCACAAGTTATATGAACAAGGTTACCAACTTGGGCTTCGTTCATATTGTCAACCCGAAGTTATTTTCGATGGAGCTTTGGATGGAAGAGGTGGGTATAGGGTTTGTCCATCAGAGTTACATGCTCAATTAGCACCCTTTTATAATGTGGCCGATCAGTACTATCGTTCTAAGAAAGACAAAGATGCAAAAGATAAAGAAATTGAAACATATCGAGACTACTTGCTGGATGACAAAATCACCAAAGAAAAGCGGGAAGAGTATCTTAAGAAAATCAAATCCTTAAAGCAGGATAAATTGCGGTTAGATTTGAATTTTAATCATGCTGAACGTGAATTAAATAAGTTTAGACGATTCCATCATCTATAAAAAAATGCGGCCCATGAGCCGCGTTTTTTTTAAATATAATAACTTGTTTTGGTCATGAGTTTGGATATACCCGTCATTGCGATTTTGACCGCAGCTGGTAATTCCACACCACCTGCATTTAGTGCAGTATCTCGATGCTGAAGTTCATCCTGATTCATCTGTGTCAAAATTTGACGAGAGCGGTCATCATGTGGTGGGAGTTGATCGAGATGGTGTTGCAGATGCAGACTCACTTGACGTTCAGTTTCTGCAACGAAGCCTAAACTGTATTTGTCACCAGCAATACCTGCGATCGCACCCATACCAAAAGAAAGACCATACCATACAGGATTGAGTAGACTTGTATGACTATCTAACTCTTTTAAACGATCTTCACACCATGCTAAATGATCTTGTTCTTCAATCGCGGCATGCTCCATTTCACGACGAACATTAGGCAACTTAGCTGTCAATGCTTGACCGTGATAAAGCGCTTGAGCACAGACTTCACCACTGTGATTAACACGCATGAGTCCAGCAACATGCCTTGCTTCACTCACTGCGAGATGAGTCTCTGCTTGACTTGCTGGATTTTCACGTTGTGAGGTGGTGGTGCCTGGAACCAAACTACGCAGTGCTTGATCAAATGAATGGATAAATTTATCTAGACCTGTGTAGTGACGCATAACCTTAATCCTCTAAATCAATTTGAGCATTTTTTAACATTGGTTTTAAGCGTGTTAATAACCAAATCGTGTACAGAGCACTCAATATCGCTGTAATACTGAATAGAATCTTAATATCAATACTTAAGATACTTAAAATAATAATGGAGAATATAGCAGAAGACACCATGAATACTGCATTCATAATGTTATTAGCAGCCACTACTCGAGCACGATGTGAACACGGTGAATAGGCTTGCATCATGGCATATAGCGGAACAATATAAAAACCGCCACTGATCCCTAATAATGTAACTGCAATCATCACATGATAATAAATCATACCAGAATTAAACATGTCTGATATGCCAATAAAATCACCAGTCCTTTCAGGAACAAAGGCTAAACTTCCTGCTAAGTAGAAAGCGAAAACGGTTAAGCCTACTGCACCAATAGGCACCATTTTAATATTGACCTCTGAGCCACCAATTTTTCGGCATAGCAATGAACCTACACCAATACCCACAGAAAAAAAGGTAAGGAGGAGGCTGACCACATTTTCATTGGCGTGCAGATTTTGCTGAGTCATTTGAGGAATTTGAGTTAAATAAGTCGCGCCGTAAAACCAATACCAAGAATTACCCAATAAAATGGTAAAAATGAGGGGTAAGCTTTTTGCATAACGTATGGTTTGGAAACTTGTTCGAAAGAAATTCCAATCGACATTGATATGATTTTCACGGACTTTTTGTTTGAGAATGAAGCGACTGCAAATATAACCAAGTATCGCGATGGTCACGACCGTCAGGCTGATCCAAACTAAGTTGCCTTCAGAGTTTGAAATCACTACACCACCCAAGATCATCCCCATCAATATTGCAATGGAAGTACCTGACTGAAATAAAGCATTACCCGACATCAATTCATTTGGTTTTAATATTTCAGGGAGAATGGCGTATTTAATCGGTCCGAAGAAGGTACTGTGTGTACCCATGAGGAACAATGCAAATAACAATAGCCATAAATTGCCGAGTAAAAATCCAGCAGTACCAATCAGCATAATCAAGATTTCAAGCAATTTGATATTACGAATCAAGAAAGAGCGTTCGTATTTGTCTGCAATTTGTCCTGCAGTCGCTGAAAAAATGAAGTAAGGTAGAATAAAGAGAAGTGCAGCTAGATTATTGAGTGTGCTTACGCTTGCGGTCTGTTGTTGAATCCAACCATAGGTAATGACAAGCAATAAGGATTGTTTAAAGACATTATCGTTTAAGGCTCCAAAAAATTGAGTCAAAAACATAGGTAAAAAACGGCGCGAACTCAGTAGATGCTCTTGTTTTTGCATGACAATTCAGCTTTTTTAAAAATTATTAAGAAATGTGATGATTTAGTAACAATATCGGAAAATCATGTATCATATTTTCATCCTAAAAATTTTGAAAATACTAGAAATTTGATTCAGTTAGCTTGAGTGAAAAATCCGTATTTTCTATTTAAAATATAAAGTATTCAGAGCGCAGTATGCCATCGAAAACACAATTTAAAAAATCATTACTTTCCCAATGTGTACAGCACATATGGATATCAAATGATATCAATAAATGGTTATATGCAAGTGTTTTTTTAGGTGCGCTTTCTTCACCTGTATTGTTTGCAGCCGACACAGTGATTTCAAGTCAGGAGCTTGAGCCTGCGACATCCGTACAAGCCATCGAAAATAATAAACAAAAAATTGAAAACGTTGCGCAACAACAGGGATTGTCAAAAGAGAAAATTGAAAGTATTGATCAAAAAATAGATCAGTTGAGTGGGCAAGATGATTTTAATAGTTATGAAATGCTTCAGCAGCAAGAGCAATTGAGTCCACAAGAGCAATTCAAGCCGATAGAATTTGATGATTTGGAGTTGCTGCCTGAGGAGAGTGTGGACCCTCGACTTGCCAATGAAATTTTATCAGTCGCTGAAGAAGCCAAGCAGGAAGCGCAAAATTTCAGATCGGGATCGACGACTCCAGCCATTCAAGTACAAGATTTACCTGCGAATGACATTACAGAGGCTGAGTTAACAAAAGCGCCAGTCAACATTGATCAGTTGATGCAAAATATTCAGTCTGATCGTCAGATTGAGGTGTCTGAAAATGCCGAAGGACGTTCATTATCTGTTCAAAACCAAGAACCTGAGAATAAAGAACCAGAAAAAGTAAATGTGTTTAAACGCATTTTCTACAAAATACGTCCTCCTCGTCTTAATCAGCCCGCTGCTGTGCCACGTATTACCGCAGATGTCACAGGTGCACCCAAACCACTCGCTGACAATATCAAAGCAAAGTTATCTTCATTCACAGTTGAGTCATTTTCAGATTTCAATGCTGCCGTTCCGCAACTCCGTAATATGACTATTCAAGCTGCACAAGCCGTAGGTTATTACGATGCTGAATTTAAGTTTGAAAAAGTCAGTGATAACCGTGTGCGTGTCAATGTCACACCTCATAATCCAGTAGTGGTGCGTGAACAAAATATTGAATTTACTGGGCCTGGGCAGAATCTTGCTCAATTGCAAGTGATTCGAGTGCTTCCTGATTTGGAGGTGGGTGATATTTTCGATCATGGTAAATATGAAGCGACAAAGGCTCGAATCATTGAAGCGGCGAATAACAACGGTTTCTTTGATTATTATTGGCGAATGCACGATGTCATGTTGGCCCGCCCTCAAAATCAAGCAGATATAAATTTGAAGATGGAAACAGGTGAACGTTATAAGCTGGATGATGTGCAGTTTAGAATGAGTGATCCATCAAAAAAATTACCGATTCGTGAAGATATTTTAAGAACATTAGCTCCTTGGCAAGAAGGCGCAGACTTTACTGCTTGGCGTGTGAATGTATTAGCCAACAACTTAACCAATTCACGTTATTTCAATTACAGCCTCGTTGACGCTGTTAAACCCGATCCAATTATTAAGCCGCTTGAACTTGCACCTGATTTGCAGGCTTTGGTGGATGAGCAAAAAATTGATCGAAATTTATTAACAGGTCAAGAAAAGGCTGAACAACAGGCAAGTTCATCAGAAGAAGTCACGCAGAATGTGGCAGATGAAACTCAATTTGCGGGTGGAAATGAACGTCGTACTTTGCAAGAGCGTAATGATGCTGATAATCAAGCGCAGGCCAAGAAAGAAGAAACTGAGCGTTTACAAGCCTTAGCACGTGAAGAGAAAAAAATCCCTGTCATCGTGACATTGAATGCGGATAAATTAAATAGTGTTGAAGCAGGTATTGGTTATGGTACTGATACAGGTGTGCGTTTACGAAGTCAGTACCGCCGTTCTATTGTGAATGAACGTGGTCATTCGTTTGATGCAAACTTAGAGTTGTCACAAGTCAGACAATCGATTGATGGTCGCTATAATATTCCATATAAACACCCATTAAATGATTATGTCAGTCTAGTGGGTGGTTATGAGCGTGAAGATCGTGATGAAATTGGGAATGGATTAAATCTCATTGTGGAATCCGCCGTTGCCGGAGCTGACAGAATTATTAAAGGTGCGCGTCGTGATTGGCAGCATATTTTTGGTGTGCGTTATCGTCTAGATCGTATGACGATTGAAGGTGATATTCCTGAGACACTTGACCCAGATACCAATTGGGATGAAATCCCAGAGTTTGTCGTTGCAACGGGTAATGATGACCAGCAATCTTTATTACTTGGTTATGAAGCCACTAAAGTCACCAGTGATAATCGATTAAATCCGACAAAAGGATTTAAACAAAACTACAAAATCCAATTGGGGAGTGAAAGCCTGCTATCCGATGCTGATATGGCGATTGTGAATGCGAACTGGAAATTTTTATATTCACTAGGCAGTAACAATGATCATCAATTCATTGGTGGGGCAAACCTCGGTTATATCATCACAGAAGATTTTCAAAAAGTGCCCTATAACTTGAGATTCTTTGAAGGGGGTGACCAAAGTCTACGAGGCTTTGACTATAAGAGTTTGTCCCCTGTGGAATTTGGATATAAAGTCGGAGGTCAAGCGCGTGCGATTGGGACTTTAGAGTACAATTACCAATTTAAAGAAGGTTGGCGCGCCGCGTTATTTAGTGATTTTGGTAATGCTTATGATGAAAAATTTACCAATGATACTGAATATAGCATAGGAGCAGGAATCCGCTGGAACTCTCCAATTGGTCCAATTCGTCTAGATGTGGCATCGGGGATATCTGATCCTGGTAAACCGATTCGTCTACATTTCTTTATCGGGCCGCAACTTTAATATTTAAGATAATAAAAGTACTCAATCATTTTTTGGAATAAGTATGGCTGAAGACATCGAGCAGCAACCTGAGCAACAACCTGATCAAAACGTGACGCCACAGCGAAGTTTATTACGCCGTGTATTGCTGATCATTTTATTTATTCTGATCTTTTTTGTGGCTTCGCTTGCCGTAATGTTTTCAACAGACAAAGGCAGTAAATTCTTACTTGACCGTGCTTTGTCCACTCAACAGATTATTCAGTATGAATATGAAAGTGGAAATTTACTTCAAGGCATTATTCTAAAAAATGTATTGGTAACGCTGAAATCAGTTGATGTGAAAATTGATAGAGCTGATGTCACTTTGGGTTGGCGTGCCATATTAGATAAAGAAATTCATTTGAATCGTGCTGATGTCCGAAATTTGCGTGTCATTAACAAGTCACCGCCGAGTGATGAGCCATTTAAGTTTAGTGAAATCAAACTCCCTTTTGTTTTACGTGTTGATCATGCCGATATCGATCAATTGGTCATTCAGACTTCAAGTTCTAAAGTGCAATTTAATGACATTATCCTAAACGAAGCACTATGGTCAGGTACTGAGCTTAAGTTTGAAGATTCGCAGTTTGATATGGGTTATTTGTCTGTAAAAAAAGCAACAGGTCAGATGGATTTTAAAGGTAAATATCCGTTAGATGCGCAAGCAGTTGTAAGACTCCCATCTTTAAAGTCGATCAACGTTGAGGATATTTATCTCCATGCAAAAGGCTCTTTAGATACCATTCAAGCGGGCATTGCCACGCGTACCCCTGATTTATTAACAGGTTGGGCAGTGGTACATCCAGTTCGAAAAAATGTACCGATGCAAGGTGCTTTAAACTTTAAAGATTATCACTGGCCTTTAATGCTAGAGCAGGAGCTCTTATCTAAACAAGGAGTTGCTAAGTTTTCTGGAGATATCCAACGTTTGAATTTGGATATTAATACCGATATTTCTGGTAAAAATATTCCTCAAGGACAATATACTGCGCTGGCGCATACAGATCTCGTCAATCAATTGAATATTTCAAACCTGAATGGTCAATTGATGAATGGGGCGCTGAATCTTGCGGGTGTCGTGGGATGGAAGGATAAAGTCACTTGGGATGTGCAAGGTCGCTTAGATAAAGTCAATCCAAAAGATAAAGTGATTCCACAAGTGGTGCAAGATTTTCTGCCAGAACGTTTGGATGCCAAAATCGCCTCAGCTGGGTCGTTAGAGAAGGGATTAGCTCTCACAGCACTTATTGATTTCGACCAATATGAAACATGGAATTTAAAGCTTAATCAAGCTGAACAAAAAAATAATAAGCCGAATCCGATGTTGCTAGATGTCGCTTGGAAAAATATTGATCGTGCTGTTCCGTACATTGGTTGGTTAAGTAGTGAATCTGGGGATGTAAAACTTGCTTTAGTTGAAGGTCAACAAAATATTCATGTGGCAACCGTAGTTGGTGCAAATGAAAAAGGAACTTTACCTGCTGGCAAATACAATGCCCAATTAGACCTTAAAGGTAATGATCTTCATGTTCCTTCATTTATCTATCAAGCAGATGGAAAAGGATCTTTACAAGCAAATGCCAAGGTTGAATTACCATCTGATCAAAGACAGTTGAAATGGAATGCGGTGCTTAATGCAAAAGACTTTAATCCGCAAACCATCAGTTCTGCTGCTCCTGTAAATTTATTAAATGGACAAATTCAAGCGAGTGGCTTTGCTCGACCTAACCAGCAAATTATTCAGTTAAATCAGATCAATCTTTCAGGTCAGCTTGCCAATCAAAATCCACCGGAAACAATTAAGCTGACTGGCTCAAGTACAGCAGCCATTCTTCTACATGATGAAAAGTCGGGTGGTGGCTTTAAAGGCTTCGCAGTCAATTATGATGGTGCATTACATGCAAGCCAACTGCCACAAGGGGATGGTCAGCTTAAAATACGTGTAGCAGGCACACCTCAGCGCATCAATATTTCCGAATTTAAACATCAGGGTGCTGCGGGTCAGATCAATGCCAATGGTTTAGTCAATTTAGCCAATGGAATCGGATGGGACATTAATGCTTCTTTAATACGCTTTAAGCCTCATTATTTTGTTTCAAGTGTTAAAGGTGAAATTTCAGGTAATGTCAAAACGGATGGTGTTTGGTCAGATCGTTTGAAAAAAATTAATATTGATCGACTCAACCTCGCTGGCATGATCAATAAAAAACCGCTGAGAGCAAAAGGTAATCTTGCTGTTATTCTTAATTCGAATCAGACAGGTTTCTTGCCACAACAGTTTGAAGCCAATAATTTGTATTTGGTGTATGCGCAGAATCAGATTCAAGCCGAAGGGAATGCTCAGAATCTTCGCGTTAAAATTGACGCACCTGCATTATTTGAGATTTATCCTGGTTTACGTGGTCGTGCGCAAGGTTTTGTTAATGTGCAGTCTCAACCGAGATTGTCCGCAACTGCGAATGTAAAGGTGAATAACTTTGGTTTCAATGATCTGGTCAGTATCAAATCACTCAACATCCAAGGGGAATTACCAACTTCAGATACAGTGCCTACTGTATTAACTGCAAGAATGGACAGTTTAAGAAGTGGCAATCGTGAGATTCAAAACGCTGAAGTCTCAATTGCTGGTACACGAAAAGCACATTTATTGAAAGTGCAAGCCGCGAACAAGCTGTCTAAATTTTACGTACAACTGGCAGGTGGATTTAATCCTGCGAATGATTGGTTAGGTCAAATTCAAAAAGGTGACTTTGACTCTGCACGCGCGCATTTGAAACAGGCCCAATCTGCCCCTGTGATTTATAATACTGCGAAAACAGAATTATTTGTGGGTGCTCATTGCTGGACCAGTAATCAAAGCCAGCTTTGCTTTGATCAGCCCTTACGTGTGAGTAAGACCAAAGGTAGCGCCTCATTTGTGAGTAGGAATTTAGATCTTGGTGACTTTGCTGCATTTATGCCTGAAGGTTTCGCAATTACGGGTAAATTGGATGGTTATGCTAAAGCGTCTTGGGGGCAAGGCATTCAACCAAAAATCGATGCCAAACTTGTTACGCGTAATGGTGTTGTCGGTCTAGCAGCTGCCGATCCTGATGATATTAGCACCACAATGAACTACGATGAAGTAAGTCTTATTGCACGAAGTATTCGTGAAGGATTATTACTTCGTGCTGATTTGAAAGCTCCGAATATTGGGACTGGATATGCAAATGTTGTGGTGAATCCATTTGTTGATTCGAAACCAATGCGTGGTGAAGTTGCTCTGAGTCAAGTACAACTGAAAATTTTAAAACCATTCATTGCGGATGTGCGTAAAATCGATGGTAATTTATCCCTTGCGGGTAAAATCAGTGGGACATTGACTCAACCGTTATTTAACGGCGAAATGCGACTTAAAAATGGTTCAATCAGCATGATTTCGTTACCTGTTAATCTCACGAATATTCAGCTGTATTCATCTATTCGTCAAAACCAAGCGACGATCGATGGCGCTTTCAATAGTGGTCGGGGTGTGGGTAAATTAACGGGTGATATCGATTGGAAAAATGATCCTAGAATTCGTTTAAAACTCAAAGGTGATAATTTATTTATTCGCCAAGCACCATTAATCACAGCTGTTGTGAACACTGAGATGGATTTAGATGCACGTCCAGTCAGCAAGCAGTTAACTTTGAATGGTAAAGTTGAAGTTCCGCGTGCGCTGATTTCAATGCCAGAATCGAGCGCATCCGTAGTGCCTTTATCCGCCGATGTTCGAGTGGTACGTGAAGGTGATAATCAACTCGCGGTACTTAAGGCTGCAAAGCCATGGGATATCCGCGCTGACTTAGAATTAAATTTAGGAAACCAAGTAATTTTCCAAGGCTTTAATAGTCGTATTCCATTGCTTGGGCGAATTTACTTAACGCAACGCGGATTAGAAACTGCCATGCGTGCCAATGGTGCGATTGGTGTAAGTAAACGCGTTACCATTGAAGCTTATGGTCAGTCTTTAGAATTAAGTCGTGCAATCGCACGTTTCAATGGCGCATTGTCCAACCCAACCCTTGAGGTTGAAGCAAGTAAACTCATTTCAGGCAGTACAGTTGGTGTGCGTGTTACTGGAACTGCAAGCAGTCCAAATATCCAAGTCTTTAATGATGCCGGGTTGTCTGAACAAGAAGCAATGAATGCCTTAATTACAGGTCGAATCAATGAAGGTTCAAGTAGCTTGAGTCAAGCAGAAGGCTTTAAGTCAGATGTGAACAATACCATTGCTGCAGCGGGGATTAGCTTAGGGCTTGGTGGTACACGTGCTTTAACCAATCAAATTGGACAGACATTTGGGTTAAGTGGTCTTGCTCTTGATGCGCAAGGAACAGGTGATGACACTCAAGTGAGTGTGACAGGTTATCTGACCCCTGATTTATATATCCGTTATGGTGTTGGTGTCTTTACGCCAGTCAATAAATTGACGCTACGATATCAGATGAACCAAAGACTCTATTTGGAAGCAAGTCAGTCTTTAGAAAAAGCCATTGATATTTTCTACAATTGGCGATTCTAAAAGGTAAAAGGGCTTCAATCGAAGCCCTTTTTAATGCACTGTATAAACCGAAATTAAATTTAAGCCCTATTGTTAAAAATGCTAGACTTAAAATTTATCGGACAAGAACGAATTAAAAAATGAAAACAATTGCAATATTCATCGCGATGACAGCTGCAACACTCATGGCGGGCTGTCAAACCACTCAAACTGAGCAACTTACTCCAAAAATTGGAATGGCTAATCCTGCAAGCAAATTTTGTGTTCAACAAGGTGGAAAATTAGAAATACGTGATGAGGCAAATGGTCAAGTGGGTTATTGCCAGTTGCCAGATGGTGTTGTGGTAGAAGAATGGGAGTTATTTAGACATCATCAAAATATTTGCAAGCCTGAAGAAGCGAAAAAATTAGTCGGCATGCATAATCTTGATGATCAACAGATTTTGAATAAAACCAAAGCCAAAATTATTCGCTCAAGCTGTGGCTAATGAACAAGAAAAGTCATTACACGATTTCCTATTCGGTTTAACTCGATTATCATAGCCACAACAGGAGAGATGTATGAACAAATTCGTGATTCTGGGTGCTGTACTTGGTTCAGCCGTTTTGCTCAGTGCTTGTGAAGAAAAAAAGCCACTAACCCCTGAAGAAGTCTGGCATGGTTACTGTACCAGTATTGGTAATGCTGCACGCTCTATTTTGCTAGACCGTCAAAATGGTATCGAGAAAACTGCAGCGGTCGAACATGCTTCTAAACTGACCGATCCGACGACGAAGAAATTTGTAGATGCTCAAATTGAGAAGGTCTATGCTTATCCTGCGAATCAATTAGAAGTGGATCGTGATGCATTAATGGCTAAATTCAAAAAAGAAGCAACGGATGAGTGTTTAGCCACTCCTTACGATAAAGATAATCTGCCTGACTACAAACAGTTTTAAAGCGCTACAATAAGATTGATCATAAAAAAGAGGGAAGCGCAAGTTTCCCTTTTTTTTGTCGAAATTAATTACAAATTTTAATTAGCATTAAAATAGAAAAGCTTATATAAAAATAAGATAAATAAACAAAAGGAGCGGAACAATGGAAGTGGTCGCATACCTGAATAATGCCGATCTTCTGCTTGAAGATGCCAATGGTGTTGCTGTAATTAATGGCAGCCATTATGTCCTAAGTTTAGGGGATCGAGTCTATCTTAAAAATATGATCAATGAACATGCCAAAATTTATCAGGTACACATTAGTTTTGCCTGTGCCGAACACCGCATGCTACATGATGATGAAATTCTGGTCAGATTCGAAGGAACACGAGAAAGTCTGCAACAATATTTAGATCGCACGACTGTCCACTAAGGTTGAATAGTCAAAAAAGGATTTAAAAGGCAACATCTTGTTGCCTTTTATTTATTTCAGATCCGTAAAAGCTTCATGTTAATGTCAGAATTGTTCGATAAAACAACATATTGAACAATGAGTAATCAGAAGAGAGATCATTTAGTAAGAAAATAATGGTCATCACAAAGAAACACTCTTCTTGCATTAACTTTTAACCGGAATTTTAGTAAAATTTAGCAGTCCATATTATTTGCAGGCTTTATAAGCAGGATATTGCAAGTAATTTTTTAAAGAAGAGGAATAACACCGTGCTAGAAGCTTACCGCCAACACGTTGAAGAACGTGCCGCACTCGGAGTCCCACCGAAGCCACTTGATGACGCTCAAACAGCTGCATTAGTTGAATTATTAAAAAATCCACCAGCTGGCGAAGAAGCATTCTTAGTTGATTTGCTTGAAAACCGTGTTCCAGCAGGTGTTGACCAAGCTGCTTACGTAAAAGCTGCTTTTTTGGCTGCTTTGGCGAAAGGTGAAGCGACTTCTCCATTAGTTTCTAAAGAGCGTGCGGTTTACTTACTAGGTACTATGCTTGGTGGTTACAACGTTGCTCCTTTAGTAGAATTATTAGAAGACGCAGCGCTTGGTGCTTTAGCTGCTGAAGCGCTTAAGAAAACACTTCTTGTTTTCGATGCGTTCCATGACGTTGCTGATAAAGCAAAAGCAGGTAACGAAAACGCGAAAGCTGTGCTTCAATCTTGGGCTGACGCTGAATGGTTCACTAGCCGTAAAGACGTTCCAGAAGAAATCAAACTTACAGTTTTCAAAGTTACTGGCGAAACAAATACAGATGACTTGTCTCCAGCTCAAGACGCTTGGAGCCGCCCAGACATTCCGTTACACGCGAATGCAATGCTTAAAAACGTACGTGATGGTATTAACCCAGAAGTTCCTGGTGAAGTTGGTCCATTAACTCAAATCAAAGAATTAATCGCGAAAGGCAACCAAGTTGCTTACGTGGGTGACGTTGTTGGTACAGGTTCTTCTCGTAAATCTGCAACAAACTCTGTGCTTTGGTTCTTCGGTGACGAAATCGCTCACATTCCAAACAAGAAAGAAGGCGGTTACTGCTTAGGTTCTAAGATTGCTCCGATTTTCTTCAACACTATGGAAGACGCTGGTGCGTTACCTGTTGAAATCGACGTTGCAAACATGAACATGGGCGACGAAATCACGTTAAAGATTGACAAAGCGACTGCAAAAGTTACAGCGTTCAAAGATGGCGCTCAAATTGCTGAAGCTGAGTTAAAAACTCCAGTACTTCTAGACGAAGTACGTGCGGGTGGTCGTATTAACTTGATCATTGGTCGTGGCTTGACTACTAAAGCACGTGAAGAATTGGGTCTTCCTGCTTCTGACTTGTTCCGTACTCCAGTTCAACCAGCTGCAACTGGCAAAGGCTTCACGCTTGCTCAGAAGATGGTTGGTCGTGCTTGTGGTCTTCCAGAAGGTCAAGGTGTACTTCCAGGTACTTACTGCGAACCTAAGATGACAACTGTTGGTTCTCAAGATACAACAGGTCCAATGACGCGTGACGAATTGAAAGACTTAGCTTGCTTAGGTTTCTCTGCTGACCTCGTAATGCAATCTTTCTGTCATACTGCTGCGTATCCAAAACCAGTTGACGTTCAAATGCAACACACGCTTCCTGATTTCATCATGAACCGTGGTGGTGTATCACTACGTCCAGGTGACGGTATTATCCACTCTTGGTTAAACCGTATGCTTCTTCCAGATACAGTCGGTACTGGTGGTGACTCGCATACTCGTTTCCCAATCGGTATTTCTTTCCCAGCGGGTTCTGGTCTTGTAGCGTTCGCTGCAGCAACTGGTGTTATGCCACTTGATATGCCTGAATCAGTTCTTGTGAAGTTCAAAGGTAAAATGCAACCTGGTATCACTTTACGTGACCTAGTACATGCGATTCCTTACTACGCAATTAAAGAAGGTGACTTAACTGTAGAGAAGAAAGGTAAGAAAAACATCTTCTCTGGTCGTATCTTAGAGATCGACTTATCAGAAATGGAAACTGACTTAACTGTTGAGCAAGCATTCGAACTTTCTGATGCTTCTGCTGAACGTTCTGCTGCTGGTTGTGCGATCACACTTTCTGAAGAGAAAGTTGCTGAATACCTTCGTTCAAACATCACAATGTTGAAGTGGATGATCTCTGAAGGTTATGGCGATGCTCGTACTATGGCGCGCCGTGTTGAGAACATGGAAAAATGGTTAGCGAACCCATCACTTCTTAAAGCTGATGCTGATGCTGAATACACGAAAGTGTATGAAATCGACCTTGCTGACATCAAAGAACCTATCCTTTGCTGCCCGAACGATCCAGATGATGCAAAACTTCTTTCTGACGTTCAAGGCGACAAAATTGATGAAGTATTCATCGGTTCTTGTATGACGAACATCGGTCACTTCCGTGCAGCTGGTAAACTTTTAGACAAAGTACCTGGTGGTTCTTTATCTACTCGCCTTTGGTTAGCTCCTCCAACTCGTATGGACGAACGCCAATTGATGGAAGAAGGTTTCTACAATACTTATGGTAAAGCTGGCGCGCGTACAGAAATGCCAGGTTGTTCATTATGTATGGGTAACCAAGCACGTGTAGCTCCAAATACAACTGTTGTATCTACTTCTACGCGTAACTTCCCGAACCGTTTAGGTCAAGGTGCAAACGTTTACTTGGCTTCTGCTGAGCTTGCATCTGTTGCTGCGGTACTTGGTAAGTTGCCAACTCCTGAAGAATACCAACAGTATGCTGCTCAAATCGACAGCATGTCTGCGGATATCTACAAGTACTTGAACTTCGATCAAATGAACGACTATACAGACGCTGCTAAAGACGTTGATACGAAGAAAATTGCTGCTGCTCAATTGTCTTAATTGATTAAGTAGTTGAAAATAAGGGCTGATTTATCAGCCCTTATTTTGTATGCAAAATTATTATGAAAATAAATTCGATGCTTTGTCTTTGGATTTTGGTCCTGAACTAGCAAAAGAAAAAATGGTACAAGAACTCTTGTATAAAAGTTCACAACCTAAAAATGGAATTTTTAAAAATAAATTTGATATGTTTTGGCAATCAAGTTTTATTAAATTACTCACTGTCGATGATATAAAAAGGCCAAATTATATTCTCGCATTAAGTCAATATATTCGTTTAAATTCGATTGATAAAAATATTTGTCTAAATTATTTAAAACTTGATGTTCAAAGTTTTATTTTGGCAGTACGTTATTCAGGGATAATACTTCATTCTGCTCATTATTCATGGTGTCTACTAAAGGAAATTGAACAAGAATTTAAAAATGAAACCCTTTCTAGTTTTTTTCAGACTGTATATTATTTACAATCACAATATACGCATCGATTAGAAATTTATGATGATATTAAGAATAGGCTGAATATTGGTCAAATTACAGCTATGGCTTTTGGTAGTTTATATGCTTATGAGTATATGATTCCAAATCAAGATTACTTTGATTATTTGCCTTATCAATTTGATAAAAATGAAAAGAATTCAGCAGAAACTATTTGGAAAGCTTTTGATGAAATTGTTAAAACTTCTAAACGAAATACCAAAAAACTAACGGATCAATCAATAGGATTAGCACTGAAAAATAAATTAATGCCTTTCTTAATTGGGGGAGGAGTGACTCCGTTACTTAAAGAGCAGTATGAATTGTATAAAAAGCTTGTAGCTATAAAAATTGAGATTATTAATTATAAAAGAAATGTCTTAGAGTCGTTTAGTTTTAATAAGCAGGTAAACTACGAGCTGAAAAATTCAGAATTGATTTATACTGATACCCAAGAAAAAAAAGATAACTGGTCTGAGAAAAATTCATTACTCATAAGCTATTGGTTAGGTATTGGTACTAAAAAACTTTTAAATTCCGATGTTATATATAGCATTATAAATACTGGTGAGAATTTAGAAGCTAATGCAATTGCTTTATCAAAAGCATTTGGTATCCAAGAACAATTAGAACAGGTCTATGGGATTGTAGACTTCAGTATTAACCATCAAAAACTTGATGCGTATGAAACCATGATTACCATGACTTTATCGCAAGCCCATTATTTAAAAGATCATATTGAAAAATTTATAAGTTTTTTACCTCATTCTCAAAGTAATTTGCAAGCCTTAATGCGACTCACTATGCATGGTTTTATGATCGGTGAAAATAGAATGCCTTTCACATTTGCTAGGCAAGAAGACAAGATTAAAAGAATGTCATCTTGGGTAAAAGGTAGTTCAAATTCAGTCAAAAAAAAGAAAATGGAACAAATCTTGAATTTTTGGACTTGTGACTTGTACAGTGAAGATGATTATTCCACATTTCAACAAAAACCATTTTACAAAATTGATGATTTTGTTTTTCAATTTCCATGGCTAACTGCATTTCAAAATCTAAATACGATGATGATAAATTATGTGCGTAAACTATATAAAAATCGTTTAGAGCTTAAAAGTGAGACAGATAATATTGAATTAAATTTAGCTGAAAAATTTAAGAATGCTGGATTTGAAGTATTTTGCCAATATCAACCTCTAGATAGAGAAGTTGGCGAAATTGATCTAATCGCAATATATGAAAATTTTGTCATTGTTGCAGAAGTAAAATCAACTTATATTAAAAGTAGTATTCAAGAAATCTATGAATATCGCAACTTCACGTTAAATAAAGCAGCTTATCAACTATCTAAAAAAGTGACCTACATTAGAAATGAATTTTTGAAGCAATATTTTGAAAATTTAGATGATGTAAAAATTCATTCTTGGATTATAGATACAACATTAGAATTTGATCACCAATATTTTGAAAATCATTTAAAAATATCTATGGATGAAATCATTATATCTTTAAATGGAAAGGCTGATTTTATGAACTCCTTCATAGATGATTCATTTGATCTAGAGAAAGAAGCGAATCCTGTTGATGTTTTACAGTTTATTGATGATATTGAGAATGATAGATTTTGGAAAAATCAACTTGGGAATTATGATAATTATATGAATAGTATGTTGAGTAAATTGAATGTTTAAACACCCCCGTTTCCTCTGTATCGGTGGATTCCTCAACGGAACCCAAGTCAAAGACCAAGGCGACAGCTTTGTTTGTATGACCAATGGAAAGAATGAAACTTATACGAAGAAGGTCATTTTCCATCAAGAAGCATGGGATCATGACTACTACGTGTTTGAAAACATCACCGACCAACAAGCAAAAGAGTGGGTGTTACAAAAATACGGCGAAACCGTCATTTACCGAAAAAGAAAGCCCATAAAAAAGCCCCGTAATTAAAAATTAACGGGGCTAGTCGTACCACTCTCGTGATACTCATATAAGGCTCATCTCATACTGCCTGCATTAAAACATATTCACACAGATTCGTCATGCTGAATCGAATATAAATTCGAATCGACTACTGTGAAAAGCTTACAAGCCCATAACCATACATAAAACTGACAGCAACAATCTAGAAAGGTGAAATAAATAGAATAAGCAAAAAATGAACACAGCATGAATATAATGAAAAGCCTACTCACATTAAGTTTAATCAGTCTATCGCTCATTGCATGTTCAAGCGTGGAGATTAAAAATTATGATCCAGAAGAAGATGCACGTTATCAGAAATATAAAGATGAAACAGTAAACATGTCTGAATACGATAAACAGCGCTATTACAATCAGCACCACCTAGGTGTAGTCGAGCCAGATCGAGTTCGCGAATCAATTCGAGAGCAAAGAAGAAAACAGGTGCAATAAACTAACAGGGTAGTACAAGAAAATGCACTGCCTATAAATCATTGAAAAATTACATTTCAGTAGCTGAATAAAGCAAAATTCTTTGTGAAAATTGATTAAAATTAAAACATTAGGGAAATAGAATGAATTTTGAAGTTGATGCCTTTGGCACCATCGTGATTGCCGTATTTTTTCTATTTATTGGGCGCTATCTAGTCAACCGTATCCAATTCTTTAAAAACTACAATTTACCTGAACCTGTGATTGGCGGTTTGGTCGCAGCAATTACAGCATTAATCTTATTTAAATTCTTTAATATTAGTGCCACCTTTGATGCGCAAATTCAAAGCATTTTAATGCTGATGTTCTTTACCTCTGTGGGCTTAGGTGCAGATTTTGTTAAATTAAAAGATGGTGGGAAAGCCCTATTTATATTTTTGTTCTGTGTGATCGGGTTTGTGATCGTTCAAAATATTGTTGGGGTGAGTTTAGCGACGGTTTTAGGCTTAGATCCTCTTATTGGTTTAATTGTAGGTTCAATCACCTTAACGGGTGGTCATGGCACGGCAGGTGCATGGGGGCAAGTGCTTGAAACCCAGCATGGCATTCAAGGTGCGATTGTATTGGGTATGGCAAGTGCGACCTTCGGTCTTATTATTGGTGGTATTGTTGGTGGTCCAGTTGCTAAATTTTTAATTAAACGTCATCAATTGGCTGACAAAATTGACAATGATCAAAACGAATCACAATTGGATGATCAGTTAAAATCTGCACCATTTGAATATCCAAAAAAGACACGATTAATTACTGCAAGTAATGCGGTTTCTACCCTTGGTATGTTTGCACTTTGTATATTCACGGCAAACTTAATGACAGATTTTAGTCAGGGTAAATGGTTTGAGCTTCCAACCTTTGTTTGGGCGTTAGGTTCAGGTGTGATTTTGAGAAATCTGCTTGAGCATGTATTCAAAGTGAATATTTTTGATCGTGCGATTGACGTGTTTGGAAATGCATCTTTATCACTTTATTTATCTATGGCATTGTTATCACTACAACTGTGGTTATTAGCAGATTTAGCAGGTCCGTTAGTCACGATTCTGATTGTGCAAATGCTGGTATTGATTTTATACACTGCTTTTGTGACATTTAAGGTGATGGGGAGCAACTACGATGCTGCAGTTTTATCAGCAGGTCATTGTGGTTTTGGTATGGGTGCGACGCCAACGGCTATTGCCAATATTCAAGCAGTCACCAATACCTATGGTCCTTCACACAAAGCATTCTTACTTATTCCACTGACAGGTGCTTTTTTCATCGATATTGTAAATGCGATAGTGATCCAGCTTTCGATTGGAATATTGGGATAGAGTAAGTTTAAAAAACCGCCTTTAAGACGGTTTTTTACTTATGGAGATTTATATATGCAGTTGAGATTCGATCATCGGCCAAATATTTTGATGCGACTGTTTGAACATCATCATGTGTCCGATCGCTTTATGTCCAAGCTCTTTGGGTTTGAGTTCGATCGCTTCGGTAGGTGCATTAGGATATAAACGTAGTAAATCCTGAACATTTGCTTCAGTTGCAATCTCATCATCACTTGCCCAAATGGCAGTGACAGGAATTCGTATCTCTTGGTGATAGTCTTGGTCTAGGGCAACCGTTTTGCCAATCGCATTAATAACATAGCCTGGTTGACTACAAAATTGAGCCCAGTCACGTGCAACATCTTTCGGTAGATTTTCCCCCATACCAATGGCTTGGGTAGGGCCGTAACCGAGCGTCATACGTGCGAGAGGAAAAATACCTTTAAACATCACAGGGGCAAGTAGTTTCGTACGACCTTTGAGCCCTTTTACATGCCCAGTCGAACCTGCAATTGCAACGACTTTTGCAACTTTATCATGGTTAGGGGTAATCCCAATCAGTTGTCCGCCAGCGCTGTGACCGACAAGAATAACTTGCTTGGCATGGGTGAGTTGTAAGAGTTGATCAATCGCAGCGGGAATATCCAACTGCCCCCATTGCACAATACTTGCTTTGGATTGCTTCAATGGGCCATAAAGAGAAGCACCAATACCACTAAAATCAAACACCATTACGGCATAGCCTTGTTGGTTAAGCCATTCGCAAAATTGATGATAAAACTTTTGAGTAATTCCAGTGGCAGGGCACACCAAGACAGGAAGGCGCTTTGAATGCTCGGCAGGAAAAAAGGTAGCAGCGAGTTCGTATTGATCCTGACGAATAATTTTAATTTTTTGCATAATTTAAACTGTGCAAGTATCCGTAATCAAAATACTTTACCGCAGTTCTAAAAGATCAAACCAACAAATGATGACTGTTGCGTTTGTGAAATGACTGTTCAGTCGTGAAAGGAACCTGTTTCAAGAAGTGCCAATAATAATGGAAAGTATTCCTGCTGCAATTAAAGGTCCAACAGGGACGCCACGTAAAATAGCAACACCTGCTACAGTACCAATCAGAAGTCCAGCGACAATATTTGGCTGATTCGCCATAAGCGTTACGCCACGACCACCTAACCATGCAACCAATAATCCGATTCCAATGGCTAAAATTGAGTTTAAGCTCAAGAATGACTTGAGGATATCTTTACCCGGAATGGTGCCACTGGCAATTGGCGTAAGTACACCAATGGTGAGGATAATAATGCCAATATTTAAACCATGCTGTTGAAGCAATGGAAAATATTCGTTTAAAGGGGTGATACGAAAAACAATAAGTACTGCGACTGCAATTGTGACGGCCGTATTTTGACTGAATATTCCACATGCCAATAAAATGATTAGAACGATTAAATTGAGGTCTAATTGAGACATAAAGAAGATCCAGTGCTTATCAGGACAGTACTTGAAAGTTATAATAGTTTAACTGATTTAAAGTCTGCATTCAGATGACATACTTTAAATTTCAACGAATATTGTAAGTAATGGAAGTGATTCATGGTTCTGGAAAAAATGTTACAGTCTCAAGGCTTTGGATCACGAAAATATTGTCAACAATTAATTAAATCTGGTGCAGTGGTCATTGATGGTACTGTGATCACGGACCCGAAATATAAACTGAAGCTTCAAGGTCTTAGCTTCCACGTGTATAACGATGAATATACTTATCGTGAAAAAGTTTATATAGCACTCAATAAACCTGTAGGCTATGAATGCTCGCATCAAGCGAAGCATCACTTCAGTGTATTTGAATTGATCGATGACATATTATTGCAAAGGGGAGTGCAAACAGTCGGACGTTTAGATCAAGACACGACTGGTATATTGTTACTTACAGATGATGGACAATTTCTGCAAGCGCTGACTCATCCTAAAAAACATGTTCCTAAAGTTTATCAAATGCATACAGCAGATCCAGTCACTGAGCAGCAAATCATTCAATTGGGTCAAGGTGTAGAGCTTCGCAATGAAACAGGATTTTTTCAAGCAACAGATATTCAACTCATAAGCAATCAACACCTACAATTTACAGTGCATCAAGGCGTTTATCATCAAGTAAAGCGTATGGTTGCTGCTGTGGGAAATCGTGTTGAATCATTGCATCGACTGCAAATTGGACAATTAAAATTAGATCAGCTTGCTGAAGGTGAATATTGCTATCTCACTGAACAGCAAATACTCGCCGCCAAAAATCAAAGTCCTGATGCTCAACTCCTTGAGGTTTAAATCATCAACTCAAAAGACTCTATGCTCAAGGCGATATGTTGTGTAATGCCTTAGGATAGGAAGCAATGATAGGTTTGGAATTCATTGTCTTTGACGAAGCCCATCTTTTCGTAAAGTTGGTGAGATTGAAAGTTACTTCTTTGTGTCTCTAATGAAATTCGACTGGCTTTTTCGGATTGTGCAAACAAAATTGCAGTATCAATGAGTTGTTTGGCTGAACCTTGTCTTCTATAAACTGGAGTGACATATACATCATCTAAGATGTAGTAGCTTGAACAAGCATGGGACGAAAAACCTAAATAAAGAATCACGAAGCCAGTGATTACATCATTTTTGATGTGAATAAAAATAACACTTTGTTGGTTTTCGAATCGCTGTTTTAGAAAATTATAGGATTGTTGAATATTGGATGACGCACCATAAAATTGTCGGTATTCGTCAAAAAGTATAGCGAGTTGATTGAGATCTTCTGTTGTGGCTTTCCGTACTATCACTGTTGAGCTCTCCTCAGATCATTATTTTTAATCTTGTTATGATGAAGAGCTAAACATATTTGCGCAGGGCGCTGTAAATTAAATTGTTTAAAAATACGACAAAGTTAACTTATGTCAAAAATTAATCTTTATCGCTTTCACCCAAAAGTGCATTCAATTCTGCAAAAAAATCGTCGTCATCTAAACTCGAAATTGTAGTGTTGGAATCTTGTTGTTCTTGCTTAAGCTTTTTGAGTTTCAACAATTGATCCATGTTGATCGTTTGATTTTCGATTGCAAAAGGAATGGACTTTGTCAGTACAACTTGTTTGAAAAATAAACGCACTGCTTGCGCTGGTGTAATCCCCAATTGCTTAAAAACTGCAAAGGCTTGTTTTTTTTCTTGTGAGTCAAGTCGGACTTGATAAACTTCTGTTTTTCTCATGAATTAAAACCAAACGACTCTAAATTTAAGTGCTTATTTTAATCTAAGTAAATGTAATTTCAATGTCTGAACGTGAAAATTAAATAAATTTGTCATTACAATGAATCTACAATGTCAGTATTTGTGTGCTTTTAAAGTGCATTTCAATATTTAATATCGGATCAATAAATTGAAGCTCATCAGCAAGTAATTGCAACGGAGCACTGAAATCATCCTCAGCTTTATGCGCGATTACCGGATATAAAGGATCATTTTTAATTGGAATATTGAGCGCATTGAGGTGAACGCGAAGTTGATGTTGCTTACCAGTCAGTGGTTTCAAAATATATCGTCCCCACTTTGAATTGTGTTCTATAAGGTCAATTTCAGTGACAGAATTGGTGACACCTTCACATACTTTCATTATATAAAATGGGTTTCCCTTTTCCATACGCAATTCAACTGTTCGTGGAAAGACTAAGTCTTTTAAGTAAGGTGCGATTGCTTGATATGTTTTGGATACTTTACGATCCGCAAAAAGTTGTTGATAGACTCCGCGACTTTCAACTTTTTTTGAAAATAAAACAACACCTGCTGTTTCACGGTCTAAACGATGAATCGGAGTGAGATGAGGATTATCAGTGAACTGCTTTAATCTCACCAATAAGGTTTCTTGAACATATTGACCTGTCGGACTCATGGTTAAAAAATGAGGTTTATCCACCACGAGCAGATCATCATTTTCGTATAAAATTTTTTCCTTAAACGGAACATGAATTTCGTGTGCTAAAAAACGATAATAAAAAATATGAGAATTGGGTTGATACGCCGAATTGATGGAAAGTGTGTTGCCATCTGAATTATAAACAAGCCCATCTTGAAAACGTTGTTGCCATTCCAGTGCGTCTATATGAGAAAAGGCTTGAATGAGAAAATCATAAATCGTAATCGGGGAGATTTGTAGATTTGGAAGAAATACTTTGCTGGCTGTTACACCATTGATCATCGGTGGCGTAAAACTTGGGGCACTTTCTGAATTTGATTTTGGCATAACAAGACAACAGAATAAAAAAATGATCAGATGAATGAGTTTTTGAACAAGTCTAGATAGGCACTGTTCAGGAGCATGCTATTATACCTCTTCAACAGATGTCTAATGTGATCCAGATGCAATATTCTTTTCAACTCAACTTAAATGATGAAGCAGATACTCAAAAATTAGCTGCATGTTTAGGGCAGTGTATTGAAAAGGGTGTCATATACCTCATTGGTGATTTGGGTGCGGGTAAAACTACCCTGACGCGTTATTGGCTACAAAATTTAGGTCATCGTGGTGCGGTTAAAAGCCCGACTTATACATTGGTTGAACCGTATAAAATCAATCAGCAGGATGTCTTTCATTTTGATTTGTATCGTTTGAATGATCCTTATGAACTTGAGTTGATGGGTATTCGTGATTATCTGGATATTGCTGATGCACTATTCTTGTTTGAATGGCCCTCTAAAGGTGGTGACGAAATTCCAAATGCAGATGTTATCTTGAATATTGAGAAATCTGATGATGAATCAGTACGTCATGTCACGATTTCTTCAAATGATGAAGCTTTACTCGCAAAATTAAAGACACAGTTTTAAATAATTCTATGGCGCATGATCTTAGCTTGAATCGAATTCAAACCTTATCTCCTGCATTAGCAAACCAAATTGCTGCGGGAGAGGTAATTGAACGTCCTGCATCAGTGGTGAAGGAACTTTTAGAAAACTCCATTGATGCAGGTGCGACTGAATTAATCATTCGAGTCGAACAAGGCGGTAGTACGCTGATTGAGATTATCGATAATGGCAAAGGGATTCATCCTGAGGATCTTCCGCTTGCGGTGATGAGGCATGCGACCAGTAAAATTCAAACTGCTGAAGATTTACATGCAATTGTGAGCTTAGGTTTTCGCGGAGAAGCCTTGGCTTCCATTGCTGCTGTTTCGCGCTTGACCTTGACCAGTAGTCGTGATGATTCAGGAATTGGTTATCAGGTCGAAGTAAACGGCACGGCCTTTGATCATCAAGAGATTCAAGCTGTTGCTACTCAGCAAGGCACACACATACGTGTACAAGATTTATTTTTTAATGTGCCAGCAAGACGAAAGTTTTTAAAAAAGCCAAATACGGAATTTGGTCACATTGAAGAAATCGTACGGCGCTTAGCCTTAACGCATTTCGATATTCGGATTGTGCTGGAACATAATGGTGCTATTCGTTTAAATTTGCCTGTCGCAGACAGTGGTCAACTCAGATTTCAACGTGTACAGCAGCTTTTAGGTCGACAATTTACTGAAAATGCGTATTGGATCGATGCTGATAGTGTCAATATGCGCTTATCAGGATGGTTAGGTCATCCTTCTGATGCTCGAGCACAAAGTGATTTGCAGTATGTGTACGTGAATGGTCGTATCGTAAAAGATAAAACAATCTCTCATGCTTTGCGAATGGCCTATGATGGCATCTTGCATGGGCATCAACATGCAGCTTATTTGTTGTTCTTAGAAGTTGATCCTGAATTTATTGATGTGAATGTACATCCGACTAAACATGAGATTCGATTTTTGAATCAACGTGAAGTACACGAATTTGTACGTCATTTTGCCAAAGAAACTTTGTCGCAATTTCAAACTGCGACTGCGGATTTAGCCCAGGCTTTAAAGCTTGATCAAGATGTCATCGCACCATCAGTTCAGCTACCACGTTATCAAGAGCAATTTAATTTGCATCAAAATGCGCAAGCATCGCCCCCTATGTCCCAGACGTTGCAGGAATCGAGTCATGAGGGGTATCTAACAGATTTTAGTGCTAAACAGCCTCAGTCAGTTCAATATAGTGCGCCGAGTCAGTCTTATTCAAATTCTAATATTAGCAATGCACTCAAATCTTATTTGGCACCTTTGAAAGAAACGTCATCTAATTTTGAAGTTCCTTATGATACTGAGATGGAATCAACATCGTCTAAAGTTGACGAGTTTCCTTTGGGGATTGCAATTGCACAACTTCATGGAATTTATATTCTGGCGCAGAATTCTGAAGGCTTGATCATTGTAGATATGCATGCGGCGCACGAGCGGATCTTATTACAGCAAATGAAATCTGCTTGGGATAAACCTGAATTTTGGACATCACAGCAGTTGCTTATTCCAAAAGTGATTTCAATTACACGCATGCAAGCCACGCGTATCGAAGACCTTAAGCCTCAGTTGGCGCGGCTTGGTTTAGAAATTGATCAATATGGCGATGAGCAAGTGATAGTGCGAGGTGTGCCTGCTATTTTGCACAAAGCCGATTTTAATGCATTAATCCCAGAACTTTTGAATGATCTTGATCCCAATGATGAGGCCAGTGCTTTACAACAAAAAAGAGACCATATCTTGGCAGGAATGGCATGTCATGGCGCAGTGCGTGCGCATCGAATGTTAAGTATTTCTGAAATGAATGCACTGTTGAGGCAGATGGAACAAACTGAGTTTGCAAGTCAATGTAATCATGGACGACCAACTTGGAGGGCTTTTCCACTTAGCCAGTTAGATAAATTATTTGCTCGAGGAGAGTAATTGTACATGTCAAATCAAATGCCAGTCATCAACTTAATGGGGCCGACTGCGAGTGGGAAAACTGCTTTGGCATGTGAGCTATATGAACGCGGTAATTTTGAAATTGTTTCGGTAGATTCTGCTTTAATCTACAAGGACATGGATATCGGTTCGGCAAAGCCATCAAAAGAAGAGCAGGAGCGATATCCACATCACCTGATTGATATTATTACACCGCTCGAGGTTTATTCGGCAGCTCAATTCGTTGAAGATGCATCGCTGCTGATTGATGAAATACATTCACGCGGTAAGACCCCAATCTTGGTGGGTGGGACGATGTTGTACTACAAAGCACTATTGGAAGGCTTGGCAACGAATCTCCCTAATGCTGATGAAAAGGTACGTCAACAAATTGAAAATGAAGCCATGGCAATAGGGTGGGAGAGCGTCTACGAGGAGTTAAAACGTGTCGATCCTATGGCAGGTGAGAAGTTTAAAGTGAGTGATCGTCAGCGCATTATACGCGCGCTAGAGGTCTATCGTCTGACAGGTCGCCCTATTACTGAGCTTCAAGCTGAACAGCCTAAAAAACAGCCATATCGTTACAATTTTCATAATTATGCGCTATTACCTGATCGTGTAGAATTACACAAAAGAATTGAACTGCGCCTAAAAATAATGTGGGATATCGGTTTTTTAAATGAGGTGGAGTACCTGATTGAAAAATACGATTTAAACGATAATTTGCCATCGGCAAGATCTGTTGGATATCGCCAAGCTTTAGATTTTCTTAAAAATAGTGATAGAAGTCTCAAATCTAAGCAAGATATGGAAGACAAGTGTTTGTTTGCAACACGACAACTGGCTAAACGTCAATACACTTGGTTACGTTCTTTGCAAGAAGCGCACAGTTTTCAAACTTTTTTGACGATAAAGCAAGCTCAAGAAGACTTGCGAAACTTATATGGATAAAGCAAAATTTACTCACTATCTTTTTTATAAATTTTAATTGAAAAATAAAGATAGTTTTTTTGCGCTGATTTTATTTTTTGGAGTATAACATGTCTAAAGGTCAAACTTTACAAGATCCGTTCTTAAACTCTCTCCGTAAGGAACGTATTCCAGTTTCAATCTTTTTAGTCAACGGTATTAAATTACAAGGTCATATCGAATCATTTGACCAATACGTTGTATTATTAAAAAACACGGTAAGCCAAATGGTTTACAAACACGCTATTTCAACAGTTGTACCTGCGCGTAATCCACGTCCTGCTGGTGCTCCTGCTGGCGCTCCTGCTGGTGCTCAAGGTGGCTTCGGTGGTCAACAAGGCGGCTTCGGTGGTCAAGGTGGCTTCGGTGGTCAAGGCGGCTTCGGTGGTCAAGGTGGCTTTGGCGGTCAAGGTGGCTTTGGCGGTCAAGGTGGCTTCGGTGGCGGTCAAGGTTTTGGCGGTCAAGGTGGCTTCGGTGGTCAAGGTGGCTTCGGTGGTCAAGGTGGTTTTGGTGCGACTTCTACACCAAACTTTGATGGCGAAACAAAATTTGATGATGCTCAAGAAGACGATAACAATCGTTAATTTTTGAGTAATCAAAAAGGCACCTGATGAAGGTGCCTTTTTTTATATGAACAGCCAAAAAAATTAAAGCCCCCATAGTGGAGGCTCTCAATTAAGAAAAATTAGTTTTGGTTGGGTTGTTTAATTTCAACGTATGTACTTGCGCGAAGTTCTCTTAACCAGCCATCTAACTCTGCATCAAATTGACGGTCACCAAGAATTTGGCGCGCTATGCGTTTTTGTTGTTCCTGAGTCATGTCTTGCTGACGTGCATCAGTAACTTGCAAAATGTGCCAACCAAACTGTGTTTCAAAAGGTTCACTGACTTCGCCAATTTTCGCAGTCTGCATTTTTTGATCAAACTCTGGCACCATCATACCTGGTGAAACCCAACCTAAGCTACCACCATCACGTGCAGAACCTGGATCATTAGAATAAGTTGCAGCAAGGACTGCAAAATCATCACCTGCCTTTACACGGCTATAGATACTGTCAATAGTGTGTTTGGCATTTTCAGGGCTCACCACTTCAGAAGTCTTAATCAGAATATGGCGAGTTTGGTATTGTGGCACAATTGTCTTTTTCTCATTTGACTTGCGCTCTAAGAGTTTCAACAAGTGGATGCCATCTCGAGCCTGAATTAAATCAGTAGTATTGCCTGGTGAAACTAAAGCGATACTCGATGCAAGTTCTTCTGGAATATCTGCGATTGAGCGCGAGCCCATATCTGCACCTTCAACTTTAATTGTAGATGTAGAAAATTGTTTCTGTATCGCATCTACATCATTCGAAGCTTGAAGTGCATCTTGAACTTGTTGCGCGACTTGAGTGAGTTCTTGTTGAGAGGCTTCACCAGAAATTCTGAAGTGAATCACGTGAGCTTGAGTACCCACAGCAGCTTGACCTTCCGGTGATTTGAGGAAGTTTTCAACATCTTGGTCGCTGATTTTGATGCGTGACATCACTTGTTGTTGACGTAAGCGCTGAATAGCAAGATCATCAGCGACTTTAGCACGTAGGTTTTCATAAGTGCCTGGAGCCATACGGTCAAGCTTTTGCTGGAAGTCTTCTAGGCTATTACTGTTCGACTGGCGAGCAACATTAAGTACAGCATCATTTAAAGTTTTTTCATCAACTTGAATGCCATAGCGTTTTACTTGTTCAAGTTGCGCATTTTGGATGATAAGTTTATTCAGAGCTTGATTTTCAAGTACCTGAAGTGGTGGTACATCCTGTTTTTGAGCTTTAAGCTGATGTTGAAGCTCAGCGACACCTTGTGCAATGTCACTTTTTAAAATGGCACTTTTGCCAACAATAGCAACGATTTGATCTGATGGGTTTGCATAACTTGACACTGATGCAGAAATAACAAGTGCTAACGCTGAAGCTTTAAAGAGTTGTTTTAAATTTTGCATCTTCATTAATTCGTCCAATTTTGTTTAACTTTATCGAAACCCAAGATTCGATTTTCCAGTAAAGAGCTTAACTTACTGTTTAAGCCACCAAGTCCTTTAAGTGTAAACTCTGCCATTACAGCACGTTTTTGTTTGGTATCTGGTGCATTAACATCATCTAAGTCATTGTAATAAGAGCGACCGTAGACCGAAACACCCCAGCAGCACGACTCATAATTAATACCTAAAAGGTACTCGCGTGCAACACTGTTGTCTAGATCATATTGCATATGACCCATCAAATTCCAATTACCTTTCACAGGTTGTATAAAGGATGCTGTAACTTGGTCATAGTGGTCTTGACGATCTTCAAGTCGCTTACGATTAAAATAACCAAAGTTGTATAGGTTACCTTGATCACCTGTGTAATACACTTGTAGATCACGTTGAGCATTATCTCCGTTAGACATCCACATTGAGTTTGCATTCACAGTAAAGTTCTGAGAAAGCTGGCTGGCAATGCTGATCACAGGACCAGTTTGACGCTCAGTATTAAATGGGTCATTTTGACTATTATTCAAAGTCACCTTACGGTCTTCAAAATAGTAACTTTGTCCGATGCTGGCACGTAAACGTTCTAATCCGATTGTATCAAAGAGGCTGTAACTTACCCCGAGTGATAAGAAGTTATTATCTTCTAGGCGGTCATGACCGTAAAAGCGACGTGGATTAAAGAGTTGATCGTAATTCAGAGATGCTGCAGTTGAGTCAAAGTTCGGTGAGCTATTTTGATTTCTGTGCGGTGCATAAGCATAGAATGCACGTGGTGTGATGGTTTGTAAGAATTTTCCATCTTTTTCAAAGATAAGACCAGCATCTAAAGTAAACTCTGGAACTATAACTGCATTGTCTTTGGTATTTTTTCTTTGTTCTTCAGTGATACGATCAATCGTATTTTGATCAAAGAAAGTATTTATAGAGCGAACTGATGCTTGTGGTATAAAGAATGACCACTGATTGCGGAAATTGTATCGAGCAGAAAACTCATTATAAAGACGTGTACCACTTGGTTGATAAATGGTGTCCACATTTGAGTTGTCTGAAGCATTTAAGTCATTAATATCTTTTTGGAAATATGCTGTATCGTTATTAAATTCATATTCCAGTCCTTGCGGATTACCAGTGATATAATTGACGAGCAATTGCGGTAGTCGTGCATAGGGGCGATCAACATCATCAACATCAGGGTCTAGCGTCTGGAAGTCTTCAACTTTGAGTTGCGCGCGTAACCCTGGAATTCCATTGGCGTAATTAAGATCCCAAGCGCGGCGTTGGTTTAACTCTGTTCTTGTATTCGGATTGCTGTCTAGATCGGCAAAGAAGTCTTTATCAGAAACATAGTTGTATTCTAAATTGGTCGTCCATTGGTCATTGATTTTCCAATTGTGCAAAAGGTGTAAATCTTTACGATCTTCATCATCATATTTACGATCTTGTGCTAAATAACCACCCCAAATACGACCGCCACCATATTGTTCAGTCAGATATCTGAACTCACCCTCAGCCATCAATCCACGACCGCCAATGAAACGTGGGGTTATAGTCGCATCATAATTGGGTGCTAAATTGAGATAAATTGGCGCTTCAAGTTCTAAACCACCATCGTTGGTATAGCCAAAACCTGGGTTTAATAAGCCAGTGGTACGACGATCATCAATAGGGAAATTGAAATATGGCACAGCCAGCACTGGTGTGTTTTTAATATATAGTTTAGTGCCTTTGGTCACGCCACGCCCAGTGTCTTGATTTAACTCAATCGAATTGGCTTGAATCTTCCATGTTGGGCTTTGCTCAGGTGGACACGTGCTATAAGTTGCATTTTGAAGGAGTAAAATATTGGGTGAGGTGCGCTCAATATTTTCTGCACGACCATGCCCATGTGTCGCTTCTGAAATATAAAAGCTGTTATTGAGGCGTCCCGTTTGGGTTTTTAAATTGTAGTCAATTTGATCACTTTGAGCCAATAAACCCGCTTGTGCTAACTGTACATTGCCAGAAGCTTTGGCATGGGTTTGAGTGTTGTCAATTTTAATCTTATCTGCACGAACCATACGACCTTGTTGATCGATGATGACATTGCCTTCTAATTCTGAGTCACCATTTGGATTGTAATATGCACGATCAGCGGTGATGATCGACGTTGCTTGCTCAGGATCAATTGCTTTGGTATCAGGGCTGATTGGTGTCAACCAAGTTTGAGCACAAAATTTCGAGCTTGGGGAGAGCGTGCTACGTTGTTGCGCTTCGGCTGAATTTTTATTGACATAATATTGATCAAAGAAGCGCTGACCAGGGTAGCTTTCTTTAATTGCAGTTTGAAGTGCTTGATTGTCCACCTCAGTTGTACTGTCTTTAGAGTCGGCATAACTTGAGACTGTGCTACCACACAATAAGGTTAAAATAGCAGTCGCCAAAGGGCTGAAAGTAAACTGATGCTTCATTTATATCATTAACCAAGTATGCAAATTGCAATTAATTATTGTCGCATCATAGAGAAAAAACGGATTAGTGGCTACACTTAGCACTTTAAATATTCAGCCTGTACTAGAATTTATAGCAAATGAATACACAACGTGAACAATTGATACATACGTGGGTGCAATCTGTACTTCAATCAGAGCAGTTCGTAATAAAATATTTAGCAGGCGATGCCAGTTTCCGTCGCTATGCGCGAATCACCTTGAATAATAAATCATTTATGTTAATGGATGCACCTCCAGAAAAAGAAGATTGTGTACCTTTTGTGACGATTGATGAATTCTTCGATCGTCATGGTGTTCGTGTTCCACATATTGTTGCAAAGGATTTAGAGCAAGGGTTGTTGCTTCTTGAAGATTTTGGGGATGAGCTTTTAGCGAACCATTTAAACAATGACACGGTAGATCAGCATTATTTACAGAGTTTTAAACAACTCATTCAATTACAGTCTATTCGTGGTGTGGATCAGTTTCCAGAATATAGTTACGAAAAATTAATCAGTGAAATGGAGTTATTCACAGATTGGTTGCTTCCATCATTAAATATTCGATTAAATGCTGATGAACAAGGTTTGATTAAGCGCACTTTTGCGATATTGGCAAATGCGGCTTTAGCTCAACCCCAAGTGATTGTTCATCGAGACTTTCACAGTCGTAATCTCATGTTGTTGAATGATGAACAAGAACAAGGCGTAATTGATTTTCAAGATGCGGTAATTGGTGCGGATACCTACGACTTGATTTCAATTACACGTGATGCATACGTGCAATGGCCTCCAGCACGTGTAAAACAATGGTTTAAAACCTTCTATGAATTATTACCAGATGATTCAAAAATTGATCGTGATTTAGAGCGCTTTATTAAAGATGCTGACTTCATGGCGATTCAACGCCATTTAAAGATTTTAGGTATTTTTGTGCGATTGTTTGAACGTGATGGAAAGTCGGGCTATTTAAAAGACCTGCCTCGTGTCATGTGGTATTTACTCGAAGAGTCGAAGCCTTACGCTGAACTCACTCCATTTATTCAATGGGTTGAAGATAAAGTGCTTCATGCATTTGAAGCCAAGTATGGTCACTATGAGGTAGTTGCTGCATGAAAGCCATGATTTTAGCAGCCGGTCTGGGTAACCGTATGCGTCCCTTGACGCTTTATAAACCAAAGCCACTGTTGGAAGTGGGTGGAAAGCCTTTAATTGTATGGCATATTGAAAAACTAAAGTCGATTGGTGTTAGTGAAATTATTATTAATTCGGCATGGCTGGCAGACAAATTGATCGGTGCTTTAGGCGATGGTTCTCAATTTGGTGTGAACATTCGCTGGACGCGTGAAGATGAGGGTTTGGAAACAGCTGGTGGTATCATCAATGCTTTGCCCTTGTTGGGTGAAGAACCATTTATCCTCGTCAATGGGGATGTGTGGACTCAGTTTGATTTTGCTCAGTTGCTTGAGCTTGATTTACAAGAAGATCTAGCACACTTAGTACTTGTGCCAAATCCGCTACAACACCCCCAAGGTGATTTCACACTATTAGATGGTCGTGCTTATACTTTTGAGCAAGAAAAAGAGGGCGAAAATCTGACTTATAGTGGTATTGCGGTGATTCATCCTCGTTTATTCGAAGGTTTAGAGTGGGGTAAGCGTCCTTTAGCACCTTTGCTTAAAGATGCTATGCACAACCACAGAATTTCTGCTGCAAAAATGGCAGAAACATGGGTTGATGTGGGTACTCCAGAAAGGTTGATGCAGTTGGATCAGCAAATTCGAGAAGGACAATTTAACTAACTGAGTATTCACTAAGCGTTAAATAGTGTTCCACGATGCATAAAACGGTATACTTTGATTAATTTTATTGAGATGTTTACTGTTTATGCATCCTTTTTTTTATGAGTTACAACAAGGTAGTCAAAAACTAGGTTTATCACTCAGTGATGAGGCGTTGAATTTATTATTAAAATATCAAGATGCGCTTGTATTGTGGAATAAGGCGTACAACTTGACCGCGATTCGTGATCCTAAAGAAATGTTAGTTAAGCATTTATTGGATAGCCTCAGTATCTTGAAAGACTTGCCTGAAGGACGATTGCTTGATATTGGTACTGGTGGTGGTATGCCGGGGATGATTATCGCGCTATGTCAACCTGATCGAAACTGTGTGCTTCTGGATTCGAATGGGAAAAAAATTCGTTTTCTCAAACAGTTTATTGCTGATTTAAAACTAAAAAATGTTGTGGCAGTTCAAACTCGAGTAGAGAATGAAGAGAGTATTAATGAACTGGGTAAATTTGATGTAATTACCAGTCGTGCTTTCGCCTCACTGACAGATTTTATTACAGCTTCTCGTCCTTTTATGCATGAAAACAGTATTATTGCTTCAATGAAAGGTTTAATTCCTGCTGAGGAAATTGAAAACCATAAAGATGAGTTGAGTTGCGAAATTATTGAGCTTCACGTTCCACGTTTAGATGAACAACGTCATTTATTGCTACTTAAACAAATTTAAAAATTCTAGGGATTGGGGTTACCATGGCTCAAATTATTGCTATTGCGAACCAAAAAGGTGGCGTAGGTAAAACCACGACTGCTGTAAATTTGGCTGCATCATTAGCAGTGCTTAAAAAGCGAGTATTGTTGATAGATATGGACTCTCAAGGCAATGCCACTATGGGTTCGGGTATTCAAAAGAATGATCTCTTATACTCAGTAACTGATGTTTTACTGGGTGAAGTGCCAATTGAAACGGCCATCACTAAAGCTGAAGTTGGATATCGCGTACTTGGCTCCAATCGTGATTTAGCAGGTGTTGAATTAGCCATTGCTGAGCAAGAAGGTCGTGAATTTATTCTGCGTGATGCGATCCAACAAATTGAAGATAAGTTTGATTACATCATTGTGGATTGTGCACCAAGCTTAAGTTTGATCACGGTAAATGCATTGGCTGCTGTTAAAAGTGTGATCATTCCAATGCAGTGTGAATATTATGCCTTGGAAGGCTTGGCGGATTTAACACAAACGATTGATCGTATTCAGCAAGCTTTAAATCCTGATTTAGAGATTATTGGTGTATTGCGTACCATGTACGATGCTCGAAATGCGCTGACACGTGATGTGTCGGATGAGTTGGAGCAGTATTTTGGTAAAAAATTATACGAAACGGTTATTCCTCGAAATGTGCGTTTAGCGGAAGCGCCAGCACATGGGTTGCCGATTATTTATTTTGAAAAAAGTTCTAAGGGTGCAGTGGCTTATTTGAATCTTGCTGCTGAAATGTTAAAAAAAAACAAAGTGAAAAAAGGAAGTAAAGCATGACCGTGAAGAAAAGAGGCTTAGCAAAGGGTCGTGGCTTAGATGCGTTATTGGGCTCTATTCAAAAAGAAAAATTACAATTAGAAGCACAGTCATTAGATCATGGTCAGCTCAAACAAGTAGATGTCAAACTTCTTAAACGTGGTAATTATCAGCCGCGACGCTTTATTCATGAAGAAGACCTTCAGGAATTAGCATCTTCTATTAAAAAGCATGGCATCATGCAGCCGATTGTCATTCGTCCAATTGAGGATGATGTACATCAATATGAAATTATTGCTGGGGAGCGCCGTTGGCGAGCAGCTCAAATCGCTGGACTAAATGAAGTTCCTGCAATTGTTCGTGATTTGTCAGATCAAGTTGCAATTGCGTTGGCATTAATTGAAAACATTCAACGCCAAGATTTAAATCCAATTGATCAAGCTATGGCATTGCAGCGTTTTCATGAAGAGTTTGGATTAAGTCACCAAGAAATTGCTGAAACGGTGGGCAAGGCACGTACTACAGTAAGTAATTTATTGCGCTTATTAAGCTTAGCGGATCCGATTAAAGACCATATCCAACAGGGTCAATTAGATATGGGGCATGCGCGCGCAATATTGACTTTGCGTGTAAAAGATCAAATTGAAATTGCAAAAATTGTCATTGAAAAAAACCTTTCTGTTCGTCAAACAGAACAGTTGGTGCGTGATTTTAATGCACCAAAACAGGATAAGCCAAAACCATCAATTTCAGCTGATTTAGAGCAACTGACTCAGCGTCTTTCTGAACGTTTCAGTGCAGATGTTAAAATTGATCACAATAAGCAAGGTAAAGGTAAGCTTGTGATTCATTACCATTCACTTGATGAGTTAGATGGTATTCTAAATATCTGTTTAGATGAAAAATAATTAATTTAAAAGCTGTAAATGTGATTTATTTAGATGAGTTTGAGATTTAAGTCATTTAGGTCTCAATACTTCAATTGAGCTAAGGTTTACTTTGATTATTCCATACAATCAGGTCATTGATTTTAGAGTGGGGCAGACTTTAGCATTCGATGTTCGAATTATGTATGATTAAATTGCATACGTGCTGAATCTGTTTAGGTGTTTAAGGATACCGTACCAATTAGAGGTTGTGAGTGAAGCAAGATTTTAAAGTTTATATGCGTTTGTTGAGTTACTTAAAACAGTACTGGACGATTGCATTGATTGTTGTATTTGGTTTTGTGCTGAATGCCGCGACTGAAGTTTCTGTTGCGAAATTATTAGAGCATATTATCAATGCCATTCAAGAACAGGATCGAAGTTTCACGAACTTATTCCCATTTTTGGTTGTTGTTTTGATGTTTGTACGAGGAGTGGGGCTATTTCTAGGTGGATACTACACTTCGGTGATTTCTCGAAATCTAATTTTTAATATTCGCCAAGAAGTTTTTGCTAAATTAATGCGATTACCGTCGCAATATTATTTAGATAACACTAGTGGTCATATTACTGCCAAAATTATGTACAACGTTGAACAGCTGACTGCTGCCTCAACGGAGTCATTAAGAACCTTATTACAACAAGGTTTGATTACCATTGCGCTGTTAGGATATTTGTTCTATTCCAACTGGCGCTTGACTTTATGTATTTTGATTTTTGCGCCATTAATCGGTTTGTTGATTAGAAAAGCTGCTAAACGTATGCGTAAGCTGTCTACTCAAGTGCAAGATACGATGGGTGATGTAAACCATGTAGTGCAAGAAACCGTGAATGGTAATTTGGTAGTTAAAGGGTTTGGTGGACAGGCATACGAGCAAACTCGTTTTAAAGAAACCTCACTCGAAAACTTGCGTCGTGGTTTAAAAATGGTTGCAGTACAACAATTAAATAGTCCTGTTGTACAACTTATTATGGCAATCGCTTTAAGTATTGTGATTTGGATTGCTTTAAGACCTGAGATATTACAGGATACTTCAGCAGGTCAGTTTGTTGCGTATATTACTGCAGCAGGTATGTTGAGTAAGCCGATTAAAGCTTTAACCGATATCAATGAAAAATTACAGCGAGGAATGGCTGCAGCACATTCAGTATTTGAATTATTGGATATGCCTGAAGAAAAAAATGAAGGGCAGTTAAAACCACAACTCAAAGGCAATATTGAATTTAATGAGGCAAATTTAACATATAGCGATGGTTTCCATGCCATCCATGATTTCAATTTAAATGTTAAAGCTGGACAGACTGTAGCATTGGTGGGGCGTTCGGGGGCTGGTAAGTCTTCTTTAGTCAACTTATTGGTTCGTTTTCAAGAATTAAGTTCAGGGTCAATCAAATTTGACGGCCATGATATTCAAGATATCGAAGTTACAGCGTTACGCTCACAAGTGGCCATGGTCAATCAGCAAGTCGTGCTGTTTAACCGAACTGTTCGTGAGAATATTGCTTATGGGCAGTTACAAGATGCTTCGGAAGAGCAGATTATTGCTGCTGCGAAAGCTGCTTATGCCCATGACTTTATTATGGCACTGCCTCAAGGCTATGACACACCATTAGGTGCTCAAGGTTTAAATTTATCTGGCGGACAAAGACAGCGTATTGCAATTGCTCGCGCAATCTTAAAAAATGCTCCAATTTTAATTCTTGATGAAGCGACAAGCGCATTAGACAATGAGTCTGAATACTTCATTCAACGTGCTTTTGATGCAGCTATGCAGGATCGGACAACGATTGTCATTGCACATCGATTATCAACGATTGAGAATGCAGATCTTATTGTGGTAATGGATAAAGGTCGAATATTAGAGCAGGGAACACATCAGGAATTACTTGATTTGCGTGGTGCATATTTCCAACTGCATCAACGTAATTTTGAGGAATAAGTTATGTCTATTGCGCAGGTCATTCAAAACGCTTGGAATAAGCAATCCAAGTGGTTGATTGTATTGCGACCACTGTCATTGCTTTATCGATTAGGATTTTCCTTGAATAAAGCGTTGTATCAACGTGGTATAAAACCTATTTATACTGCACCAGTTCCTGTCATGGTCATTGGCAATATAACGGTAGGTGGTAGTGGTAAAACGCCGTTATTAATTCAATTGGTTAAATATCTTCAACAAAAAAATATTAGAGTTGGAGTAATTAGTCGAGGTTATGGTGGTAAAGGTCCTTTTCCTGCAAGCGTGAATCTCGATTCTGAGCCAAATGAAGTGGGTGATGAGCCCTGTTTAATTGTGCAATCTACAAGCGTGCCGATGGTCGTAGGTGGGCAACGACAGAAAAGCATAGAGTTGCTTCTCTCTCAGCATCAACTTGATTTAATCATTAGTGATGATGGTTTGCAACATTGGGCACTCGATCGTCAATTAGAATGGATTGTACTGGATAACAATCGTGGTTTAGGTAATCAGAAACTGTTGCCAGAAGGCTTTTTGCGTGAGCCAGTAGCACGGTTATGCAGTGGTACAGTAATTGAGCATGCTGAGCAACCAAGCTCAAATCTGTATATGCAATTACAAGTCGCAGCGCCGTACTTGTTAAATCCAGTCGAAGATCAAGTTGAATATTTTGCCACTGATTTGAATTATTATGCGGTTGTTGGTATTGGGTTTCCGCAACGGTTTTATAAAACCCTTGAAAGTATGGGCTTAAAGCATTTTCAGTGCCATGAATTTCCTGATCATTATGATTATCAGATTGATGATTTACAATTTGAAGATTCAAATCCAATCATCACCACTGAAAAAGATGCTGTGAAACTCCTCCCTTTGTTAAAACAACATCCAGAATTTAGTCGTGAAATTTGGGTGGTTCCTGTTGAAGCAGTTTTATCATCAGCTTGTTATGATTTGCTGGATCAACAGCTTGCAAAACTCGGTATCGTAAACACATAAGGAATATCCATGAAACATATTGTAATACCTGCTCGCTTTGCAAGTTCGCGTTTACCTGGAAAACCACTACTTAAAATACACGGGCGTGAAATGATTTTACGTGTGGTAGATCAGGCGCGAAAAGTGACTGGGTTTGATGATTTATGTGTTGCTACTGATGATCAAAGAATTGTTGATCTTTGTAAGGCAGAACAAATTGATGTTGTGTTGACCAGTGCAGAACACCCTTCTGGAACCGACCGATTGAGTGAAGTTGCACGAATCAAAGGTTGGGCGAGTGAAGATATTATTGTAAATGTGCAAGGTGATGAACCATTATTGCCTGCATCTTTAGTCCAACAGGTTGCTTCTTTGTTAGAGCAAAAGCCTGAATGTTCAATGTCCACTTTGTGTGAAGTGATCAAAGAATTAGAAGAATTTAAGCGCGATAGTATTGTGAAAGTCGTCATGAGTAAGTTCAATGAAGCGCTTTATTTCAGTCGTGCAACCATTCCATATGATCGTGATGGATCAAAGCAACAAACTCAGATACTACATCGAAATGCTTACCGACATCTTGGTTTATATGCCTATCGAGTGAAGTTGCTGCAAGAGTACGTGACATGGGATCAGGGAGATCTCGAGGTTTTAGAAAGCCTTGAGCAACTGCGTGTTTTAGAAAATGGTCATCGAATCGCAATTGATGTGGCAGAGGTGAGCTTACCACCAGGTGTGGATACGCAACAAGATTTAGACCGTCTTAATGCAATGCCTATTTCTCATTTCCAATAATATAGATTAGTCAATGACTCAGACTCAGCATGTTTATCCTTGGCAACTTAATGTATGGAACACACTGACTCAGCGGTTTCCTCAAGTTGGTCATGGATTACTTTTTTATGGCAAAAAAGGCTGTGGTAAAGAAGCTTTTACCCAGCAATTTGTTGCTTGGTTGCTATGTTCTGATAAGCAGCCAAATCAAGCTTGTGGTCAGTGTACGAGTTGTTTGTGGCTAAAATCAGATACTCATCCAAATTATGTTTACGTCACGACGGATGAGGACAATAAGAAACAAAACGCTAAAATTAAAATTGAGAAAATTCGTGAATTACAGCCATTCGTGCAACAAACCGTCGATGGTTGGCGGGTTATTGTGATTGAACCGGCGGAAGCGCTCAATATCGCATCGTCAAATGCTTTATTGAAAACACTTGAAGAACCAGGTGAGCGTGTTGTGATTATTCTTTTGGCGGATCATTATTTAAAATTACCAGCCACTATACGAAGTCGCCTACAACATTACGCCTTAGATCGGCTGACTGATGTTCAAGCCAATGCATATTTGAATGAACATTTGAATGCAGAGCAGCAGACTTTGAGCACACTGTTGCTTAACCTTTCGAATGGTATGCCTTTAGCTGCTATTGAGTTGGCCTCAAGTGAATGGTTAACTCTGCGAAGTGAGTTTATAAATGATTGGTATCATTTAGTCAGTCAAAAAAATATGCCAATGCAGTACGCTTCTAAATGGAATAAGCAACTCAACTTTTCCGAGTTGATTATTATGTTTGAGTACTTATTAGCTGATCTTGTTGCCTATAAAATGGAACAAAATGTAAAAAATACCGATTTAGACTTTAGTTTGTTGGCTGAGCAATATCAATTAGAGCAATTATTTGATATTTATAACGATGTGCATCAAGCAAAACAAATGGTTGAGCAGAATGTTCAATCAAATTTAATTGTTGATCAGCTTTTTATAAAATTAATGAATGTTCAATAATCATGTTTGAATACAGGGGATAGAGATGCGGCCACGTCCGGGCGGTTTATTACAAGTCAATATTAATGATCGCGAAACTCTGCAATCAAGTTATATGCCTTTTGTTGAGGGTGGTGGATTATTTATTCCAACCAAACATCCAGTCAAAATGGGTGAAGAGATTTTTATCTTGGCAACACTTCCTAATCAAACCCAAAAAATACCAATTACGGGTAAGGTGATTTGGATTTCCTATAAGCAATCGGGTATTAAACCACAAGGTTTTGGATTGCAGTTAACTGGAGATAAAGGAGCCTATTACAAAATGGAAGCAGAAAAAATACTCGCTGGAAGTATGTCAACAGCACGCGCAAGCTTTACAATGTAGGCTCTGACTTAAAAATTTAAAAGGTGTCCTTGTGTTTGTAGATACACACTGTCATTTAAACATGCTCAATCTTGAACCTTACGAGGGAAATATCGATTTAGCAATTCAGCAAGCGATTGATGCAGGTGTCACAAAAATGATGGGGATATCCGTTGATTTGGATGATCATATTGTTCTGTCAGAAATTGCAGCTCGACACGAAGGAGTGGGTTACAGTGTTGGGGTGCATCCATGTGAAGATCCAGCAGTCATGCAGCGTGCTACTGTTGAAACTTTGGTTGAATTGGCGAGTAAAGATAAGGTCTGGGCAATTGGTGAGACGGGTCTAGATTATTATCACAGTACTGAATTTGTTAAAGAACAAAAAGAATGTTTTGCACGACATATTCAAGCTTCACAGATGGTGAAAAAGCCAGTTGTCGTACACACACGCTCATCTAAAAACGATACGATAGATATTATAAGAGCTGAAAAGTCGACACACGGAATTTTGCATTGTTTTACTGAGGATTGGGATACGGCAAAAGCGGTTCTAGATTGTGGTTATTACATTTCATTTTCAGGAATAGTATCGTTTAAAAATGCTCAGGATTTACGTGATGTGGCCAAGCAAGTTCCATTAGATCGACTATTAATTGAGACTGATAGCCCTTATTTAGCACCAATGCCATATAGAGGAAAGTCTAATGAACCAAAGTATGTCCCATATGTAGCCAAAGCATTAAGTGATGTATATGATAAGTCAGTCGAGGAGATTGCCTTTATTACAACGCAAAATTTCGAGAATCTTCTACGAATGCAGTAAAAATTTAATACGGAAAATAGAAAGAAGAGAGTTTATAGAGTGAAGATGGATCGTCAGGCTCAGTTTAGAGCGAGAGAAGCATTAATATTTCAGGTCGCAGAACAACTTCTTTTGGAAAACGGCGAAGCGGGTATGACATTAGATGCATTGGCCGCTGAGTTGGATTTGGCAAAAGGAACACTCTATAAGCACTTCCAAAGTAAAGATGAATTGTACATGTTGCTTATTATTCGTAATGAGCGCATGTTATTAGAAATGGTTCGAGATACTGAAAAAGGCTTTCCTGAACATTTAGCTTTTTTTATGTTGCATCATTTGCATCATCCAGAACGTACTGTACTCTTTCATCAAATTGAAGAACGATTATCTACAACTGGTCAGGGTATTAATCATTTATTTAATGAAATGTATCAGATCCGCAAAAGTAGACTCAGAATTATCATTCGTATGACAGAAAATCATCTAGCATCCATTCAAAGTAAGATGAGTTCTCGGGATTATCTAGCATCCATTTGGTCGATTACTCATGGTGGTGCTGCGATATTAAACTCGAGTTTCTATCAACGCTATTTAGGTTGCCGAGATACGCTAAGGGTTGCTTTAATTGATCAAGCGTTGATGATGCCTAAACAGATTAATTTGACAGAATCAGTGGCCTAATATGCAATCTCTAGATCACCGTCAAGGCGGATTTACTTTAATCGAATTGATGGTGGTCATTGTGATCATCAGCATCATGGCGGCATTGGTGGTGATGAATATTGGTGGGATTGATCAACGTAAGGCAATGCAAGCTAGAGAAGCTTTAATATTAGATTTAAAACGTATTCAACGAGAGGCTGTTGATCAATCGTTAGTGGTTGCATTGGTGCCACAATGGAATGGTGATCAGTTTCGCTATACATTTCAAAAATATAATGATTTAACTCGTCCTGAGCAGACGCTTGTATCGAACAATAATCGTCAACCTTCCACTTGGGTTGAAATGCCAGAGTTTTCTGCGAGAGAACTCCCTGCTAAGGTTTCATTTCAGATTGAAAGTAGCGACTATAGTTTTGAAAATGCAACTAATGCAGACCTAATGAATAATAATGCACCTAAATTAATTTGGTTGGGCAATGGCGAGGTTAAACCTGTCACAATTCAAATGTATTATGAACAAAAAGCAATTGGTGATCTTATTCAAATAGATTACTTGGGTAAAATCGATGCGGGTGCTTAAAGGATTTACCTTGATTGAGGTTGTGGTGGCTTTGGCTATTTTTGCTGTAGCAGCAATGTCATTGACGAAGGTAGCTATGCAGTACACACAGGCAACTGCGAATGCAATTTTACGAACAAAAGCACAATTCGTCGCACAAAATGAAGTCGCTGCAATGCAAATTAGTGGTGAATGGTTAGAGGGAACTCAATCGAAGCAAATTACCTCTCAAGGATTAAGTTGGCAAATTGATAAAAAATCAGAAGCGACTATTAGCCCAGATGTTCAGAAAATAGAAGTGCAAGTGAGTCTATATAACAATGATTTAGGTAAAGTTGAATCAGGTGTCACCACCATGGTGTTTTATAACTATCCTATCAGAGAGCAATCCAACTTATGATCAAGAGTAAACAACAAGGTTTTACCTTGGTAGAGCTTTTGGTTGCCATAGCCATCTTTGCAGTATTGTCTGCTTTGGGATGGAAAATTTTTGATTATTTAAATAAAGTCAAAGATCGAAATGCGGTGCATGAACAGCAACTTCTCAGTTTGCAAGATAGTTATTTACAAATGCAAAGAGATGCTTTGCAAATTGTACCGCTGACTGCAAATATCGCAGGACAAATTCAACCTGCACTTTTACTGGATGATCAGTCTTTACAATTTAGTAAGGCAGGGGTCACAGACCCGCTGAAACAGGGTTTGTCTCCATTTGAGAGAATAGAATATCGTTATAATGCACAAGATCGAAAAGTTTATCGTTTAAAGTATCCCAATCTGAATGTTCTTCAAACAACCCAACCTTTATCCAGTACGATCCTAGAGAATGTGGATGAGTTTCAAATCACAATTTTGAACCCGAATGAATTGAATTCGTGGCCGGATACATCAACAATAAGTTCTAATAGTAATGAAGTTCAAGATAGTGTTGCTCGGCTATTGCCTAAAGGTATGCGAATTAGATTTAAACAACAAGATGTTGAATACGAGTGGATTTTTAGTTTGCTTAATACTGACTATTTAAAACCGGCATCTAGTCAATAATCATTAGGAAAATGCATGAAGCAGCAAAAAGGAATCGCCCTGATTACGATTTTGATGTTAGTCGCTTTGGCAACTATCATTGCTGCGACGATTGCCCATCGTCAATACAATACCAGTGAAAATACGGCCTATGTGATTCGTCAAAACCAAGCACTGTATTATGCAAAAAGTGCTGAAGCTTTTTTCTCGGAATTATTGGTTCAAGATGCTAAGTCCAATTCAAAATCAGATAATCTTCAAGAAACTTGGGCTCAACCGATGCCACCATTTCCAATTGATGGTGGTTATGTCGCAGGGCGAATTATTGATGAAACGGGTAAGTTTAATTTAAACAGTTTGGTCAAAGATGATGGTGTGTCGAATGATAATGCGGTGAATTACTTTAAGGGATTATTAACAAAGCTTGGTTTACCAGAAGAATTGAGTGAAGCGGTAATTGATTGGCAAGATCAAGATGATTTGACGATTGGCGCAATGGGGGCAGAGAGTAATTATTATTCAAGTTTAACGCGTCCTTATTTGCCAGCGAATGGTCCTTTTCATAGCGTGGAAGAGTTGAAGCAAGTGCGAGGATTTGAAGGTGATAAGTTTTTATTGATAAAACCTTATGTTACAGCGATTCCTTTAAAAGAAATTAAAATTAATATCAATACAGCACCAGCGATGATTATTGCTGCTATAGACCCAAGTTTGGATATGCAAAATGTACAGCGTGATTTGGATCAGAAAAAAGCCAATGGTGAATTTTTTGAGTCCGTAGATCAGCTCTGGGAACTCAACACTCTAAGTCAGTTAAGTGAAGAAGCAAAAAGCACAGCAAAAAATAATTTTGATGTTAAATCAGCATTCTATCGAGCAGATATTGAAATCATGCTATCTGATCGAAAGCGATATTTTTCGAGTTATCTGATGCGTGATGAAGATAAGGTTTATGTTTTCTCAAGAAGTTTGGCACCTCTTCAAACCAATTGATTAAATTTCTAAACTATTAATTTAAACAAATTGAATGATAGCTTTTTATTTTTTTGTTTTTAATACGTTTTGCCAATTGCTTAAAACGTTAAAATTAATGATGAGTTGTGTGAATATGCACTATAATCATTTTAATCCATGATTTTTTATTGCTCTGACATATGTTAATTCGAAAATTATTTAAGTTTGAAAACGCGCATATTGTGCGAAATTGCACATCAGACCGCTGTAAGCGTTCAATTCATGGTCATAGCTATAAAGTCGAATTATTATTGAAAGCCTCAAAGCTAGATCATGGTCAAATGGTCTATGATTTTGGTTTGCTGAAAGGTGTGATCAAAGAACTTTATGATAGTTTTGATCATGCGATTTGTTTTTGGCAAGAGGATTCAGCTGAATATATTCAAGCATGTAAAACTTTTAGTGCGCGTTGGGTTTCATTGCCTGTTTCACCTTCTGCTGAACAATTTTCTCGAATTTTCTTTTATTTGGCAGAACAAGTACTGAAATCAACTATCACGCAAAATGGTGAAGGTGATGTTGAAGTCTATTCAGTGATCGTGCATGAAACTGACACAGGCTATGCGCAAAGTTTTGCTGAAGATATCTTAAATGAACAGATGGGCTTATTGGCGCTTGATCAAATCGTATTCTCAGAACAAATTCAAAATGAATGGTCTGATCCTAAAATGTACGAACAATTGAAACAAGGATTCACTTTTAAGAACCCAAGTGTAGATTTACAAGTAAAACTTTAAAGCTGTGAATGATTTAGGGATGAACACAATGCAACTCACCGAACAAGAATTAAGTCAACTGAATCAAGTTCGGTTAGAGGATGGTTGGAAGTATGCTTTAGCAGATTTTCTGCTCAGCGATAAAATGGATCAGCTGAAAGCTTTTCTCAAATCTGAATTACAGGCGAATAAGGTGATATACCCACCTAATTCCCTTATATTTAATGCGTTCAACACTACACCCTTAGATCGTGTAAAGGTCGTGATTCTCGGTCAAGATCCTTATCACGGTCCAAATCAAGCACACGGATTGAGTTTTTCAGTGCAAAAGGGTGTTGCATTACCGCCGTCTTTGCGTAATATCTATCACGAACTCAGCACTGACCTTGGAATTGCGCCTGCCAAGCATGGTGATTTAACCCAATGGGCTGAAGAGGGTGTCTTGTTGCTGAACAGTGTATTGACTGTTGAAGCGGGCCAGCCGACTTCACACCAAAAGAAAGGTTGGGAAGATTTCACTGATGCTGCGATAGATGTTCTAAATGAGCAACGTGAAAAGATCGTTTTCATTCTTTGGGGTGCGTACGCGCATAAGAAAGGTCAACGAATTGACCAAAATAAGCATTTGGTCTTAAAAGCAGCACATCCATCACCATTGGCAGCAAACCGAGGTGGTTTTTTTGGGTGTAAAGTTTTTTCAAAAACAAATAATTATCTTAAACAAAATGGCATTGAGCCAATTAAATGGCAGCTGGAAGCATGACAATATCTCCTGAGACGAATCAATATCATCCTGACTTAATTGTTGAAGAAGCACAGAATGGATGGAGAGTGGTTCGATTAAATCGTCCAAAATCTTTACATGCACTTGATGAATCTATTGTAACGGCTTTATTGGCTGTTTTTGAAAAGTTTCATCATGATGATGCGGTTAAAGCGATCTGGTTTGATTCAACAACCCCTAAAGCTTTTTGTGCCGGTGGGGATGTACGCAAACTCCGTCAGTTGGTCATCAATAATGAGGTTGATGCGGCAAATAAATTTTTTGAACAAGAATACGCGCTTGATCTTTTGTTGCATGACTACGCTAAGCCGATTGTCGTTTGGGGTGAAGGTTATGTGATGGGTGGTGGGCTTGGTTTATTTATGGCTGCACCATTCAGACTCGTTACACCTTATTCGCGCCTTGCAATGCCAGAAGTGAATATTGGTTTATATCCAGATGTTGGTGCTAGTCGTTTCTTGGCAGATCGTGGTCCAATTGGTCTATTTACAGGTTTAACTGGATCGATCATGACTGCGGCAGGAGCTTATGGTATTGGCTGGGCGACTCATATTTGTGATGCTCAGCGCGATGTTGTTTTACAAAAGTTGATCAATATCGATTGGGATCATTATCCTGCTGGCGATTTTAGGGCATTAGATGACACTTTAAATAGTTTGCATCGACCAGTTTCTCCAGGGCCACTGCAAATCTCGTTAGACGTGATTCACAGTGTCTGTCGTGGTGCAAACTTTGAAAATGACTACGAAGCAATTATCGGTCTAAGTGATGCACGAAGTGATTGGCTAAGACAAGCGAGTGAAAATCTAGCAAAAGGCTCACCAAGTACAGCTGCGATTACCTGGTTGTTATGGCAATGGGGGCGTCAAGTTCATCCTTGGCAAGAAGTATTTGAACTTGAAACTCAAATTTCTGATTGGAAAATTAGACATCCTGATTTTGTTGAAGGCGTACGTGCACGTTTAGTGGATAAAGATTTATCTCCTGAATGGACACCTGCAGAATCTATGTCCTTAAAAGGAATTTTAGGTGCGCACCCACCAGTTACAAATATCGAGAGCTGGAATAACTTGTTAAAACAGTACGGTATTATCTAATTTTGTCTGAAATTCAATTTGATGCCGAAGATCTAAAATGGATGCAGCGTGCCTATGAGCAGGCTGCATTGGCAGCTCAATTGGGAGAAATCCCTGTTGGAGCTGTCATTGTGAGTCAAGGAAAAGTAATTGGTGAAGGATATAATCAACCCATCCTGAGTCATGATCCAACTGCTCATGCTGAAGTGGTCGCACTGCGCCAAGCATGTAATCAAATTCAGAACTATCGTCTACCAGAAGATGCAACCCTTTATGTAACCCTTGAGCCATGCACGATGTGTGTGGGGGCTTTAATTCATGCTCGAGTTCATCGTGTTGTATTTGGTACTTTAGAGCCGAAGGCGGGTTCGCTGGTCAGTGCGCGACAGCTATTGAATAATCAAGGTTATTACAACCATATATTTGAATTTGAAGGGGGGTGCATGCAATCAGCGTGTGCTCATCAGCTTTCAGAATTTTTTAAATTCAGACGTGAACAAAAAAAACAACAGCGTGTACGACAAAAAATAGAAAATAATCAGGAATGATTGCTATTGTTGATTGTGGAAAAATTGACATAATGTATTGTCAGTATGAAGCGGACTCAATGAAAAGGAATAAAAAATGAATTCAATCCAAGTTAAACAAGAATTTAACCAGCCTATAGATCGTGTATTTGAAGTTTTGTCAAAACATGCGACTTATAATGATGTATTTGCACCGATTCAGGTTGTACGCATTAAAGATGCAGCTGATCCGAGTCGTCCTGATGGGATTGGATCAGTACGAAAAATGGGATTAGGCCCAATAAAGCCAATTCAAGAACAAATTACTGTACTTGAACCAAATAAGCGTATTGAATACAAACTTATCAAGAATCCATTAATCAAACATCATCTCGGAATTATTGAATTTAAAGAGCTTTCATCCGCTAAAACTTTAGTCACATACACGATCGAATTACAGGCAAGAGCACCATTTGTGAGCAAATTAATTCTTGCACAACTCAAACTTGCTATTACACTTGGCTTTAAGAAATTAGCAAAACGCCTCTAAGGCGAAGTTGGTAAAGTAATGACAATTCAAATTATCACGATCGATGGACCAAGCGGTTCAGGCAAAGGAACTTTGGCAGCTAAATTGGCACAGCATTACCAGTTTCATTTACTTGATTCTGGCGCCTTGTATCGTTTGTTGGGATTGTCATTACATCAACTGAATTTAATTGATTCAATTCACAATCCAGATGTGTTGGTTAAATGCGTAGAAATAGCGACTCATCTCGATATTCAATTTGTTAGTGATCATTTAAAAACAAAAATTTTACTTAACGGGCATGATGTAACGGATGAAATTCGCACTGAAAAAGTCGGTGAGTTTGCATCCAAGGTTGCAGTTGTACCTGAATTAAGACAGGCATTATTCGAAAGACAACGTGCATTTGCTCAAGCACCAGGTCTTGTTGCCGATGGCCGTGATATGGCGACTTCAATCTTCCCAGAAGCCCAAGCAAAAATATATTTGACGGCTTCTGCTGAGTCTCGTGCTGAGCGACGTGTAAAGCAGTTGCAGGCCATGGGGCAAAATGTTAAAATAAGCGACATTTTATCTAATATCCAAGCACGTGATAAGCGTGATATGGAAAGAACCGTTGCGCCGCTTAAGCCGGCTGAAGGGGCTTACATTATCGATAGTTCAGATCTGGACATTGACGCTGTATTTAACCTGATGACCGCATATATTGATGCGCAATAAGATAAATTAATGAATATTAGTGGAAGCATAGCTTGATCAGTTCTATATGGACTATGTCGATACTTAACTAAACCGGCCTTGTCTGATCCAAGACCGCTGACTTTTCTAGGTATATCATGACCGAATCTTTTGCAGCCCTCTTTGAAGCAAGCGAATTAAACCTCAACGTTGAAAAGGGTGCAGTCATCCAAGGTATCGTTGTTAGCATCGATTCTGACTGGGTAACTGTAGATACTGGCCTTAAATCTGAAGGCGTAGTAGCTCGCTCTGAATTCTTAAACGAACAACGTGAACTTGAAGTTAACGTTGGTGACACAGTTGACGTAGTTGTTGAAGCGCTTGACAACGGTATGGGTCAAACAGTTTTATCACGTGAAAAAGCTAAACGTGCTGAAACTTGGACTAAACTTGAAAAAATCTTTGAAGACGGCGAGATCGTTACTGGTGTTATCTCTGGTAAGGTTAAAGGCGGTTTCACTGTTGACATCGGTCCAGTACGTGCGTTCTTACCAGGTTCTTTGGTAGACACTCGTCCTATCCGTGACACGACTCACCTTGAAGGTAAAGAGTTAGAGTTCAAAGTTATCAAACTTGACGCTAAACGTAACAACGTTGTTGTATCACGTCGTGCTGTTATGGAAGCTGAATCTTCAGCTGACCGTGAAGCTCTTCTTTCTCAACTTGAAGAAGGTCAAACAGTTACTGGTACAATCAAAAACCTTACTGACTACGGTGCTTTCGTTGACCTTGGCGGTATTGATGGTCTTCTTCACATCACTGACATGGCTTGGAAACGTATCAAGCATCCTTCAGAAGTTGTTGAAGTTGGTCAAGAAGTTACTGTTAAAGTACTTAAATTTGACAAAGAGCGTAACCGTGTATCATTAGGTCTTAAACAACTTGGTGAAGATCCATGGTTAGCGATCATGAACCGTTACCCTAAAGGTTCTATCGTTAAAGCGCGTGTAACTAACTTAACTGATTACGGTTGCTTCGCTGAAATCGCTGAAGGCGTTGAAGGCTTAGTACACGTTTCAGAAATGGACCACACAAACAAAAACATCCACCCATCTAAAGTTGTTCAGATTGGTGATGAAGTTGATGTTATGGTTCTTGAAGTTGATGAAGAGCGTCGTCGTATTTCTCTTGGTATCAAACAAACTCGTGCTAACCCATGGGAAGAGTTTGCTAAGGCTCACGACAAAGGTGAAAAAGTTTCAGGTACAATCAAGTCTATCACTGACTTCGGTATCTTCATCGGTTTACCAGGCGGAATCGATGGTCTAGTTCACTTATCTGACATTTCTTGGAACGAACAAGGCGAAGAAGCGATTCGTCGTTACAAGAAAGGTGACACTGTTGAAGCGGTTATCCTTTCTGTAGACGCTGAAGGCAACCGTATTAGCCTTGGTATCAAGCAAATGAACAGCGATCCGTTCAATGATTTCTTAGCTGCTAACGAACGTGGTGCTCTTGTTAAAGGTACTGTAGTTGCAGTTGATGCTCGTGGCGCAACAATTAAGTTGGCTGACGAAGTTGAAGCTTCTCTTAAAGCTTCAGAAATCAACCGTGACCGCGTTGAAGATGCAACTAAATTCTTAGAAGTTGGTCAAGAAGTTGAAGCTAAGATCATCAATGTTGATCGCAAATCACGCGCAATCAACTTGTCTATCAAAGCGAAAGACGAAGCTGAAGAGAAAGAAGCTGTTGCTAACTTGAAAACTGCTTCTGCAGGTCAAGACAACGGTCCTAAGACAATTGGTGATTTGATCAAAGCTCAAATGAACCACTAAGTCTTTCGTGTTCAATGTATTGTTAATGTAATTTAACTAATACTTTTTACACAAATACTGTAAACGGTAGCGTAGTATTGACTTACTGCGCTACCGTTTTGTATTTAAACAGGTTATTATCTCGCTATGCACAGAGTAGCTTGATAATTAAAGAGGTCGCAGATGACTACTGAAGCACTTAATAAGTCTGACTTAATAGAACGTATTTCTATCAAAAATCCTCATTTGGCTGAGCCATTGGTCGAAGAAGCTGTTAAAATTATGATCGATCAAATGATTGAGTCATTATCAGCTGATAATCGTATTGAAATTCGTGGGTTTGGAAGTTTTGCTTTACATCATCGTGAACCGCGAGTTGGACGTAATCCTAAAACAGGTAAGTCAGTTGAAGTGGCTGCTAAAGCTGTACCTCATTTCAAACCAGGTAAAGCACTAAGAGATGCTGTAAACGAATCAGCAGGAAAATAATAAATTACTCAGGGGTGGTTATGCGTTACGTATTAGTTGCACTGTTAGTTGTAATCTTCGGATATGCATTGGCATTGGTTCTGCAAAATGGTACAGAACTGACTGTTGATCTTCTCTTCACTCAAGTACCGGCAATGAGATTAGGTTTATTGCTTTTGTTGACTTTGGCACTTGGGATCATCGTTGGATTATTACTCGGAGTTCAAGTTTTCCGTGTATTCCAAAATAGTTGGGAAATTAAGCGTCTTCGCAAAGATATTGAATATCTTCGTAAAGAACAAATCCAAAATGCTCAGTTAGCTGCTGCTGAAGCTGCTGCAAATGTACGTCATGAAAAGACAGTATTAGATGTGCATTCAGATCCGCGTAACTCAAATCCGCTGTAATTTATAAATATTTAAAAAACCTCTAAAATTTATTTTAGAGGTTTTTTTTATTGAAAATAAACTGTTGAATTTTAAGCTGAGTTTTTGAAAGTTAATTTTGCAGCTTAAGTTGAACATCTTTATAATGACGCAACTTTAGATGGACGGAAGAACAACCTTGAGTATCATTGTTGCTTTAGATGCAAAAAGCCAATACGACGCATTGAAAATGGCTGAAAATTTGGATCCTAAACTTTGTCGTGTAAAGGTGGGTAAAGAACTTTTTACACATGAAGGTCCGACCGTTGTAAAAGCATTGCATGATCAGGGTTTTGAAGTATTTTTAGATTTAAAATTTCATGATATTCCAAATACTACAGCACAAGCCGTTTGCGCTGCTGCAGATCAAGGGGTATGGATGGTTAATGTTCACGCATCTGGTGGACGAAAAATGATGGAAACTTGTGTAGAAAGATTAAAATCAGGTAACTATCAAACACAGTTGATTGCAGTTACCGTATTAACTTCAATGGGGCGAGAAGATCTACGTGATCTTGGTTTGGATATTGAGCCTTTTGAACATGTAAAACGTCTAGCGACTTTAACTCAAGAAAGTGGCTTGGATGGTGTTGTATGTTCTGCGCAAGAAGCAAAAATGTTACGTGAAACTTTAGGTCAGAACTTTGCTCTCGTCACTCCAGGAATTCGTCCGGAAGGTTCTGCAGCGGATGATCAAAAACGTATTGTTACACCTAAGCAAGCAATGTTAGATGGTTCTACACACTTGGTGATTGGTCGTCCGATTACTAAATCAGAAAATCCAAATCAAACTTTAAGAGACATTCTGGCTACTTTGTAATTTTTAAATTACAGTCTTTAAGTGTTTTAAAACGCCATGAAAATTCATGGCGTTTTTTTAATTTTATGATGTATCAATAGTTAAAGTTATATTATCTCTAAGGGGAACTACTGACCATTATTGTTAGACTCAAGAAAGTTTTAAACAAGGTTTAGAAAGAAGCGAGAAGAAGCCTAGTGCTAAGACAGTTAAAACTTAATAACATGATAAAATCAAAGAGTTGGATAAAAGGTTTAACAAATAAAAAAATTGAAAAAGCTGTTTAGCATGGCATTGTTGCTGCATAAAAGGTACGAAAGGAAAAAATATGCAAGTTTGTAACTGGGATTGGGGAGCAATTACTACTTTAATAGGGTTGGAATAGCATCTACTACTGCATGGTGTATTTCAAATGAATGGAGAAATCAAAAAGGTAGTGAAGTCATTGTAAATGAATGTAAATTGATTCTTTTAGATTTAAATAAATTTCTTATGAATATTGAACTTCTATTTAAAGTGAGTGCAAATGAAGGTGAAGAGTTGTTAGTTTAAACAAGTATAAATCAACTAACCAACGATATTATAAAAATAGAAAATCATCTGCAATCAGTTAGAGATTTATTAAAAAAATAAAGAAGTAAATTTTAGTGATTTTATAATGGATGTATATGTTGATATACGAAGGGGTTTGATTGATTATATCTCTCTATACAAGGATAAGGACAAATTAATTAATGAGTTTCTAAAGGGTGAAGTTGAATTAGATAATGGAGATATAGAGTTAATCCCTGTAAATATCTACTTTAGTGAAGTTGAAAAAGTTCATGCAAAAATATCAAGTAGAATTGATTGCGTAAAACAAGAGATAATACCATTTATAATGTATGAAAAAGTTTTAAAAAATCGAAAAGTCTATAGGCGCACCGTATCGCACTCGTGAGAGTGATCCTAGATAGTAAAAGGACAACCAATTCCTTTAAGTTAGATTTTCTTTAGAGAGGGCTAGAGTGAAGGTATGTTAGAAAATATCATTTTCCGCTCAAACTATGCCTAGAATCATCAATCAAAAAATAAGCCCTCTAAAAAAAGGGCTTAGGTTTAGAGATCATTCATGATTAAAGAATTGCTTTTAAGCGTTTAACAACTTCTTTACATTGGTCTAAATCTGCGACCAGTGCCAAACGAACATGGCTTTCACCTGGGTTTCCTTGTTCAGTATCACGAGATAAATAACGACCAGGAAGGACTTTGATATGCGCTTCTTGCATTAAATGTTGAGCAAAAACTTCATCATTGTCTACTTTAAGCCAATAATAGAAACCCGCATCAGGCTTTTTCAGTGGTAGCAAATGACCTAATTCTTGTTGGAATAAATCAAATTTAGCACGGTATTGTTTACGGTTTTCTTCAACATGTGCCTCATCATTCCATGCAGCAATCGATGCCAATTGATGTTGTACTGGCATTGCAGCACCGTGGTAAGTGCGGAATTTTAAATAAGGTTTTAATAGACTAGCATCACCTGCAACAAAGCCAGATCGCATACCTGGTAAATTAGAACGTTTAGACAGAGAGTGGAATACGATACAGTTTTTGTAGTCATCGCGACCTAATTCTGCACAAACTTCTAATAAGCCAACTGGTGCTTCATCAAACCATAGTTCTGAATAGCATTCATCGGATGCGATGACAAAATTGTATTGATCAGAGAGCGCGATTAACTTTTTAAACTGTTCTTTTGAAAGCACAGCACCTGTCGGATTTCCGGGGGTGCAGACAAAGAGCAAAGCTGTCTTCTCCCATACTTCCGCAGGGACAGCATCGAAGTCGCCAAGGTAACCATTTTCTTCAGTACAGTTGATGAAATAGGGTTGAGCGCCAGCGAGTAAAGCTGCACCTTCGTAAATTTGATAAAAGGGATTCGGCATAACTACATAAGGCGCTTCATCACGATTGATCAGCGCTTGTACGAATGAGAAAATTCCTTCACGTGTGCCAGTCACAGGTAAAATATGATCTTCTGCGCTAATAGCATTTAATTTGAAACGGCGTGTGAGCCATTGCGAAATACTTTCACGTAATTCTGGTAAGCCTTTACTGTTTGGGTATGTCGAAAGATGATTGAAGTTATCGACAATAGCTTGTTTTACGAATTCAGGTGCAGGATGTTTTGGCTCACCAATTGACAATGGAATTAACGGAAGATTTGCAGGTTTTACATCCTGAAAAAGTTTATTCAACTTTTCAAATGGATAAGGATGTAATAGGTTTAAACTAGAGTTCATGAAACAGTTACCGTCGGGTTAAATCTAAATTTTAATGATGATTACAGACCTGATTTGAAGCCTCATCTAATGCTGCTTTTAATTGTTCAGCAAAAGCCTGAGCTTCAGTTAAATTCATAGGTTCGCCATTCTTTTTGGTTACAAAGAAAATATCTTCTGCGCGCTCACCCAAGGTGGCGATTTTCGCGGAATGGATATCGAGACCTTGCATCATAAATAAGCCACCGATACGGGCAAGTAATCCAGGCTGATCGAGGGTAGAGATCTCGACCATATTTTGCTGTAGCGCCTCGTTTAACGTGATATCAATTGTGTTTTCAATATCAAAATGACGAAGTTGGCGTGGAATACGGCGTTGCATTATACCGGGATAATTTTGTGAATCTGTTAATGCATGCACCAATGATTCTTTTACCGTATTTTCACGTTCTGGATCTGTCACTAATGTGCCAAAACGATCAAGCACCACATAGGTGTCTAAGCTAAATGATTTAGTTGCTGTAATAATGCGTGCATCTTGTACATCTAAATTCATACGATCTAGAACCGCAACAGTAGTGGCAAAAAGATTAGGTTGATCTTGAGTGTAAATAAAAATCTGCACAGCATCTTGCGCTGATTTACGGTGCGCGCGCATCATCACCAATGGTGCTGAATTATCACCATGATCTAGGATTGCACGTGTATGCCATGCGACTTCATCTGCAGTTTCTTTGAGGAAATATTCGTCACCAAGTTCTTGCCAAACTTTTTCAACAGCTTCTAAAGCATAATCATTGACGAGTAATTCACTTGCAGCAAATTTGGTATCTTCGATCAGCATTTGGTAATCGACAGGACGTCCCAAACCACTACGAATAACGTCACGAGCATTGGTATATAACTGACGCATGAGCGATGCTCGCCATGTGTTCCAAAGCTTAGGATTGGTTGCGTTAATGTCAGCCACTGTAAGCGTATACAGATAGTCTAAGTGTTCCATATCACCTAGCTTCTCGGCAAAATCTTTTACAACATCTGGATCAGAAATATCTTTTTTCTGCGCAGTCATCGACATCAATAGATGATTTTGGATCAACCACGCAACAAGATTACACTCACGCTCAGTAAAACCGTGCTTGCTACAGAACTCAATGGCATCAACCGCGCCCAATTCACTATGGTCTCCACCACGGCCTTTGGCGATATCATGGAACAAAGCAGCGAGGAATACGATGTCTCGGCGCACCAGACGCTGGAATACCGAACTTACGACAGGAAAATCTTTAGCAAATTCTGGCGCTTTAAAACGATTTAAATTTCGTAAGAGTAGGAGCGTATGTGCATCTACAGTATAGATATGGAATAAATCGTATTGCATAAGGCCCATGATTTGCCCAAATGCAGGAATATAGTTGCCGAGTACACCATAACGTTTCATCGCAAGCAATGTTTCATATAAGTTATTTGGTGATCGGATGATCGCCATAAACAAGGCTTGATTAACTGGATTGTCTCTATACGCTTGATCAATGCGTTTTGCAGCTAAAGTAAGCAATCGAAGTGTACGAGCTCGAATACCATCAATATCAGGGCGATTTGCTAGGATATAGAAAATTTCAAGGATGGCTGTAGGCTTCTCTGCAAAAATTTTATGGTGTTGAACTGCGAGTTTACCATCCACCAATTTGAAGTTTTCATTCACTTCTTCAATTTTACGCTCATAGTTGGGTAAGCGAGGAGTGATGACTGATTCATTAAAATAGGCGAGTAGCATTTCATTCAGGGTTGAAACCTGCTGAGCTGCTCGATAGTAGCGTTTCATGAACTGTTCAATTGGATAATTGATATGTTCACCTTCAACTTTGTGATAACCAAATTTTGCTGCGATATCGCGTTGGTAATCAAACAATAGTCGATTTTCATCACGCTTAGTTAAGCGGTGTAAATGATGACGAATTTCCCAGAGAAAATTCTCAGCATCTTCGAGAACCCCAAGTTCAAACTCAGAAATGAAACCTAAATGAACAAGATCGTATATACGATTTACTCGGAAATGCCGTTTTGCAATCCAACCAATTTGGTTAATGTCTCGAATGCCACCCGGTGCATTTTTGATATCAGGTTCTAAATTACTTTCAGTGTTGTTGTGCTGAGCGTAGCGTTTGGCTTGTTCTTCCATCTTGGCATCAAAGAAGGTTTTATCAGTCCAAGTTTGTGAAACAACACGACGAGGCCATTTCGCTAAGTGTTCATTTCCAATAATTAAACGAGACTCAATGAGAGATGTTGCTACCGTTAAGTCATTCATGGCCTGTTCAAAGCACTGTTGAATGGTTCTTACACTTACGCCAGGTTTAAAATTGCCAACATCCCATAGAGAGGAAATAAAAATGGTAATGGCATTTTCTTGTTCTTGTGTAAGATCATCTTCTGAAAGGATCAGAATGTCGACATCAGAGTAGGGCATCATTTCACGACGACCATAACCTCCTACAGCGAACAAGCCCAGATCGGTTTGATCTAACTCAGCATGTTGCCAAAGGAATTTAAGCGCCTCATCAATCAGATTTGATCGAGTGAGAATAATCTCACGTATCGCCTTACCATGTTCAAACTCATGTTGTAATTGATTTTCAACATCTGAGCGCCATTGATTAATTGCCTTGATGTCGTGATTACTCGAAACATAGTTTGCTAATGGAGACGTATTGATCATGAAATGATGGCCTACCTAATGAATTATTTGTTTTGATTTACAATTACTTTTGAAGCTGCTTCAGTCGCTAATTCGCGTGCTATGTCAGTTGTTTCAGCACGTGCAGTTGCGACCCCCATACGACGACGTTTAAAGCCTTCAGGTTTACCAAAAAGACGTAAATCGACATTTGGGTTTTGCATAGCAAGATTTAAGCCAGAAAATGACAAATTCGTATTATCAACACCTGCATAGATCACAGCACTTGCAGCAACACTGTGACGTTGCGTATTCACTGGAAGACCTAAAATCGCACGGGCATGAAGTTCAAATTCACTTTGATATTGAGATGCAAGTGTCACTAATCCAGTGTCATGTGGACGTGGAGAAACTTCACTGAACCAAACTTGATCACCTTTAACGAATAATTCCACACCAAAAATACCGCAACCGCCGAGCGCTACTGTGACTTTATTGGCAATACGTTTTGCTTCATCAAGGGCAGCTGTGCTCATAGGTTGAGGTTGCCAGCTTTCTACATAGTCACCTGCATCTTGACGGTGTCCAATAGGATCGCAGAAGTGCGTTTCGATTTCTCCTGTTTCAGAATTTTTTGCGCGTACTGTGAGTAATGTAATTTCGAAATCAAAATCAATTTGTGATTCTACGATGACAGTACCTTGATTGACACGACCACCTGTTTGAGCATATTCCCAAGCTGCGTCGACTTCATCAAAAGATTTTACGCGTGATTGTCCTTTACCTGATGATGACATCACAGGTTTTACAAAATTTGGATAGCCAATATCATCACATGCTGCACGGAATGATTCCAAACTATTGGCAAAACGATAAGCAGAAGTTGGAAGCCCTAGTTCTTCAGCTGCAAGGCGACGAATTCCTTCACGATTCATGGTGAGATTCACGGCTTTCGCAGAAGGAATAACTACGGCAGTTTTAGTCTCTTCGATTTCCACTAAGACTTCAGTGGCAATGGCTTCAATCTCGGGAACAATTAAATGAGGTTGAACTTGTTCAATCAGTTTTTTTAATTCTTTTGGGTCCGCCATATTCAAAGTGTAGGAATGATGAGCAACTTGCATGGCAGGTGCATTGTCATAGCGATCTGCTGCATGTACTTCTACACCTAATCGTTGTAATGATATTACCACCTCTTTACCCAACTCACCTGAACCCAATAATAGAACTTTAAACGCCGAAGATTGAAGTGGAGTACCGAGTGTAATAAGCATTTGATTCATCCGTGCTTGATATTATGGACTTTTAGCATATCAGAACTAAAACCTCTTGAGCGCGATGAATACAAGAAAAAGCAAGAAATTATTTTGATATCGTTTAATTTTTTTATTGATAAAAATGCATAAGCCTTATCCGAAGATCAGGCTTATAAATTTAGAATCTGAATGAATAATACGCGAGAAATATTTTAAAGCGGGAAATAGGTATATACCAAACCGTATGTGAGTGCCGCTGTGAGTGTTGCAGGTACAATCTGTTTAAATTTGAAATACAAACCCGAGAGCACAATAAAACCAATTAGCATGGCAACGCTCTTATTGGGTGTTTCTAAGAGCGGCGGTAAAGTCGCGACCACGAGCATTGAACTGATCGCAGCAATACCGATTGATCCAAGGGCGATTTTGAGCCAAAGAGCACCGCGTTTCTGGCGACCTTGTTGTAGTTTCTGAATCACAAAAAAAGGACCAAAGCGTGAGGCGAAATTCGCGATACCGACCAGAATACCGACACAAATAATTTCTAGATTCATGATTGTTCACCTGTGTGCAAAGGATCATGTTGCTTTAGTACATAATGTTTAAACAAACCAGCCAAAATACCGGAGCTTATACCAATGAATATCGCTGCAGATAAATCGATAAAGTAACACGCAATAGCAGAAACAATAATGGTGATGGTCACGACAAAGGTATGTTTTTTCTCGAATGCAGCTAGTAAGAAGCTCAAGAAAAGTGCAGGTAATAGAAAGTCGAGCGCTGCTTGCAAAAATTGGGGGAGATGACTGACTTGATCTGCAAATAAGCCCCCGAGAAAAGATCCGAGTGCCCAAGACAACCAGCTAAATAGACTCAGACCTAACATCCAAGATTCAGACCATTCTTGACGGCGTTGCGACAGTTTAATCATGCCTGATGCAAAGACTTCGTCGGTCAAGCCCCATGACCAAATTGCAGTTTTTTTCAGATTGAGTTTATCTTGAATTAAGTTTTGTAAAGCAGGGCCATATAACAAATGTCGAATATCAAGCGCTATTACAGTTAAGGCTGTCATCCAGATAGAAGTGCCACTGCCGAGTAAGGCAACCACCAAAAATTGACTGGCACCGGCATACATCGAACAGGATAAAAATAATGCTTCCCACGCTGTAAAACCAAATTGAGTTGCAGATACACCAAACGCGAATGAAACAGGCAAATAGGTGAAAATGATGGCTTGACTGTCTTTGGCACCTTGCCAAAAACCTGCCGGTGTCATGTGTGGGGAGCTTGATTGGGTCACGATAAACCTAATTGGAGATTGGAACAAAAGGTATAAAACGAGATTGAGTATTCTACCCGAATTTACTAGCATAGTGCCGAATAGTTTATTAGAGCGATGTCATGTTTGCGATTCAATCTCCCTTTAAATTAGCTGCATTGACTACATTCCTCATCTTCACTTTGTCCGGTTGTGGTGGTCAGGCAGAAACTGCCGATGAAAAGGTTGAAATTAAAGAAGCACCGAAGTTGACCAATGATGCAACTGAATATGCAAATCATGCTTGGCAATTGATTAATCAGGTTGATCCTATTCTGTATCAAGCCAATAAAGCGCTTATACCATCACAAGTACGCGAGCCTGTGCGTCAATTGGTGTTGGATTGGCGTATTAATGTCAAAATGACCGATTCAGTGACTGAAGGGAAATATGCGCTTTGTCGAAAAGCGCTAACAACCATAGATGCTTGGGCGCGTGCAATCGTGGAAAATGAGGGGCAGCTCGCACAGCGTCAAGCCAATTATGAACGCGATAAAGCCCAGTGCAAAACTGCAATTGAGCAACCAGAATTAGGAAACACCAAGGCGTATACAAAATTATTTTAAATAACCCCCAAATACAATGATTAATCCAGATTTTACTGATGCTCCTCATCTTTAGTCGATTAAGTTTGATCGGCTAAAGCTTTAAGTTGATTGAGATTAATCACCTCAATTTTTTTAAATGCAATTTTAATTGCGCCAATTTTTTCTAAATGTTGTAGTTCTTGATTAATGGTTTGTCTTGAGCAGACCAACATTTGTGCCAATTGTTCCTGAGATAGGTTGATGGTGTTTTTTTCAATCTCTTTGAGATTACCGTATCCATTTAAGATAAAGATTAATCTTTGAGCTAAACGTTGAATAAGGGGTTGTGTTTGAATAGAGACCAACTCCATGAAAGCATAACGGAGTTTATGACTGACCAATTGAGCCAGATATAACCAAAATTTTGGATATTGTTCTAAAATTAGATCAAGTCCGACACGGCTTATTTTGAGGATTTTGGATTTTTTACTGGTAATCGCATGATGAGAGCGAGGTTGTTGATCAATCAACGAAATTTCACCAAACCACATAATGGGATCTGCGATAACTGTCACCGCCTCACGACCTTCTACGTCAATATGTGCTAAACGAACAGCACCATCAATCACGGCATAAATGCCATCAAATTGATCAGCTTTAGAAAATATCAGTTGATCTTTGCCATACTCAATGAGCTGTGCATGTTCGAGCATCAGCTGTTGTAGTTCATGATCAAACTGGCTAAACCACCAATTATTTTTTAAAAGATAAACGTATTGATTTAAAAGCAAAATTATCCCTTTTATGCTGCTTATTTGTCGTCTAGTCGACAACTTATTGGTTTACATTTATATATAGTGAAGGAAATAGTCAGAAAAAGGAATGATAACATGACTCGTTTAGAGAGCTTGCTTGGACAATATGCAGCTTATCACCTAGATCGTAAAAACGTATTTTCACATTTTATTGGAATTCCCTTGATTGTATTTTCGATCTTGTGTTTTGCAGCCAAAGCGCAATTTACAGTTGCTGGATATTCCATTGATCTTGCAATGTTATTGATCGTAGCATCGGTCATTTATTATTTGAGTTTGGATCTCATTTTTGGTGTGGTAATGGCAGTGCTATTTGCTTTAATTTATCAGCCAGCCACACAAGTAGCAGCTTTAACGACATCCTCTTGGGTATTGGTAAGTGCTGGATTTTTTATTGTGGGATGGATTATTCAATTTATTGGGCACTATTATGAAAAGAAAAAACCAGCTTTTGTAGATGATCTTGTTGGACTCGCAATAGGCCCTTTATTTGTCGTGGCAGAATTTATCTTTCTTATTGGTTTACGTAAGAAACTTGAAGAAAAAGTATTGGTTCGAGCTAAACAATTACGTTATGACATGGACCACAAACATGTAAATCACTCGAATGCTTCAACTCAAAATCCATGATCTCAATCTTTTAAATAATCTTTGCAAAAAAAAACAGCCTTTCGGCTGTTTTTTAATGACTTAAACGTTGAAACGGAAATGTAAAACATCACCATCTTGAACGACATAAGTTTTACCTTCAAGGCGCCATTTTCCAGCTTCTTTAGCGCCAGCTTCACCGTTGTATTGAACAAAATCGTCATAGGCAATGCATTCTGCACGAATAAAGCCTTTCTCAAAATCAGTGTGAATCACACCAGCAGCTTGAGGAGCGGTCGCACCGATTTTTACAGTCCAAGCACGAACTTCTTGAACGCCTGCAGTGAAATAAGTTTGTAGGCCAAGTAAGCCATAACCTGCACGAATAACCACGTTAAGACCTGGTTCTTCCATGCCCATCGCTTCTAAAAATTCAGCACGTTCATCATCTTCAAGCAAAGAAATTTCAGCTTCGATTTGGTTGCAAAGCGGAACAACAATGGCATTCTCTTCTGCCGCTAATTTTTTAACAGCATCAAGGTGCGGATTGTTTTCAAAACCGTCTTCAGCAACGTTAGCAATATACATTGTTGGTTTAAGGGTTAATAAACCAAAGCCACGAACTAATTTGCGCTCGTCGTCATCAAGATCAGCTGCGCGAGCAGGGCGACCTTCATCAAGTAATGGCTGAATTTTTTCTAGTACAGCTTTTGTTGCAACGGCTTCTTTATCACCACCTTTCGCAGACTTTGCTAAACGTGTAACCGCTTTTGATACTGTTTCTAAATCAGCTAAAGCAAGCTCAGTGTTGATGGTTGCAATGTCATCAAGTGGGTCAATTTTACCGTTCACGTGAATAACATTTTCGTCTTCAAAACAACGTACTACGTGTGCAATTGCATCAGTTTCACGAATGTTGGCTAAGAATTGGTTCCCTAAACCTTCACCTTTAGAAGCACCAGCAACTAAACCTGCGATGTCTACAAACTCCATCGTGGTTGGAATAACACGTTGAGGTTTAACAATAGCAGTTAATTTGTCCAAACGTGGATCTGGAACAGGAACGATGCCAGTGTTTGGTTCAATGGTACAGAATGGGAAGTTTTCTGCAGCAATAGCAGCTTTCGTCAATGCATTGAAAAGTGTAGATTTACCAACGTTCGGCAAGCCGACAATACCGCAATTAAAACCCATGAAAAGACTCACACAGTGTTATTTAAAAATTGTCGGTGATTTTACATCAAAGCCATGACAAAGTCAGGTCATGGCTTTGATGTTTCTCGTAAAGACAGATGAGACTCAATTGAATAGTGTGAATTAGATTTTACGTTTGTCCAAACTATGTGCCAATTGATCGCCTAAAGCTTGAATCAGCATCACCAATACGACTAATACAATGATCACCGCCAACATAATTTGCATATCGAAACGTTGGTAGCCATATCGATAGGCGATATCACCTAAACCACCTGCACCAATAGCACCCGCAATCGCAGAGGAATTGATCATGGTCACAAGCGTGACAGTAAAACCTGCCACAATACCAGGCAGTGCTTCTGGTAAAAGCACATGCCAAATAATTTGTTTGCGATTGCAGCCCATGGCTTGAGCGGCTTCTATGAGTCCATGATCAACCTCTCGTAGACTGACTTCCGCAATACGTGCGAAAAAAGGTGTAGCCGCAATAGTTAAAGGTACAACCGCAGCCCATACCCCATAACTGGTCCCTACAATCAGTCGAGTGAAGGGAATGAGCGCCACCATTAAAATTAAGAAGGGAATAGAGCGCGTAATATTCACCACCCAACCTAAGGCATGATTGATTTTTTTTGAAGGATAAATCCCATTTTCTGAGGTATTGACGAGGATCACAGCCATAGGCAAGCCAATGAGAAGTGCTAAAAATGCAGAAATACCGACCATTAATAAAGTATCAATAGTGCCAGTAATTAAAAGATCAATGAGCTGGTTGTGCATAGCCAAGCACCTCGATTTGTGATGTTTTATGGTGGAATTGCTGATGGAGCGTATGCACATCAATATCTAATTGAGGAATACCTACGATGAGTGAGCCAACCAGATGATGTTGAATAGTGTCTACATGGCTTTGATATAAATGCACAGGCAGTGCAATTTTAGAAAGTACATCATTTAAGTTGGGAGGATTTTTCAAATCAGTTGCATAGCTGATTTTCAAAATGGTATGCGTTAAATGTGTAGCTCGCTCTTGATGTAACTGGAATGGCAAATCTAGCTGTTCCAAATTGAGAAGTTCTTGCGTGATTTTCTGCTGGGGACGAGAGAAGACTGACCAAACTTGCCCTGATTCAACGATTTCACCTTGATCAATGACCACCACTTGATCGCAAATTTCACGAATCACTTGCATTTCATGTGTAATGAGAACGATGGTGAGTCCTAATTTTTGATTAATTTCTTTCAGTAAAGATAAAACAACAGATGTGCTTTCTGGATCAAGTGCCGATGTTGCCTCATCACACAATAGTATTTCCGGTTTACTGACCAATGCGCGGGCAATCCCAACTCGTTGTTTTTGTCCACCCGATAATTGTGATGGATAGTGATGATGCTTTTCAGCTAAACCGACTAGATTTAAAACCTCATCTACACGAGTTTGAATCTCAGCAGCAGGCACTTTTGCGATTTTCAATGGAAGCGCGACATTTTCCCAAACTGTTTTGGCAGATAGTAAATTAAAATGTTGAAAAATCATGCCAATACGCTGGCGTAGGACGATTAACTCATTGTGATTAAGTTGCCCTAGATCATGTTGATGTATATGAATACTACCATCAGAAATAGTTTCTAACCCATTTAAGGTGCGAATCAATGAGGATTTGCCCGCACCACTTTTGCCGATAATGCCGAAAATTTTTCCTTCAGGAATATCCAAATTAATGTTTTTGAGTGCGTGAACTTGTTTTCCTTGTACATCGTAATACTTATTTAAATGACGAATCGTAATATGGGGTACTGCAAATTCAATGTGTGAACCAAAACTCACCATGATTATTCTCCTTATTTCCAGCCTTCAAACCACAAACCTTGCCCAAAGTCTTTGTCTAGAATCTGACGGACTTTTGCAGAGTTTTGGAAGGTGTCAACCACAGTTTTTAATTTGTCATCCTGATCTTGATAATCCCGACGCGTTACAAACAAAATCGCAAATTTTTTATTGATCGGATCTAATAACAGTGCAGACGTAGGATCAGCAACTTTTGCCATTTTCAAATAATGAGGAAAACCCATAATTAAGTCAGCTTCATTGTAAGCATGCGCGGTTTGCGGGCCTTCAACTTCAATAATCTTGAGTCTTTTAGGATTACTGATAATGTCTCGGGTGCTGGTGAGTTCATTATTAATATCTTTAACTTGAATTAAGCCTGCACGAGCCAGCAAATTTAAACCACGTGCCATGTTGACTGGATCATTCGGTACGACTACTTTCGCTTGATCAGGTATGTCTTGTAGAGATTGATATTTTTTTGAATAAAGTCCGACATGACTGCCTGAACCTTTTGCAAAAGGCACAAGGTCATAGCCTGTTTCACGCACTGCATTCGCTAGAAAAACACTTTGTTGAAAGAAATTGGCGTCAATATCACCATTTTGCACAGCGACATTGGGCGCTTGCCAGTCTGAAAATTCAATCAACTCCAGATGGATACCTTGAGCTTTTACATCCTCAGCGACACTTTGCAGTAATTCAGCATAGGGTGGGCTAATGCCGATTTTAATAACTTTATCATTTGAGTTTTGACTGATATAACGATATCCCACTAAGGCCGCCAGTACTGCGACGATGACGACTGCAATTTGGATGAATTTAGATGATTGTGTTGAAGTAGACATGAACGCTCCTTATTTCCAGCCTTTGAACCATAGTTTTTCACCAATATCCTCATTCAATGCTTGTTTAACTTTGTCTGAGCTTTGATAAATTTGGATAAATTTTTTCAGTTGAGCTGCTTTTTCAGGCTGAGTTTGTTCAAAGTCATCGCGAACAACAAATAAGATGGCATAAAGCGTGTTGTTAATTTCATCCAAAATTAAGGCATCATTTGGATCAATCGTTTGCGCTAAGCGTAGGTACATTGGATAGCTAAATACGAGGTCTGCATCATCTACGGCACGCGCAGTTTGCGGGCCTTCGACTTCAATAAAGTTCAATTTTTTTGGATTGGATTTAATATCTTTTAAGTTGGATAAGTGGTTGTTGGAATCCTTAAGTTGTATTAATCCAGCGTGTTGTAAGAGGAGTAGGGCGCGACCCTGATTCACAGGATCATTTGGCAGTACAACTCGAGCGCCATTTTCAACTTCACTCATCGCTTTATATTTTTTTGAATATAAACCGACATGTGTTCCTGAGCCGATGCCCAAGGGTTTGAGCTTAAAGTTGGTTTCTTTTAACGCATTATTCAAGAAAGGTTGATGCTGAAAATAATTTGCATCAATATCCCCATGATTTAGGGTGATGTTGGGTGTATTCCAATCTGAAAATTCTACCAAACGTACATGAATGCCTTGCGCCTTTGCTTCTTCAATTGCGGCTTGAAGTGGTTTTGCAAATGGTGGGCTAATGCCAATCACAATTTCTTGTTGATCATTTTTTTTCAAAAAGGACCATGCAAACGCTGCAATCACAATAATGGCGATTGCAACGCCGATCCATTTAAGTCGAGAAGACTGAGCTTGTGCCATAGAAAGACCCCTAAATATTAAAAACTTAAGCTGAATGTTGGTGTATAGGATTTAAATTTGATTGTTGTATATCTTGTGTTGAGCTTGGACATCGGAAATGATGTGCAGGATGTGAAAGTGGTAAATGATCTCCCGCATTGAATAGCTTGTGCCTTAAGCTACCCTCAGCATAGGCGGTCTTATAGCGACCACGTTGTTGGAGTTCAGGAATGACATAACGAATAAAATCTTGATGTGACTCTGGAGCGACTGTACGGGCAAGGTTAAAACCATCTAATCCAGAAATATCAATGAATTCGATTAGCTGTTGAGCAACTGTTGCTCCACTGCCAACAAATAAGGGATAACGTCCACCGAGTACATGCTGAGCTTTTAAATCTGCCAAAGTGACTTTGTTTTCCTTAAAGCGCTCATTTACAGAAACGATGCTGTTGGTTTTTTTATATGGAATAGCATCCTCATCTTTTAGATGACCTAAGTCTGTTCCGATTGAGCTTGAAAAATGCGCAATCCCTGCTTCAGGACTTGCATATTGAATATAGTCCTGCAGTTTTTCTTGCGCTTGTTGATCTGTTTCAGCAGTGACGACAGTGATACCCGCAAATAATTTAATTGCTGTACCATCACGACCTTGTGAATGGGCTAATTGGCGAATCTTTTGTGTTTGCGATGCAATTTTTTCAGCGGTATCTCCACCAATAAACATGGCTTCTGCATGCCGAGTGGCAAACTGTAGTCCTTTAGGTGATGCTCCCGCTTGATATAGAACAGGTGTTCGTTGTACTGAAGGCGAGACTTGGAAGACGCCGTGACTGTTATAGAACTTTCCTTGATGGTGGATCGCATGTACTTTAGTCGGATCGGTAAAAATGCGATTGAGCTTATCTTGGATGACGGCATCATTTTCCCAAGAGCCTTCCCAAAATTTGTAGCAGAGTTCTAAAAATTCTTCAGCTTGTTCATAACGTAAATCGTGATCTTTCAGTCCTTGCTGACCGAATAATCGCGCTGCACTATCCAAATAGCCAGTGACGATATTCCATCCTAAACGTCCTTGGGTCAGGTGATCCAGACTCGCGAAGCGACGAGCAAATTGATAAGGAGATTCATAACTTAAGTTCACTGTAATACCGAAACCCAAATGCTGCGTGACGGCTGCCATTGCAGACACCAGCGTGCTTGGATCATGGCTTGGCAGTTGAATTGATTCTTTCAAGGTTAGATCAATGCCATTTTGATAGACATCGTAAACGCCAGTAATATCGGCAATGAACAATCCATCGAAAAGACCTTTCTCTAAAGTTTGAGCGAGTTCTGTCCAATAACTTAATTCATTAAATCGGTATGATTGATCACGTGGATGTGTCCAAAGTCCATGATTAATATGACCTACACAATTCATATCAAATGCATTGAACAGGATCTTTTTTTGAGGATTCGATTTATTTTTTGTCATTAAAGCGTACCTCGTCTTGGGGGGAATACGCCGTTTAAAACATAATTGGCTATGAAGAAATATTTCCAACGCGCTGGATCATGCAAGGTATGAACGCGTGCATTTCTCCAGTATCGATCAAGATTATCTTGTCGTTGACTTCCACGGCTACCAGCCAGTTCAATTAGTTTTGACGAGACTTTTAGTGCAGTTTCGGTACTGTGAGCACGTGCTTTAGCCACTTGAATAGAAGCATGTGCAACTGAATGTTCTGAAGGGGCGACTTTGGCGTCTTGAACCGCTTGCGCTGCTTGTTTAAGTAGTAACTCAGTGGCCTTGACGTCTGTTGCAATTCGACCAATTTCGTACAGTGTCAAAGGGTCTTGAGTGGCATGTTCAACTTTTGCATCTATCCAAGGGCGTGCTTGACGAACGCGTATTAATGTTTCTTCAAAAGCAGCTCGAGCAATGCCTGTTTCAATTGAGGCATGAATAATTTGTGCAAATGGACCTGAAATTGTGACAGTTGTATATGCCAAATCAAAAGGAACTACATCCTCAGGGTCAATCTGTACATTTTCAAATTTAACAGTCCCACTGCCTGTGGTTCGTTGTCCAAATCCACTCCAGTCATCTATTAGGCTTAAGCCTTCGCTATCACGTGGAACAAAGACCAGAAACTGGCGCTCTTGTTCATCACTAGCAAGGGTTGGAATACGGTGAGCGAATAGACTGCCAGTGCAATAAAATTTTTCTCCATTGAGGACATAACCATTTTCGACTTGCCTTAAAGAGGTATGGCGTTGTGCTGCATTTTTAGTTTTAAACTCAGCCAAGGCATTTCCAAAGCGAGCACCTTGTAAAACTTCAGTAAATAAACGTCTTTTTTGAGCCTCAGACCCAGTATTCCTCAAAATTTCAAGTGCATAGAAATGATTTTGTGGAATTTGTCCGATAGAGCCATCAACACCACTCATTAATGCGATGATTTTTGTCAGTGTATGAATAGAAACATCGGCACCGCCATATTGTTGAGGTACTGTAATGGCCCACAAGCCAGATTGACTGTAGGCTTCGATTTCTTCATGAGGAAGTTCACGATTTAAATCTCGTTCAGATGCACGGTGCTTAAACTTTTCTGCAAGTTCGTGTGCGACTTTTAATGCTTCTTCATCAGAGCGAATAATATGCGCTGGTCTATAACTGCCTGATTTTTGGATCTCTAAAGCTTGTAAAGATGACATGATGACTCCTCAAATCCAGGCATGACGTGCAGGAAAAGTATGGTTTAAGTAATACGAACCCAGCGCGTGAAGTTTCCAGCGAATGGGATCATGAAGGGTATGTACACGTGCATTTCGCCAGTGTTGATCAAAATTATGAACATTGAGGCTGGCGCGACTTCCTCCGAGCTCAATCAACTTTTCTGAGATATGCAGTGCAGCATCATTGGCATAGACTTTAGCTTCAGCAACTTTGATCGAAGCTTCAGCAATATGTTCATCAGAGAGTTGTTCAACTAAACTGAGTGAATCTAAATAATCAGCTGCTTCATCGAGCAAAAGAATGGCGGCATTTAACAAAACATTAGCTTTGCCAACTTCTTGTAAGGTGAAATGCTCATCACTGGCACGTTCAACTTGTGCATCCACAATTGGGCGTGCTTTACGGATCGCAAACAACATGTCCTTAAACGCTGCTTCAGCAATACCAACATCGATAGCCACTTGCATCAGCTGTGAAAAAGCACCTCTAAAATTAGGGACGACTAATAATTTTCTTTCATCAAAAATCAGTAATGGATCAACTTTAACTTGATCTAAAATCACTGTGCCACTTGAAGTGGTACGTTGACCAAATCCATCCCAGTCATTGATCACTTCGACACCACTGGATTCACGATTCACTAAAACTAAAACCACGTGACCTTCAGGGTGTATGGCTTTGATGGCTAACCAATGTGCAAATGAACTGCCTGTAGAATAGAATTTTTTTCCTGAAACTCGATATTTCCCATCCTCCAAAACAAGGTGTGTGTCTAAAGTCTTGGTATCTTTGGTATGACGTTCTGGCCCCCCATTGGCAAGACGCTTACCTTTTAAAATTTCATTAAAAATAAATTGCTTTTGTTCATGGCTTCCCATGATGTTGATCATATTGAGCAATGCAATTTGATTTTGTGGAATTTGCCCTAAACTTGAATCCGCTTTATTTAGAATACGAAATACTTGGGCGAGGGTACGATGAGAGACTTCAGCACCGCCATAGACGTAGGGGATGCGCAAGCCTCCTAAACCTTTTTGGCTGAATAATTCAATTTCTGCAAATGGTAAAGCTCGTTGTTGGTCACGGTGATTGCGACCTTCGAGCGCATAATCAGCAACATGATAGGCTGCATGAATGGCGTCTTGATCATTTTCAATAATATGAACATTTTCAGTAATTAAACGAGACATAGATCAATTCCTCTTTGAGGAGATATACGCTACGCCCATACAATATTTTTTTTAAATGCTGGTTTTCGTTGAACTATTCAAAAAAAATGCTTAAGACAAATATAGATATCGATTGAAAAATATTAGAAAATTTAAACTATTGATTGATAATGAATTTTAATAAATCATAGTGCTCTAAACACGATGGATTCATTTAGACATTGCAATAAAAATGATAAAGATTTGCTAAACATTTATAATTTAACGGATTCATATTTCCAAAAATAACAATTTAAGTTGCAATTGATGCATTATCACATTGTGTTTTGGCATAGGGTTGCATAAAGTAAGCAAAACAATAAATCCTATGATTGATCAAGATTTCGGAGATTTTATGCGCATCCTTTACCAGTTTCCTTTATCTCACTTTTGTGAAAAAGCTCGCTGGTTACTTGATCATAAGGAATTGGATTATGTTGCTCAAAATATCATTCCGGGCGTACATCGTGCATTCGCAAAATTAAAAACAGGTCAAAACTCTCTGCCGATATTACGTGATAAAGAAAAGTGGATTGCAGATTCAACCCAAATTGCCCTGTATTTGGATGATGTTTATCCAGAGCATTCATTGCTCAGATCAGATTTAAAGTTAAGAAAAAAAGCACTTGAAATTAATGACCTGAGTAATCAATTGGGTGTATCAGTGAGGCGCTGGGGGCTTGCTCAAGCTTTATCTGAAAGCGATGAGCCGCTAGAAATCATGATTGGTGAAAAAGGGTATCTGAGAAAATTTCAAAAGATCAGTAAGCCACTTATCAAAACTTTAGTTTCAACCAGCTACCAACTCGATGATGAACAAGTTGCGCTTGCTAAAGAAAATATGCATGAAATTATTATGCAGTTAAATGATCAATTAATTCACAATCAAGCTCGATATTTGGTAGGAGATCGTTTAGGTTTAGCAGATATTGCCGTTTGTTCAATGCTTGCTCCACTACTTGAGATCTCTGGTACACCTTGGGAAAGAGAATATCATCAGCCAGTTTCATCTGAATTTGAGGATTATCAAAATCAATTGCTTGATTTGCCGATAGGACAATATGTTAAACGTATTTATGCCAATGAACGAAATGCGCGGGTAGATTGGCGCGGGATATAACAGACATATTTTCTGTTATGTTGTCTGATTAGTTAATTTATTTTCATTTGAATCGATATTTTCGAAAAAATAACGCATAATCATTTTGTGCCATGAAAATATTGAGAAGAAGATGGAATTAGATCGTTACGATAAACAAATTTTAGAAATTCTTACGCATGAAGATTTGAATCTGAACGAGCTTTCGGAGCGTATTAACCTGTCTGTAAGTTCAGTGCACCGTCGTATTAAACATCTCATCGAAACCAATATCATGACGAATTTAAAGCGTGATATTAACTATCAAAAATTGGGGTTTAATTTACATGTGTTGTTACAAGTATCATTGAGTAAGCATGACTCAGATACTTTTGCAAAATTTTTAGATGAACTTAAAAGTATTCCTGAAGTGATCAATGCTTTTTTAGTCACAGGGCAATCTGCTGATTTTATTATAGAAGTTGTTGCTCGTGATATGGAAAATTATAGCCAGATTTTGTTACAGCGCATTGGTAAAATTGATCATGTCGTGGCATTGCATTCAAGCTTTGTCATTAAAGAATATGATGTATTTAACTGTCATGGTTTATTGAGTAAAGCATAATTCAAGCTTGCAAAAAAAGACGCCTTTCAATTAAAAAAACGCACCAGAAGGTGCGTTTTCTAATTCTGAATATGGATTAAGCATCCAATTGCGCTAAAACTTCTTCAGAGAACTCAACGTTGGTATATACGTTTTGTACATCATCTAAATCTTCAAGCATATCAATCATTTTCATGATTTTTTTCGCTTGATCGATATCTGTGATTTCTGCTTTAGTTGAAGGGTTCATCACCACTTCTGCATTGTCAGATTTTAAACCTGCAGCCGCTAAAGCATCTTGCACTGTACCAAAAGACTCTGGTGTGGTGATCACAAGAATTTCATCTTCTGTCACTTCAATGTCTTCTGCACCAGCTTCCAACGCAACGTCCATAATTTGGTCTTCTAAAGAAACATCTTCAAAAGTAATTTCGCCACGTTTAGTGAAAAGGAAAGCAACAGAGCCGTTAGTACCTAAGTTACCATCTGTTTTAGAGAAGCAGTGACGAACATCTGGTACGGTACGGTTTAAGTTATCAGTCATTGTCTCAACAATAACGGCTACACCACCAACACCATAACCTTCGTATGTGACTTCTTTTAAATCATCATTGTCTTCACCACCAGCACCACGCTGAATGGCACGATTGATGACATCACGAGTCATGTTAACGGACAATGCTTTTTCAACAACTGCACGAAGACGTGGGTTGCTTGCTGCATCAGGACCACCGAGTTTTGCAGCTGTAACAATTTCACGAATATATTTTGTGAAAACTTTACCACGACTAGCATCTTGTTTAGCTTTACGATGCTTAATATTGGCCCACTTGGAATGACCCGCCATGCGAAATATGCTCCTTGTAGATTGGCCTTATGCCTAATCAAATCTGCGAAATTCTACCATAAGGGCTTTTTTTTAATAAAGACCCTTATTTTAGCAATTGATCAAGTTCAGGCTTTATTCTTCGGTTCAGGAATAATAATGTCTAAACCTGTATGTACTTTATAAAGTTCCTGAATCAACTTCAAATCATGATCCAACTCTGATGGCATGATTTTGCCAAAAATTCCGCCTTGTTTGGTTTTTGGGTTTACAAACAAGAAAACGATAGGGACGTTTGCGGCTTTTGCGATATGCCAAAAACCGGTGCGGATCGGTTTACGTTGTTCACCATTTTTCGCACGAGTCGCTTCAGGCGCAATCACGAGATTAAATTTGTCATTGGAGTTGAAGAGTTCAACCATTTGCGCCACGATATCTTTATTTGAGTGACGGTCAACTGGAATACCGCCAACCCCTTCTAGAATTGGCTTAAAAGGTCCTTTGAATAGTTCTTTTTTAATTAGTGTGTGAATCGGGATATCATGGATTTGAAACAGTGCGATTGAGAGTACAGCATCCATCATCGTGGTATGTTCAAAACCGATAATGACTTGTTTATCACCAAGCACATTCGGTTCAACATGATATTTGACTCCAGCAAGTTTAAATGCCATTTCGGCAATGTGTTTTTTCATGATTCACAGAGATATTTGAATTTTATATGGCAGAGTTTCTTACTTCATTTTAAAAAATTCAATCCCTTTAGTGATAAATTATAGAAAAGTTGACTACTAATTTAGATTTTCTCTGCAAACTATACATCCTCGACGCTTACCGAAAATTCATAATTTTTCACATATTTGTGACTGAAATTCTATAGATGATTAAGATCCTACGTGATTTGCAAACTGCGATGAATAAATTTTGGTCAAGCTGAAGATAAAAAAATGAAAAACCTTGTTTTTGAATTTGATATTGGCTAGTATTCTGATTCGAAAATACTTGAGAAATCAGTATTTATAGGGCCTATAGCTCAGTTGGTTAGAGCAGCGGACTCATAATCCGTTGGTCGACAGTTCAAGTCTGTCTGGGCCCACCAGTTTTTTGTAATGATATGCTCAGTTTTGTTCTGTTATTACTACTAAACCCATGAATTTAAAAGGTTCATGGGTTTTTTTATGTCTTTTTTTATACGGCTATGTACGGTGATGTTTGGCTATAATTTAGCCTATTGTGTATCCGATCTTGTATCCGATACCCTGTATTCATTACTCGGATACATGAGGTATTTAGAAATGAGAAGAAGTGACTTAAATGGGACTAAACAAATAAAAGATACTCACCTCCATAATTTAGAACCTGAATCAAAAGAGTATCGAATCGCGTGTGATACAGGGTTGTACTTCCGTGTTTCTCCAAAAGGGAAAAAGACTTGGCAAGTACGTTTTAAAGATGGTGAAGGTAAGTGGAAATGGCATAGCATAGGTGGATATCCAGACCTTACACTAGCAGAAGCAAAACATGAAGCATTAACTATTTTTCTTAAGTTAAAGCAAAATGAAAAAGTACTAACAAAAAGAGAAATTGAATTAGAACGAGTTCAAAACAATCATTTAACATTTAAAACCTTGATATACGATTGGCTGGATACCAAAAAAACTACTTGGTGTGAGAAAACTTTAAGAAAGGAGACACAATCTTTTGAAAGAAGGGTTTTATCATTATTCGGGAATAGTGATTTTACAAAGATTTCATCAGAAAAGTGGTTAAACTTTTTTCAGGAGTTGATTAGACAAGAAGAAATTTTCAATCGAGTACGGAAGTTAGTTTCACATTGTCGTAATGCTTATGATCTTGCAAAATTCCGTGGCCAAATTGGCTCAAACCCTTTAGATGGCATTCTTAAATATCTTGATAGAGGAAGCAAGGGGAATATGAAGCATGTGAAATTGACTGAACTACCAAAGCTTGTTCAATCGATTAGAAGTTATAGCAATCAGCATACTGCTATTGCTCTTTAATTATTAGTTTTACTTTTTCCTCGACCTCAAGAACTTCGTTACGCAAAATGGGAAGATTTTGATTTCGAAAGAAAACTTTGGATTAAACCTGCTCACACAATGAAATGTGGTATTAGACACGTTGTACCATTACCACAGCAAGCGATTGATCTATTATTACAACTTAAAGAAATAAGAACGCCATCGGATTACTTGTTTTGTAGTCGCGATAGCCTAACAAAGCCCATGAGTGAAGCAACACTGAATAATGCTTTAAAGAATCTTGGATATAGAGGAAAGCAGAGTCCTCATGGCTTCCGACATATTGCAGCGATAGCTTTGAATGAACAGTTTAGTTCTCATGATCAGGTTATCGAAGCTTGTTTGGCGCATAAAAAAAGAGGTGTAAAGGCTGTCTATGATAAAGCAACACATTTAGGTGATAGAGTTAAATTGATGAGGTGGTGGGCTAATCATGTCGATAAAATAATTGTTGAGGCTAAGCTAGTTGCTTAAATAGTTTATTTGAAGGTTGGGCCATCCCTTAAAAGGGAATGGCCTATAGTGATTGTAAGGTTCGATTTGCTAAAAAAACTGATCAGATATTGTTTAATAATGAACCGTACCGGGTTTGTCGGAAACCAACTTTCTTGAGAGAATGTCCCGATGAAAAAGGTAAAATATACCCCTGAAATCAGAGAAAGAGCGGTTCAATTATTGATTGAATCTAAAAAAGACTATCCATCTAATTGGGCTGCGATCACGGCTATTGCAACTAAGATTGGTTGTACTCCTGAAACTTTACGCGTTTGGCATCAAAAATATCTCGATAAACAAAATCCAGTTAAAGTACAGCAACTTTCAGATCAAGAACGCATTAAACAACTTAAACGTGAAAATAAAGATCTGCAACGAGCCAATGAAATTCTACGTAAAGCAGCCGCTTTTTTCGCCCAGGCGGAGCTCGACCGCCCATACAAATAATGGTGGATTTCATCCATAACAATAAGGCGTTATATGGTGTTGAGGCGATTTGCAGGATTTTACCGATCGCAGCTTCGACCTATTATCGAACGTTAGATCTCACTGAAAATCCAGAACATCGAGCGAAACGGGATTTACATGATTTACATCATGCTGAACAAATTAAACGAATTTGGCAGGAAAGTTCAGGTCGATATGGTGTGCGTAAGGTCTGGCAACAATTGAAACGTGAAGGCTATGTTATTGCATGTTGTACAGTTGCTCGATTGATGCAAAAGCTAGGTATACAAGGTGTTTGGCGTGGTAAGAATAAACAAACTACCCGTAGCCGAGATGATCAAAAGCGAGCAGATGATTTAGTAAAACGTAATTTTAAAGCCGATCACCCTAATCATTTGTGGGTTGCTGACTTCAGTGTGCCGCAGCAAGCGGCGTAAGAGATGAGGGTATGGCCCCTCGCTATCGGCTTGCAGGAGCAGGTAGCAAACCACCATAAGCGGCTTGGATCAAAAGTCCCGGTCGTGAGCGTTATGGAAAAGGCATCGTAGAGATGTCAGGTAAGAATTAGGAAGGCGAACAACAGTGAACTGCCGTTCAAGTGTCGAAAGTACTCAAATGACATCAAAACCGGGGATGGAAGTTACCCCGCGATTAGTTTGGCCGTTACCTGCTTACGGGCCATTCGGTGTCCGGCGTAGAGGCAGCGCGATCCTAATTCAGGCTCTTACGTTGAACTGCGGGAACCTTCGGTGGCGATGTCAAGCGAAAGGCACAAGCTCAAAAGGCAAGGCTGATAATAGCAATGCGTCACCAAGGGGCGGAGCAACTCGTAGTAGTGTTGAAGTTACTGTAATGGTAATGGAGCGAAGGGGTTGCATTATCCAGGTCTACGGATTTGTCAACTGTGCAAGCAGGAGGAGCAAAACTTTATGACCAAACCATTTAACATTCCTAAAGCGTTAATCTGGGAGGCATTTAAGAAAGTCAAAGAGAATGGTGGCGCTCCAGGCGTTGATCATGAATCTATTGAGCAATTCGAAAAGCATTTAAAGAACAACCTATACAAACTATGGAATCGACTTTGTTCTGGCAGTTATTTTCCACCGCCAGTTAAGGCTGTTCCGATTCCAAAGAAGTCAGGTGGCGTGCGTATACTAGGTATTCCAACAGTTGCAGATCGAGTCGCGCAAACAGCAGTTAAGCTCTTATTAGAGCCGAAAATTGATCCATTATTTCATCCAAACTCATATGGATATCGTCCGGGGCGTTCTGCCCATGATGCAATTGCGATAGTGAGGAGACGAAGTTGGGATTATGACTGGGTTGTGGAATTTGATATCAAAGGTCTCTTTGATAACATCGACCATGATTTACTCATGCGTGCACTCAAGAAACACTGTGAAATTCCATGGATTCTTTTATATGTGCAACGTTGGTTAAAAGCACCAATGCAACACATAAATGGCCATCTTTTAGAAAGGAATCGCGGCACACCACAAGGTGGTGTTGTGAGTCCTTTATTGGCGAATTTATTTATGCATTATGCTTTTGATATGTGGATTACGAAACATCTTCAAAGTGTACGGTTCAGCCGTTATGCAGATGATGGCGTAATTCATTGTCGGAGTTTATCTCAAGCCAAACTTGTTTTACAAAAGATCGATGCACGATTTCGTGAATGTGGACTCGAATTGCATCCAGACAAGACAAAGATTGTTTATTGCCAAGATATTAATCGTCGTAAAGCATATCCCGATGTTCAATTTACTTTTCTCGGGTACACGTTTAGGCCCCGTAAGGCTGTGGACAAGTATAAAAGAGTTTATGTAAATTTCTCTCCTGCAGTCAGTCGTGATGCACTTAAAACAATGCGACAGACTATTCGGAAATGGCATCTACATCTGATGTGTAATCGCGAATTAAGTGATTTATCTGCAATATTCAATCCAATTCTTCAAGGTTGGCAGCAATACTATGGTCGATTCCATGGTTCAGCAATGTCAGCGATCTGGCAACACATGAATGCTTATCTTATACGCTGGATGAGGCGTAAGTATAAAAACTTGGCCCGTCATAAAAGACGGGCTAGATATGCCTTAGGGCGACTTGCGCGTGATTTTCCAAATGCCTTTGTGCACTGGAAAATGGGATGTTTACCATCGGTTGGATAATGGGAGCCGGATGAGCTGAGAGGTTCACGTCCGGTTCTGCGAGGGGCTAAGGGTGAAATTCCCTTGGTCTACTCACCCCTATATTTAAACAAATTCAGGCTGGGTGTATACCGCATTTATTGTTGATGTGTTCTCACGAGCAATTGTTGGATGGAAAGTATCGACACGCATGAATACAGATATGGTACTAGATGCATTAGAACAAGCTTTGCATGATCGAGGTATGCCTAAGAATGTGATTCATCATTCTGACAGAGGGGTTCAATATCTTTCCATTCGCTATACTAATCGTTTAGAGGCAGAAAATTTACGAGCATCAGTCGGTACAACGGGTGATTCATACGATAATGCCTTGGCTGAAACGGTGAATGGTTTATACAAAACGGAGGTGATTAAATATTTAAAAGCAGATTGGCAAGGCTTAGCTGATGTACAACTTGCGACACTAAACTGGGTAGATTGGTTCAATAAAAAAGCGTGTACACAGTGCATTGGGTTATGTGTCGCATTTTGAGTTTGAAGCAATGTACTATGATAAGATTAACCCGTTAGGTCAGGTGGCCTAACTTAAATAAAAAAGTCTCCGACAAACCCGGTACGGTTCACTTATTGAAGTGATGTTTTTTTTTAGAATATATATTGATTGAAGTCTAGGGAATGAAGATATTTCTGAATGCATTATTCAACAGAGGTAATTTTATCTGGAGTCATGAGTGCTTGGTTAATGTATAGTTTTATTAATCTTTCACGTGAGCCTATGGCTTTTTGATAATGACTTGAATTCAATAATAATGAAGCACCGTAAGTGACGGTCCAAATATAAGACAAATAATCACGAATTGACATTGCGCTTTCTAAAGCCTGTAAATAAGCACCGGTCATGTCTTTAATTTTAATGATTCGTTCTTCTCTCACCTGATAGAGTACGTCAAACAAGTCTTTTAATTTGCGTTCATTGTTGGTTAACTTTTCTTCAATGACATGCAGTAAAATGGTTCTGTTTGAGTTGAGCATATTATAGAGCATATATTGAGAAACATAAGTTTTCATGTCATGGTTATATTTCTTTGAAATCTCTAATAAGCGCTGTTCATTTAAAATAATGAGTTCTAAATACAGCTGATTTTTACTTTTGAAATGTTTATAAATAGTCCCTTTCGCAATATCTAATTCTAATGCAAGTTCACCTAAGGTGATGTCTTGGTTGTTTTCTAACAATAGAATTTCAGCCATCGCTAAAATTTTCTCTTTACGTAATAGAAAATTTTGTTGGCGTATTGAACTCATAATTTTTGTTCCATAAACATCAAAACTGCATCATCAATCTAACTGATTCAAATGGAATTTCCTATTCCACTATTGTATAGAATATACACCTAAATGAACGAGAAAAGTGTTGGAATATAATAGTTGAATAATAATTATTCTTTTCATGTGAAATATGGCTTGTCAAGAAAGTTGAACTGAGGAGGTCAGTTTTGGGAAATAAAATTCCATTTTTATAATTTTTAATTTATTGTTTTTGTGTTCGAACAACAATAGATATGTTTATTTGAAACTGTAAAAGTAGTCATATAGATATAGCGACTAAACAAATCTTGTTATTAGGTTTTATTATGTATAGCTGCACTTCTTATATTCTTAAATTTTTATTGAATTCTATTCATTCTGATCTACCCAAATACTATTCACAGTAAGTATTACAGTCTTCACAATTTTTGTTGTGCTTAAGATGTAATCCCTCAGTAATATTGATTATTACTGTCATTTATCTCACAAATTTCAATCATTCCGTAAAAACATTTCAATGGTTTTGCGTGGAAACATACAACTTTAAAAAAGCACTTTGATCGTTAAAGTATGAAATATCACTTGACTACAAAGTAGGGAAAGGAAAACACCATGCCAATTTATAATGCACCACTGAAAGATATGGACTTTATTTTAAACGATGTGTTTAAAGCAGAAGAGTTCTGGCAAAGTAATGAAAATTTAGCTCATTTAGATATGGCAACAGCCAATGCCATTCTAGAAGAAATGGCTAAATTTTCTAAAAATGTCATTTTAGATTTAAATCGTTCAGCAGATGAATCTGGTGGTGCAGAATTTAATAATGGTGTGGTAACAACACCCGCAGGCTTTAAAGAAGCTTTTAATCAATTTGCACGTGGTGGTTGGATTGGTTTAGGTGCAAATGAAGAATGGGGTGGCCAAGGCATGCCTAAAATGCTGACGGTCCTTGCTGATGAAATGATTTGGAGTACAAATCCATCATTTATGTTATATCCACTCCTTACCGTTGGTGCGGGTATGGCCATTAATGACCGTGCATCTCAAGAGCAAAAAGAAACCTATTTACCTAAAATGTATACGGGTGAGTGGTCAGGTACCATGTGTTTAACTGAACCACACTCAGGAACAGATTTAGGTATTATTAAAACCAAAGCTGAACCGAATGAAGATGGTTCTTATAACATTACTGGAACTAAAATTTTCATTACCAGTGGTGAGCATGATTTATGTGACAACATTATTCATCTTGTACTGGCAAAAACACCAAATGCACCAGCGGGTTCACGCGGTATTTCATTATTTATTGTGCCTAAATTTTTAGTCAATGCGGATGGTTCTTTGGGCGAACGTAATGCGGTGGCTGCAGGTTCAATTGAACATAAAATGGGGATTAAAGGTTCATCAACTTGTGTCATGAATTTTGATGGTGCGAAAGGCTTCATGGTTGGCAAAGAAAATGAAGGCTTAGCAGGTATGTTTGTCATGATGAACTATGAACGTTTGTCTATGGGAATTCAAGGTATTGGTGCATCTGAATATGCATATCAAAATGCAGCACAATATGCGACAGATCGTTTACAAGGCCGTGCAACTACAGGTGCGAAATCTCCTGAAAAGCCAGCAGATTCAATTTTAGTACATGGTGATGTACGCCGTATGTTATTGAATGTACGTGCTAATAATGAAGCGTCACGTGCATTTGCCGTATATGTAGGTCAACAACTAGATATTACAAAGTACTCAACAGATGCAGAAGCTGTTCGTAAAGCCAATGACCGTGTTGCGTTATTGACGCCAATTGCCAAAGCCTATTTAACAGATACAGCATTGCAAGCTACGCTAGAAGCTCAAATGTGCTTTGGTGGGCATGGATATATTCGTGAATGGGGTATGGAACAATGTATTCGTGATTTACGCATCGCACAAATTTATGAAGGCACCAATGGTGTGCAGGCTATTGATTTAATTGGTCGTAAAACTACAAAATGTGCGGGCGCATTTATTGCAGAGTATATTGCTGAAATTCGTGAGTTTGTGACGACTTTAGATGATCAATTGAGTATTAAAGCAACCACTCAAAAATTATGTGATGAACTTGAAGCACTCACCACCTTTATTGTTGAGCAATCTAAACTCAATTCTGATTTTAGTAATTCAGTTGCTGTGGATTATTTACATGCAGTCGGTTTACTGAGCTTTACCTATATGTATGCCCGTATTAGTCAAGCTGCACAGCAAAAAACCGAAGTATTCTTCCAAAATAAATTAGTTCTAGCACAGTATTTTGCAGCAAAAGTACTGCCAGACTTAGCTGCACGTACACAACGTATTCATGCTGGTGCTGAATTAGTTATGCAATTGCCTGAAGAATATTTCACTGCTCAGGCATAAGTCGCTGTAAAAAATGTAAAATTTGATGTAAAAACCCGAAGAAGTCCATATGCTTCTTTGGGTATACAAAATGTAAAAATAGGATGAAAAAATAAATGATTGTTATTGTAGATGCTGTACGTACAGCAATGGGTGGTTTTCAAGGTTCTCTTTCATCTTGTAGCGCACCCACTTTAGGTGCAACGGCAATTAAAGCAGTTGTAGAGCGTGCAAAATTACAAGCAAGCGATATTGATGAAGTGATTTTTGGTTGTGTGTTGCCAGCTGGTTTAAAGCAAGGACCTGCACGTCAAGCAATGCGTCAAGCTGGGTTACCCGATTCAACTGGTGCAACCACCATTAATAAAATTTGTGGTTCTGGCATGAAAGCAGTAATGCAAGCTGCTGATGCAATTAAAGCAGGTTCTGCAGAAATTGTAGTTGCTGGTGGTATGGAATCTATGTCGAATGCGCCTTATATCTTAGATAAGGCACGTTCAGGCTACCGTATGGGACATGGCAAAATTACAGATCACATGTTCCAAGAAGGTTTAGAAGATGCTGAAACAGGTCTTTCTATGGGAATATTGGCACAGGATATGGCAGATCAAAAAGGCTATACCCGTGAACAACAAGATGCTTTTGCCATTCAGTCATTAAATAAAGCAGTAACGGCTATTCACAGTGGTTTCTTTAAAGATGAAATTGTCCCTGTGACAGTAACTAGCCGTAAAGGTGATGTTGTTGTAGATACAGATGAACAACCACTAAATGCAAAACCAGAAAAGATTCCAACGCTACGTCCTGCATTTAAAAAAGATGGCACCATTACTGCTGCAAATGCCAGTTCAATTTCAGATGGTGCATCTGCATTGGTCATTACTTCAGATGAAATAGCAACGGCTCGTGGGTTAAAACCATTAGCCAATATTGTTGCTTATGCTACTCACTCACAACATCCTTCAGAATTTACTATTGCACCTGTGGGTGCGGTTGAAAAAGTCTTGAAAAAAGCAGGCTGGACAGCTCAAGAGATTGATCTTTGGGAAGTCAATGAAGCTTTTGCTATGGTGACCATGGCAGCAATCGATGCATTTGATTTAGATGAAGCCAAAGTCAATATTCACGGTGGCGCGTGTTCTTTGGGGCATCCACTCGGTTCATCTGGTTCACGTATTATTGTGACTTTAATTCATGCATTAAAACGTACAGGTGGCAAAAAAGGAATTGCAGCACTGTGTATTGGTGGTGGTGAAGCAACTGCAATAGCAGTTGAACTTATTTAATACACTTCGCAATTTTCTTTTGAGATTTTTATGATGAACGGTTTAGATCGCATTCGTTTGCATGCTTTGCATGATAAAGTTATGACCGCAGAACAAGCAATTGAATTAATTCAAGATGGTGCTGTAGTTGGCTTAAGTGGTTTTGGTGGTGCAGGTGAAGCAAAAGTGGTACCACTTGCTTTAGCAGATCATGCAGTAACACATCCTTTACGTATTACAATTGCAACAGGTGCAAGCTTAGGTAATCGTATTGATGGTCGTTTAAATGATGCTCATGCTATTGCACGACGTTATCCCTATCAGGCAGATCCAGGCTTAAGAAAATCGATTAATGCTGGTGAAGTCATGTATATTGACCAGCATTTATCTGAAATGGCAGATAACATTCGCCATCATAATTTGCCAAAAACTAATGTTGCTATTATTGCTGCAACTGCAATTACAGAAGATGGTCAAATTATTCCGACAGGATCATGTGGTAATTCTGCAAACTTCATTGAAATGGCAGATCATGTCATTATTGAAATTGACACCACTATTAATCCTATTTTAGAAGGGGTACATGATATTTATGTGCCTAAAGCTCGTCCAAATCGTGGCCCAATACCATTAACACATGTTGGTGATCGTATTGGTACTGCTGGTATTTGTGTGAGCCCAGAGAAAATATCTGCAATTGTGATCAATGAAATCCCAGATACCTCATTTAGTATGGATGAACCAGATGCTGAAACACTTTCAATTGCCAAGCATTTAATCCACTTTTTTGAAGGGGAAGTTGCAGCAGGACGTTTGCCTGAAAATTTAGGACCATTACAATCGGGTGTGGGGTCTATTGCAAACGCCGTATTCTCTGGTTTTGAACATTCTAATTTTCATGATTTAGAAATGTATTCTGAAGTATTACAAGACTGTGCTTTCCAATTGTTAGATTCTGGAAAAATGAAGTTTGCTTCAGGTTGTTCAATGACATTGTCAGATCCATGTTTTGCACATGTGATGAAAAACTTTGATCAGTACAAAGATAAAATTGTGTTGCGCCCACAAGAAATTTCAAATAACCCTGAAATTATTCGTCGTTTAGGCATTATTGCCATCAATACAGCATTAGAGTTTGATATTTACGGGAATGTAAATTCAACACATGTGACTGGAACAAAAATGATGAATGGTATTGGTGGTTCAGGTGATTTCACTCGTCATGCACATATTGCTATTTTTGTAACGAAATCGATTGCGAAAGGTGGTGCGATTTCATCTGTAGTGCCAATGGTGAGTCATACAGACCATACCGATCATGATGTCGATGTTTTGGTGACAGAACAAGGTTTAGCAGATTTACGTGGTTTAGCACCTCGTGAACGTGCACTGAAAATTATTGAGATTTGCGCACATCCAGATTATAAGGAAGAGTTACTCAGCTACTTTGAGCGAGCTTGTGAGCGCGGTGGGCATACGCCACATCTTTTAGAAGAAGCATTGTCTTGGCATGCTAATTTTGAAGAAACAGGTCACATGAAAAGTGCTTAAATATTTTTAGTAATTAAAAAAGCCTTAGAATTTTCTAAGGCTTTTTTATGTTTGATCTAAAAATTATTGAGCTTGTGCGAGTAGTTTTGCACGTGCTTGATGTAGTTTCTGATAACTATCAATTAAGCGCTGATGACGGTCTAAACCTTCAAGTTTCATAGTGGTTTCGGTTAATCCATAGAAACGTACAGTACCATCAACAGATCCTAAGACAGCATCCATACGTTCATCACCAAACATACGACGGAAATTCACAACAGAATCGTCAAGTTCCATTTCATCATCTAAGACAACTTCAAGAACAACGTCCATACATTGATAGAACAAGCCACGTTCTACTGTATTGGTGTTGTATTGTAGGAATGTTTCAACCAGCTCTTTTGCTTCTTCAAAGTCTTTTAAGACTAAATTAATGAGAAGTTTTAACTCTAAAATAGTCAATTGACCCCATACGGTATTGTCATCAAATTCAATCCCAATAAGGGTGACAATATCGGTGTAATCATCAAGTTCACTTTCTTCTAAATGTTCAAGTAGAGTTCGGAGCTGTTCGTCACTTAAACGATGTAAATTCAAGATATCTTCACGGAAGGTGAGTGCTTTATTGGTGTTATCCCAAACGAGATCTTCAACATCATACACTTCAGAGTAATCTGGAACTAAAATCCGGCAAGCAGTTGTACCTAGGTGTTGATGCACAGCCATATATACTTCTTTACCCATGTCTTTGAGAATATCAAATAATGCATCTGCTTCTTTAATATTTGCATCGTCACCTTGATGAGAGAAACTCTATTCAACAAAATCATAGTCAGATTTTGCACTGAAGAAATGCCAAGAAACAACATCACTTGAATCAATAAAATGTTCTACAAAATTATTGGGTTCAGTGACTGCATTGGTGCTGAAGGTTGGTTTTGGTAAGTCATTTAAACCTTCAAAACTACGACCTTGCATAAGTTCAGTTAAGCTACGTTCAATGGCAACTTGCATGTCTGGATGTGCACCAAAAGATGCAAAAACACCACCAGTACGTGGGTTCATTAAAGTAACGCACATGACTGGGAATTGACCACCAAGAGATGCATCTTTCACTAAAGTAGGAAAGCCTTGTTCTTCTAAGCCTTTGATACCTTCAATAATACCTGGATATTTAGCTAATATTTCTTGTGGAACATCAGGTAAAGTAATTTCACCTTCAATAATTTCACGTTTTACAGCACGTTCAAAAATTTCAGATAAACATTGAACTTGTGCTTCAGCTAGAGTGTTTCCTGCACTCATACCATTACTTAAGTATAAGTTTTCTATCAAGTTTGATGGAAAGTAAACAGTTTCACCATCCGATTGGCGAACGAAAGGTAGTGAACAAATCCCGCGTTTGGTATTTCCTGAATTGGTGAACCGTACCGGGTTTGTCGGAGACTTTTTTATTTAAGTTATGCCACCTGACCTAATGGATTAATCTTATCATAGTACATTACTTCAAAATCAAAAGGTGATACATAGCCGAGAGCACTGTGTACACGCTTTTTATTGAACCAATCCACCCAGTTTAATGTTGCAAGTTGTACATCAGCTAAGCCTTGCCAATCTGCTTTTAAATATTTAATCACCTCCGTTTTGTATAAACCATTCACCGTTTCAGCCAAGGCATTATCGTATGAATCACCCGTTGTACCGACTGATGCTCGTAAATTTTCTGCCTCTAAACGATTAGTATAGCGAATGGAAAGATATTGAACCCCTCTGTCAGAATGATGAATCACATTCTTAGGCATACCTCGATCATGCAAAGCTTGTTCTAATGCATCTAGTACCATATCTGTATTCATGCGTGTCGATACTTTCCATCCAACAATTGCTCGTGAGAACACATCAATAATAAATGCGGTATACACCCAGCCTGAATTTGTTTGAATATAGGTGAAGTCAGCAACCCACAAATGATTAGGGTGATCGGCTTTAAAATTACGTTTTACTAAATCATCTGCTCGCTTTTGATCATCTCGGCTACGAGTAGTTTGTTTGTTCTTACCACGCCAAACACCTTGTATACATAGCTTTTGCATCAATCGAGCAACTGTACAACGTGCAATGATATAGCCTTCACGTTTCAACTTTTTGCCAAATTTTACGAACACCGTACCGACCTGGACTTTCCCGCCAAATTCGTTTGATTTTCTCAACATGATGTAAATCATGTAGATCTCGTTTCGCTCGATGTTCCGGATTTTCAGTGAGATCTAACGTTCGATAATAGGTCGAGGCTGCGATCGGTAAAATTCTACAAATCGCATCAACACCATATAGATCTTTATTGTTATGGATGAAATCCACCATTATTTGTGTGGGCGGTCGAGCTCCGCCTGGGCGAAAAAAGCGGCTGCTTTACGTAGAATTTCATTGGCTCGTTGCAGTTCTTTATTTTCACGTTCAAGTTGTTTAATGCGTTCTTGATCTGAAAGCTGCTGTACTTTAACTGGATTTTGTTTATCGAGATATTTTTGATGCCAAACGCGTAAAGTTTCAGGAGTACAACCGATCTTAGGGGCAATAGCAGTGATTGCAGCCCAATTTGATGGATAGTCTTTTTCGGATTCAATCAAAAGTTGAACCGCTCTTTCTCTAATTTCAGGGGTATAGTTTGATTTTTTCATCGGAACATTTTCTCAAGAAAGTTGGTCTCCGACAAACCTGGTACGGTTCATGTTCCTCACACCAATTAAGGAAAGCTCGTGTAAGTCGGTATGCTTTAGCTGATGTTGTTGGACGAAAGTCATTGTAATCAAGCCAATCGCAAAATACATCTGCAGTTAATTCAGAAAGTTTGTACTCAAACAGTTGATAAATGGGTTGACTGGTATAAACACTATTTTTTTCAGGATCGTAACCACCTCGAGATAATTCGATATGGTCCTGATAACTTCTTGGTCGCCAATCAGATTGTCTTGCTTTTAAATATTCCAACCATACATCTTTAAATTTAATCGTCTTGCGTTTCTCTTGTTTTAGCATTTCTTTATTATCAGCTAAAGCTTTCTTACGCTCGATCAATGGGTCAATCCCTTTGTGACACATAATAGCTAATTCTTGTGCATACTTACGAGCGTCATCTAATTTCCATATATCAACGTCACCAATTTTGATACGACGGTTTTGAAGACCAATACGACCTTGGAAAATGTAGCTTTTATCATTTTTAGGTGTAACTTTAACACCAAATCCAGGTGTTTTTTCATCCCAAAAGAAAGTTGGTTTAGTTTGGTCTGAGCAATCAATTTTATCAATTGTGGGTTTTGTTAGTTTCATTCTAGTAAGCGTCTGGTAAGCAAGTAGTAAGCAAAATCAATATATTAATCTACAAAAAGAGTGAATAGTAAACTTTTTAAAATAAATAACTGTATGATATTGTTGAATTAATAGTTGTATCTTTTTGATTTTTAATCTTTATATTAACAGATTCATAATCCGTTGGTCGACAGTTCAAGTCTGTCTGGGCCCACCAAATAAAACGACCACTTACGTGCATTAATCGTAAGTGGTTTTTTATTTTTAAATTTTGGTAAGTAAATGGTAACAGCTTAAATCATCAATTATTTATAATGAGCTTTAGGGCACAAAGAGTTGAAAGATAGAATATCCTGATTTAATCAAATTTAACGGTTGTTTTACAATCTTGTTCAAAAGCCGATTTTTCCCAAGCTATTTAAATTTAATAGATAACTTGGAAATGGGTTACATCTAATTTAATAAATTCTGTTAATCCTTGAATAAGTGCATGAATTCTATTCATTTGGATTTGGACAATGATTGCAGTCTAAAAAATTCGGTCAATCAAGACACATGCTTAATTTTTTTCAAAACTTAGAACTTCAAAAATTCTGTATTTTAGTAGAGTATTTAACCTCAACCAAAAGCCAACAGATAACACGTAATATAGCGGGCTTTCCAGCCTTTGTAGCCATTGCCGATCGTGTCCAATCGGATCACGATATGGTACCCCTTGAAGCAAGTCAGGATTATCCAAAATCAATCGATAAAGTTTTGCATTTTTCAGGGAAAGGTCGTGATATTAAGGATTTTGAGTTATTTCTTCATCAGGCTAATTCAGCTCAGATTAGAAATTTACTTTTGATCACTGGTGATAAGCTTAAAGAGCATAGTTATGGGGATGATCAATTTGAACGTACCCGATACTTAGAATCGATTAATGCAGTGATGTCCGCAAAGAATTATGGTGGCTTTAATATAGGTGTTGCATTTAATCCCTTTAAATATACTGAGGCTGAGCATTATGCTCAATATTTAAAATTACATAAAAAAGTTAAAGCCGGCGCAGATTTTATTATTACCCAATTAGGGTATGACATGGATGCCTTAAAAGAGATAAAGTCTTTTCTAAAACATTACCATTACAAACAAAAAATACTGGCTTGCGTTATGCCACTGAGCTTGGCACGGGCCAATTTTATAGTCAAAAATAAAGTCGCTGGTATTGTGATTACACCTTATATGTTGAGAGTGTTGGCTCAGGAAAAACAGAATGGATTGGCTGCAAATGCGTATAAGCGGTGTGCCATACAAATATTGATGTGTAAGCTTTTAGGTTTCAATGGTGTTCATCTTTCAGCATGCGAAAAGTCAGAAGAACAGAAGATTCTTCAAAATTATATTGAGCAATATCAACATGATGATTTAGAGGAACTAGAAGCACGCTGGAAATCTCTTTGGCAGATTAAGACTGGAAATGAGTTTGTTCCAGAATTAACTTATGATGCACGTCAACCGACATTAGGTCAGCTGATTAAATATCATCATTTGCATGTCATGCATAAAGCCCTTTTTGAGTCCAAAATCTCTAAAGGTATAGGTAAGTTTATTTTTAAAGCGTCCTTTTGGAATAACGAGCTAGCATCAAAAACTTTGTTAAAAACCGAATTTACGTCTAAACATATGGTTGTGGGCTGTGAAAATTGTGGTCAATGTAGATTGACTGATACTTTATATATTTGCCCTGAAACATGTCCTAAAGGACTTGCAAATGGTCCTTGCGGAGGCACCACATTAGATCGATGTGAGTTTGGAGATCGTGAATGCATTCACTCTGTAAAAGCCCGATTAGCCAAAGCCGTAGGACAAACTGACGTTTTAAAAGATACCCTGATTGCAACCGTACCCGTTGAAGTTCGTGGAACCAGTTCTTGGAAAAATTGGTTTTTGGGAAAAGTTTAAGTCTTTTCAATTTCTTGTATGGTTTGATTTATATTATTGAAATGCAATTATTAATTAGCGTTATATTGGGGCTTAAATTAAATTATCCTATAAATCTAAAAGCCAAAATTTAATCTATTTTCCTATATATCAACATTTACTGATTCTTAAATTCTCATGATGACTCTATAATTTATTTATTACATAGATGTAAAACGAGAATTAAGGATGAGCATAACGCCCATTAAGTCAGGCACTGGCAATTTAGCTAATGTGATTTATCAACAAATAAAGGATGATATTTTTAGCTTTAAGCTCAAACCTGGACAACGTTTTACTGAAACGGACCTTTCTGAAAAGTATGAGGTTAGCCGTACCCCAACACGGCAAGCACTGTATCGTCTTGAACAAGAAGGCTATGTGAATGTGCATTTCCGCAGTGGTTGGGAAATTAAGCCTTTAGATTTTACCTTTTATCAGGAGCTCTTTGATTTACGTATGATCTTGGAAAAAGAGGCTGTTAAACGTTTATGCGTAATGGATCATGAGCAATCTGAAGAATTACAGAATTTAAAGCGATTATGGCTTGTAGACGAACAGGACTATAACCAGAACACCAAAGCATTGGTGCTGCAAAGTGAAGATTTTCATTGTGCCTTGGTTAGAGCTGCAGGAAATCGTCAAATCGCCAAGATTCATCATGAAATCAGTGAAAAAATCCGAATTGTGCTCAGTCTAGGCGCCATGCGTGAATTCGATATCCAGCATGCTTATCAAGATCATGCTGCAATACTTAGATGTATTTTAGCTCGTGATGCTGATGGGGCGATCCATTTAGCAGAACATCATGTCTTACATAGTATTGAGGACGTGAAGAAAATTATCCATAAAATATTTTCGACTGTTTAGGATAATTTATTAAAATTAAAAAATGCCAATTTTCAAAAATTGGCATTTTTTTTGCTTCTAATTCATATCTTGTATACAAGAATGTACACAAAACTAATCCAGCGATGCCAGAACAACATATGCTTAGTTTTAGTGCACCAATTTGAATTCAATATTTGTAAATGCATCAATATTGTGCGTATAGATGAGGATAGTTTTTTTGAAATCGCGTGTGGTTTTTTTAATGAGTTTGGTTGGTATAAGTGATCAGGTGTTTGCTACAGATCAGCTCAAAACCCTAGATACGATTTATCTCAGCACAGCTTTAAACTCAGAATCTACACTGCACGCTCAAGCGCTTACCAAATTTCAGCATGATCTATTGGACATCCCGTTTAATAAAAGCCATCTGTCGCAAGATGTCATTCAGCAGCAAGATATTCAGCGCATCGATCAAGCCCTTAGCATCGTGAGTGGGGTACTGCATCAAAATAATTATGGTGGGGGCTTTTGGGATAATTATTCATTCCGAGGTTTCCAAGGTAATCCCAATATGGGGGTGAATGCCATTCGTAATGGGCTAAGTGTCAATCGTGGCATTTCTGCACCGCGAGATATGGTGAATATTGAATCACTGGATTTTTTAAAGGGTCCGAGTGCCTCACTGTATGGGCGTGGCGAGGTCGGTGGTGCATTGAATGTCACCACAAAAAAACCAAAATGGACGTCTGAAACAGAACTTAATCTTCGTGGGACAACACAAGATGAATATCGTTTAAGTCTTGAACAGACCGCGCCAATCAGCGATGCGTTGGCGTATCGAATGGCTGTTGCCATTGAGGATAATCAGTCGTTCCGTGATCATGTCAGTAGCCAACGTTTATTTGTCGCACCGCAATTCTCATGGAAATTATCTGAAAATACCCAAGTGCATTTAGATACTGAATTTACCCAGCATTTAGGCACATTTGACCGTGGTATCACGGATGTAAATAACCAGTTATTGATGGATCCAAAGACCTTTACCGGTGAGCCTTCTGATGATGATATGCGCGTCAAAGACAATCTCTATCAAGTTCGATTAAAGCATCAGTTCAATGACGCATGGCAGATGAATGCTGCGATCAGTTATAAAGACGCCCAGATGGTGGGCTATTCGACAGAACCACGCAAATTACAAGCAGACTTAGAAACGCTAGAGCGTCAGCGTCGTCATCGTGATTATCAGACTGAGGATATTTTGCTCCAAGCTGAAGTACTTGGCCAACTGCAACTCGGTCATGTTCAGCATGAATTTGTACTCGGTGTAGAAACAGGGCGTTTAGACTTTATGCAACGTCAATTGCGTCTCAATCACTCGGCTGCTCAGCCCAATTGGATCAATATTTACGAGCCCACTTATGGGCAATTTAGCCCTGAACTACCTTTGTATACCGATTCGGATGAACGTCAGCAGTACATGGCTGTGAATCTACAAGATCAGGTCTTTTTTAATGATCAATGGAATATTTTATTCGGCGGTCGCTTAGATCGTGTCGAACAGCGCTTTATCAATCATCGTACGCAGTTCAAAGATGAGAGCACAGCACAAAAGTTTAGCCCACGAATTGGTCTGAATTATCGTCTTACGCCAGCACTCTCTTTTTACACCAACTATGGCGAAGCATTTTCAATCAATAATGGCATGGGGCGCACAGGGGAGACGTTTGCACCTGAAACAGCGAAAAGCTATGAAATCGGCGCGAAATACCAATGGCAAGATCACAGCATGCTTAGCATCGCCTTGTTTGATATGACCAAAAAAAAATGTACTGATGACGGATGCCATTGACCCAAACTTTGAAGCTGCAGTCGGTGAAGTGAAAAGCAAGGGGCTTGAAATTGACTTCAACCACCGTATTAATGACCAGATGATGGTGTCAGCAGGCTACGCCTATATGGATGCCAAAGTCAGCAAAGATGATGTGTTGCCTGCAGGCTCAGCACTGAGCAACGTACCCAAACATAGCGCACATGTCATTGCAAGCTATGACCTTTGGAAAAATACGCAACACGCAGCAGGTCTAAATTTCAACCTCCATTATGTCGGGCAACGGAGTGGAGACAGCCCAACCAATACGGCTAATGGTTTCAGCTTACCTGCCTATACCGTATTGAACTTTGGGGCTTATTACCAAGCAAATCCAAATTTACGCTATCAATTGAATATTCATAATTTGTTAAACGAGGAATATTACCTATCCAGTTATAGCCATGTATGGATACAAGCTGGTGAGCCGATCAAAGCAGCGTTATCAGTACAGTGGCAATACTAATGCGAATATTTATTGTCATTTTACTGAACTGTGTACTGTTGGGTTGTACGGTAACAGAGCAACCGATACCAGCAAAAATACAAAGCCCAACATCGCGTTGTGTGATGGATAGCTCAGAAACCGAAGTCTGCTTAGTTCAGCCAGCACAGCGCATTGTATCCTTATTTGAGTCAGGTTTAGACGGGCTATATATGTTGGGGCAGGGTGCAAAGGTCGTGGGGATTCCTGCCGAGGTGTATTTACAGCCCTTGTTATTTGATGCCTACTCAAAAATGGATTCGCGTATTGCCAATAAACAACTGACCACACCTTCACAAGGCTCAAATGCCACCAATATTGAAAGCTTAATGCTGTTAAAGCCGGATTTGGTGATTTTAGTTAGTGGGCAAACGCAAACCATTCAATTGCTTCGACAATTTGGTATTGCAGTCTATGTGATGGAATCAGGCACTTATGAGCAAGTAAAAGAAGAGCTGTATGAAATTGCTCAACTCACCGGTGCTGAGCAACGTGCCAAAGAAATTCTGGATTTTTCAGATGCGCTTCTAGCAGAAGTGGCACTCAAAACCTCAAAACAAAAATATAAGCAATCAGTGTATTACGCATGGTCAGGTGGGCGGATCTATTCAACCTCAGGCCGCAAATCAATTACCAATGATTTTATTGAATTGGCAGGGGCTTACAACATTGTTAAGACAGAGACCAATCAACCGAATGTTAATCCAGAAACGTTGATTGAGTGGAATCCCGACAATATTGTGCTGTGGAATACCGACCCAAACCTGATTTATCAGCGTAAAGAATTGCAAGGTCTAAAAGCAGTACAACAACAGAAAGTGTTTAATCTCAGCCCTGCATTTATCTATAACCCTCATACCATCAAAATTATTGTGACTGCGATTTATCTGCATCATCACATTTATCCTGACACTTCAGACTTAGCATTTGAAGCTTTGCAACTCAAGATTTTAGAGAAGCTCTATGGTCAGAAAATTGCCAAGGAGTTGATGTCATGAGCCATACTTCATGGAAGTACACTTGGTTTTATCCATTGCCGATTCTGCTGATTTTTACGTCGCTGTTACTAGGACCCAGTCAAACATTAAACGCAGGGGATTATGCGCTTTGGTTTATCCAATGGATGTTGGGTACTCCATATTTTGATGCGCAACAATTTAGCTTGATGCAAAATATTGTCTTCAATATTCGCCTACCACGCATCTTATTGACCTTTATGGTCGGGGCTGCTTTGGCAACAGCCGGCAATGGATTACAAGCTTTATTCCGCAACCCCTTAGTGGATTCCTATGTGCTGGGGATTTCTTCAGGTGCCGCCTTTGGTGCGGCTTTAGCATTATCTTTGAGTTGGTTATCGCCCAATTTATCAGCATTTATTTTTGGCGTATGTGCAGTGGCATTAACCTATATATTTGCCCGACAAAAATATGAAAGCCAAACTTCGTTGGTGATGGTGATTTTATCCGGCATGATTGTTTCAGGTCTGTTTTTAGCAGGACTGACCATTATTCAATATTTAAGTGATCCTTTTAGATTACAAGCGATTGTGCAATGGACCATGGGGAATTTACATCAAGCATCGTGGCAAAAAGTCCAATATGCGGTTGTGCCGATCACGGTGGCTTTAATGGGCTTATACGCCATGCGTTGGCGCTTGAATCTGATGGCATTGGGTGCTGATGAAGCACAAGCCGTGGGGGTGAATCCGAAGTGGGAGCAGCTTATACTGATTATATTGGTCACGCTATGCACCTCAACTTCAGTGGCTGCTGCAGGCATTATCAGTCTATACGGACTATTTATGCCGCATATTGTGCGCATGTTGGTCGGTCCTGACCACCGCTTCAGTATTCCTGCCAACATGATTTTAGGCGGTAGTTTTTTACTGCTGATTGATAATTTTTCACGGGTTTTACTCAGCTTTGAAATTCCAATTGGCATTTTCACCATGCTCCTCGGTGCGCCATTTTTCTTATTATTAATCAAAACACAAAAGACGGCTTGGGCATGATTCATATTGAACAGTTGAACTATGCCTATGGGCATAAACACGTGTTAAAAAATATTCAGCTTGAATTTCCAGCCCATCAGTTTTCGGTGATTTTAGGTCGCAATGGTTGTGGCAAATCGACCCTATTTAAACTGATGTCAGGTTTAGAACAGACCACAGATGGGCAAGTACTTTATGCAGGTCGAGCTTTAGAAAACATAAAAGGTAAAGAAAGGGCCGCGCTACTTGGATTTTTACCGCAGTTCCATAAAACGGTTTTCCCATTTTTAGTTAAAGATGTGGTGATTACAGGTCGGGCTGCTTTTAGTCGATTTCGTCCATCTAAACAAGATTGGGACATGGTCGATCAGGCTTTAATTGATCTCGATATCGAACATTTAAAAGAACGCCCTTATACCGAGCTTTCAGGCGGAGAGCGTCAATTGGTGATGATTGCCCGTATTTTGGTGCAAGCACCAAAAGTGATTTTATTAGATGAGCCGACCAATCATTTGGATGTCTATTATCAATCTTATTTGATGAAAAAACTGCGTCAATTGTCACGGCAGAATTTTACTGTGATCGCCATTATGCATGACCCGAATTTGGCTTTCTTATTTGCAGATCATTTGTTCTTTATGCGTGAACATGAAGTGATTCGCCCTGATTCAAAAGCGCGTCTCACCGATCCGAAATTTTTAAAAAGCGTCTACGATGTCGAGTTTCATGAAGCCATGATTCAAGATAAAACCATTGTTATCCCTGATCATTCTTGGTTGTAAAAATGAATTTAACGTTTGAAACACTACAATCCGCCGATCAATCTGTCATTCAATTTGCTTTAGATTCACGGCAGCTTTTATTTCCAGAACTGTATAGCACTAGTATTCCCAAAGATATTGCCCAGTTTGAGCAGTACTATGTAGACACTCCTTTAGGATGCTTTATCACAGTAAAAGATCAAGGACGGATTATTGCAACGATTGCTTATCGGATCTATGACGGACGTTTTGATTTGGATATTGCTGAAGGTGCCGTTGAGGTGGTTAAACTTTTTGTGCTGCTTGAATATCGTCGACAAGGCATTGCCACGCAACTGTGTCAGTTATTATTTACACATGCCGAGCAACACGGCATAGAAACCTTGTATTTGCATACACATCCCTTTTTACCTGCAGCGGAGCAGTTTTGGCGTTTACAAGGTTTCGACGTGATTAAACGTGAGTGGTTAAAAACTTACAATACCATTCATATGTTAAGAACTATAAAATCTGATCAACGATTTTGAAATTTAGCCATTAGCTTAATTATTTATATAGATTATAGCTAAATACTGAAGTAATCAGTCTAGATCATCCAGAGCATTTGAATAGAATTTCACACCTATTTTGATGCGATCACGCCCTTGGCTCATACGCCAACGATTAGTATCACGTAAGGAATAGACGCAACCACAATATTCCTGTTGGTAAAACTCCTCTTTTTTGCTGATTTCGAGCATACGCACAGCACCACCATTCTTACGCCAGTTGTAATCCCAATAAGTTATCCCTTCATAATGTGAAGCTGAACGATGACCACAGTCGTTGATTTGCTTCATATCTTTCCAACGGGAAATACCAAGCGAACTACTTATTAGACTGAAGCCATTTTCAGCTGCATATAAAGCTGTACGTTCAAAACGCATGTCAAAACACATAGTACAACGAATGCCTTTTTCAGGTTCATTTTCCATACCTTTGGCGCGTGCAAACCAATTGTCTGTATCGTAATCACAGTCGATAAAAGGAATGTTATGTTTTTCGGCAAAGCGAATATTTTCTTCTTTACGAATTTCATATTCTTTGACAGGGTGAATATTGGGGTTATAAAAAAAGATCGAAAAGTCGATGCCTGATTCAATCAGGGTTTCCATCACTTCACCCGAGCATGGTGCACAGCAGGAATGAAGTAGAAGTTTGTCGTGACCTGCTGGGAGAGATAGTTTTTGACGTTCAAGTTTGTTTGACATATTTATATGGGTTTAAATTTAAACCCTATATTTTAAAGATTGAGTTGATAAATAAACCTCTAATAAGCTGATATTTTCTAAGGTTAGGTTGAGATAAATTCACTTGAGCACCATTTGAGTGAATGGAATCGCATCCGTATACCAGTGATCTACACATTAACTGCATGGATAAGTTAGCTCATCTATTCTAAATCGCTTTGAAATAGCGAATATGCTTTAACATGAGAGATTCTCATCTTGAGCTGAATTTATATCGTTTTACTCACTTTATTATTCACGTTTAAATACAGCCATTCAGAAATTTAGCTTTTTATAAAATTTTTAGGTGGCAATCTCCATGAGTACAGCATTTGAGTGTTCAATTAAACGTATCCGTTTTGATGAAAACTATACGCCAGCAGAAAGTACACGTTTGACTACAAACTTTGCTAATTTGGCTCGTGGTGAAAGTCGTCAGGAAAATCTGCGCCGTACACTTGCGATGATCAATAACCGTTTTAATAGCTTGGCAAAAGTTGATAACCCTAAAGGTGATCGTTATTCACTTGAGATCGACATCATTTCTGCTGAAATTGATATCGAAGGTAATGGTCAAACCTTCCCATTTATTGAAACACTGAAAAGTATGGTGATTGACCACCAAACAGGTGAACGTATTGAAGGCATGATAGGCAATAGCTTCTCATCTTATGTGCGAGATTATGACTTCAGTGTGGTATTGCCTCAGTTGGGTTGTGGCGTGGGTGAAAAACCTGAAGATTTTGGTAATCTACATGGCAAATTGTATAAACATTTGGTGAATTCAGCAGTATTTAAAGCAGAATTCAACAAAGAACCGGTAATTTGCTTAAGTGTTTCAACCTCTAAAACCTATTATTGTACATCCAATGTACATCCTATTTTAGGTGTGGAATACAAAAATGATGAATATTCACGTACCGATGAATATTTTGCCAAAATGGGCCTACGTGTACGCTATTTCAAACCAGAAGGTGGTAATGCGCCACTCGCATTCTATTTCGCTGGAGATTTACTTCGTGATTACACTGATTTTGAATTGATCAGTGCGATTGCAACTATGGAAAGCTTTCAAAAAATCTACCGTCCTGAAATTTACAATACTAATTCACCAGCAGGTGTGGAGTATCAACCAAGCTTAAGCTATGGCGACTACTCACTAACTCGTATTGTTTATGACCGTGTAGAACGTGCTGAGTTAGCAGTCAAACAAGGTAAATGGACAGAAGAAAATTTCATTAAGCCTTATCAAGACATTTTAAATGAATGGGCTGAAAATTTCGAAGTCGAAACAGCTGCTTAAAACACCCAATTGATATACAGATTCACGAATTTAGAGAAAGAAGATTAGACATGGCACTTACACCACCGAAATTATTACTCCCAACTTCAACTGCGGGTAGTTTACCGAAACCATCTTGGTTAGCTGAGCCTGAAAAACTATGGTCTGCATGGAAACTCGAAGGGGAAGAGCTTCTTGAGGCAAAACGTGATGCATTGAAACTCTCATTACATGAGCAAGTCACTGCTGGTATTGATATCGTGAGTGATGGTGAACAAACCCGTCAGCACTTCGTCACTACATTTATTGAGCATCTTGAAGGTGTGGATTTCGAAAAGCGTGAAACCATGCGTATTCGTAATCGTTATGATGCAAGTGTACCTTCTGTTGTGGGCGAAGTTTCTCGTAAACAAGCAGTATTTGTAGACGATGCGAAATTCTTGCGTAGCCAAACCAATCAGCCAATTAAATGGGCGTTGCCTGGTCCAATGACCATGATTGATACTTTATTTGATGGTCACTACAAGAGCCGTGAAAAATTGGCTTGGGAATTTGCCAAAATTTTAAACCAAGAAGCTTTAGAGCTTGAAGCAGCAGGCGTGGATATTATCCAATTCGATGAACCGGCGTTTAACGTATTCTTCGATGAAGTAAATGATTGGGGGGTACCAACCCTAGAGCGTGCACTTGAAGGTTTAAAATGTGAAACTGCGGTTCATATTTGCTACGGTTACGGTATTAAAGCCAATACCGATTGGAAACAAACTTTGGGTAATGAATGGCGCCAATACGAAGAGTCATTTCCGAAGCTACAACAATCTAAGCTCGATATTATTTCGCTTGAATGCCAAAACTCACGTGTGCCAATGGATTTGATTGAATTGATTCGTGGTAAGAAAGTCATGGTCGGTGCAATTGATGTGGCAACTAATCAAGTTGAAACCGCAGTAGAAGTCGCGAATACCCTGCGTAAAGCTTTGCAATTTGTGGACGCGGATAAGCTTTATCCATCAACGAACTGTGGTATGACGCCGCTCTCTCGTCAAGTGGCACGTGGCAAGCTTGAGGCTTTAAGTGCTGGAGCTGCCATTGTCCGTAAAGAGCTAGAAGCTTAATCAAACGTAGTCTAGTATTAATCAGGGCAAATCGTCGCAAGATCATTTGTTCTGTCTAATGTACGACACGTCATATGTATATTTGAGATGAAAGAGATGATTGAAGCAACAGACTTTAGAAATGCAATGTCTTTACTTACAACTGCGGTAAATGTGATTACAACCACAGGCGAAGCAGGGATGCATGGCTTTACTGCATCTGCGGTATGTAGTGTCACAGATACTCCGCCAACACTATTAGTCTGTATGAATCAGTCCTCTCGTTCACATGCACATTTTGTTGAAAATAAAGTCTTAGCTGTAAACGTACTGAGTAATCAGCATGAACAGCTTTCGAATGCTTTTTCTTCAAGCAAGCTCAGCTCAGAAGATCGTTTCAGACTAGGTGATTGGATTGAGTTAAAAACTGGGTCGCCGATTTTAGAAGATGCTTTAGTCAGTTTTGATTGCGAGATTGAGAATATTCAACAAGTCGGTACACATAGTATTTTTTTATGCCGTGTGACTGCAGTAAAGCAAAGTAATCAAGAAGAAAGTTTGGTGTACTTTAACCGTGCTTATCATCAAGTGGGTCAGTTGGAACACGCTTAACTCAACCCCTTAATCCCTTCATCTTTTTAAAAGTTAGTCTATTGTGGAACTTATAACCTTTTTAATCATCGGTGCATTTGCTGGTTTTGCGGCTGGGCTGTTTGGTGTAGGCGGTGGTACGATTATTGTGCCACTACTTTTTATTGTCTTTACCCAAATGGGTTATGATCCTGATGTCATTATGCATCTGGCACTAGGAACATCTTTAGCAACAATCGTTGTCACTTCGATTAGCTCATTAATGGCACACCATAAAAATGGTGCTGTGCTATGGCCTGTATTTAAAAATTTAGCTCCACCCATGGCCATCGGCTGTTTTGCAGGTGCTGGAATTGCTGGTTTGTTACCGGGATTACATCTTCAAATCATGGTCGGCTTATTTTTAATTTGGGTGGCGTATACTATGTTTACAGGCGCGAACAAAGCAGTTAATTCAACAATGGCTCTTCCTTCATCAAGTCAGCAAGTTGCAGCAGGTAGTGTCATTGGGATTGCATCGGCACTCTTTGGGATAGGTGGTGGTAGTCTGACCGTTCCATATCTGAATCGTTATGGGGTGGTGATGCAAAAGTCTGTCGGTACATCTGCTGCTTGTGGATTACCAATAGCTCTAGCTGGTGCTATAGGGTTTATGGTTTTTGGTATGACTGCTGAGATCAATGTGCCGAATACCATCGGGTATGTTCATATTTATGCTTTCATTGGCATTAGTGTGATGAGTTTTATAACAGCAAAATTTGGTGCCAAAACTGCACATGCCTTATCGCCAGCAATGTTAAAGAAATGTTTCGCTGTCTTGTTGGTTATCATAGGAAGTATCTTCCTTGTAAAAGGATTGATTTAATTTCACCCAAATGTCTTATCACCCTAGATAGCTCACTTAATGTGGGCTAAAGCGAAGATTTTAATATGTCCCTAGAGGGATCATGATTTGAGTTTTTTCCCATATGATCGAACTAAAACATTTGAAAATGCTATTGGCTTTGAGAGAGCATGGCTCTTTAGTCGCTGCAGCGAGTGATCTCTGCATTACACCTTCAGCCGTATCTCATCAGTTACGTGAGCTTGATCAGTGGATGGGGGTTGAAGTCGTCAACCGCAAGACGAGACCAATTACTTTTTCTAATGTTGGTTTAAGACTGTTGCAGTTAGCGGATGAAATTTTACCGCAAGTTCAGATTGCTCAAAGCGATATCACGCGTATTATCCATGGGCAAACTGGTAGAATTACATTTTCTTCAGAATGCCATAGTTGTTTTGATTGGCTCATGCCGATATTAAATCAGTATCGAAACCAATATCCTGATGTTGATTTAGATTTCGCATCAGGGTTTGAAGCAAATCCTCATGAATTGCTACAAAATGGCGAATTTGATTTGTTGATTACTGCAGACCCAATTGCATTAAAAGGAGTTGAATATTTCCCAGTATTTGAATATGAATCACGACTTGTTTTATCTACAACACATCCTTTGGTACGTGCAAAAAACATTACTGTTCATGATTTAGCTGAAGAAACGCTGATTACATTTCCAGTAGACAAACATCGTTTAGATATCATGTCGAAGTTGTTCATTCCTGCAAATATTCTTCCAAAAAATATTCGAACCACAGATCTGACCCAGATGCTGATTCAGTTAGTCGCAAGTGGGCGTGGAATCGCAGCTTTACCAGATTGGGTGGTAAACGAATATGAAACCAAAGGATGGGTAACTTCACGTCGCCTAGATTGCGTTGCACCAGAGGGGTTAAGGCGTACTTTATATGCAGGTTTTCGAACTGAAGATAAGGAAAAAGATTATTTCGATTCATTTATAAAAAAATTAGCTAAATTTTCAGAATCAAGAAAACTCTATTACATGTAATAAAGTTTAATCTTACTGAATAGAGTAAAGATTGAACCTCGAATGAATCTTCATATAAATAATGAGCGAAGTTAAGATGAAAATTAGATAGTCGCTATTATTCGTATGAAGACGAATTTTTTGCTTTTGATTATACTTTTTTAACTAAGAGTGATGTCTGACATCGAGACATTGGACTTATCATTTGTTTGTAGACAGTAAACGATTTGATCTCAGTCCATTGTCCATTATTTTGGTCATTTATCTAAGTGTTTGTTTTAATTATAAAACTCAATTCATTATAAATTTAAGATTATATCCATGATACAACTCATACCTTCATTTTCAGTTTCAGACTATCTCAGCTTATTTTCGATTATTTGTACGATGCTGATAGGTATCGTCGCTGTCTTTTACGGTCGAAAAACGTATTTTGTGAGTCTAAAAAGTTTTAATGAAAATAAAAATTTATATGAGGCTGCATCTTTTTACATTCGAGAATTTATCACTGTAAGTCCGAATAAAACAATAGATCCTTTTTTGAAGAAAATTGCCAGTGATCAACTCAATGGCGGTGTCGAGATTCCTTCATTCTTAACCGATATACTTATACGCAAATATGCAGATTACTATTTTTACTTAGTGAAGTCCCTTCGCACTACATGGAAATTTTTTAAAGTTGAAAATGGAGAAATCCAATGTATTTATTCAGAACGGGAATTAGTCTTTAAAGGGTTAGCGTATGGTGCCTTATATACTGTCACAGGTTCTTTAGCTTTTTTTATATTTTCAAATTTTACTTGGTTTTTAGCTCGCTATACCTCAGATAGCGCATTAAACACAGGGATGACTTTAATCATTTTACTTGTATTTCTTTTGTTCGTAGCACTTGGAAGCTTAGCTATGATTTTTAAGTTAATCACTGTGCGTGATATCAACCAGAGTCTAAACCTACTTAAGCAATCAGAAAATAAACGCTCATAACAAACAGAATAGAATCACGTGTTAGCTTTTTTCTTTGCACAAGAAAATTGCACGCAGGTTAATTTCGGTGCTTACCGATTATTCTTTACTCCGACTGATTCAACTGGTTTACTTCAATTAAGTTCCGTTCAATACAATCAGCTCTAAGAGAAATGTTATATATCAAGCAATAGTAATACTAAAACACAAAAAAGTATTACTTTGGCACAGCCTTTGCATCTATCTACATCATCATAAAGTGATCTAGGGTTCCGATACATGAAGTTTCATGTAGGTTTGCGACCGAGAGTTCACGGCTTAAGTTGCAAGCTCAAGCTACACGGAGGGATAAAAGCCCGGGAGGTAAACCGTAAAAGATTGGGATGGATGTATATGAGCACAATAACTTATCATGAAGATCAAGTTCTTTGGACAGAATGTTTACCGGGTGGACACCACTGGTCAGCACGTATTCAGCGTGGCGCAGTATTACAACTTAAATCCTTAGGCAAAAATGCCAATGTGGCACTGTACTGCGTCAATAGCGAAGACAAACTCGAACGCTACAACATGCCAGACAGCTTAAAAGGGCAGCATACGGCATTTTTAAGTACAGGACATATCCTTGCATCTGACCTTGGTCGCGCGATGATTTCCATTGTGAAAGATGACCATGGCTGGAATGATGCATTTTGTGCACCAAGTAATGCACAGCAAATTGAACAACAATTTGGTTCAAAAACGTTTCAAGATGTACGCAACGACATGTACCGTAACGGCAAAGATTCGTTATTGCTCGAAATGACCAAGTTTGGTTTATCTGCAACAGACCTCAGCAGTACTTTAAATTTGTTTTCTAAAGTTCAACCGGATGACCATGGCAATCTCAGCTATGTGGCATCTGACAATAGCGATCAAGTGATTGAACTGCGCTTTGAAATGGATTGCTTGGTGTTTTTATCCTCTGCACCGCATGCTTTAGATAACAGCACAGAATATGCGCCTGCCGATGTTCAATTGTCTTTATACAAAGCACTTCCTTTAAGCGACAGCGATGTATGTCGTGATTCATGCCCGCAAAATCAGCGTGCATTTCAAAACAATAATCGTTACTACGCACTCAGCGCTTAATTTGGAGGATACAACATGACTGCACTCGTAAAATTAGAAAAATCAGTTTTAAGCGAAGTTTGTCCTGCCGGTGAAGCATGGATGTGCGAAGTCAAAAAAGGGCAATATTTCCGTATTGTGGATTTAGAAGGCAACCAAGCGGTGGATACGCTCTTTATCTCAGCGTCAAACCCTGAAGAGCGTTATAGCGCAACAGATACCTTAGCGATTAATCAACAAATCTATTTAGAAAAAGGCACAGCCTTATACACCAACTTTGGCAACAAAATTGCCACCATTCATGATGATAACTGCGGTCGCCATGACACCTTAGGCGGGGCATGTTCATGTGAAAGTAACACCGTTCGTTATGCACATGACAAATATCCAATGCACAGTTGCCGTAACAATTTCATGATTGCGCTGTCTCAGCATCCAATTGCCAAAAAACACGGCTTAAACGTGCGTCACATCGGTCCAAATATTAACTTTTTTATGAATGTGCCCGTGACCTCTGAGGGTCATCTAAAGTTTGATGATGGTATTTCTGCACCGGGTAAATATGTGGAAATTAAAGCGGAAATGGATTTGATCGTGCTGATCTCTAACTGCCCACAATTGAATAATCCTTGTAATGCCTATAACCCAACTAAAATTCAATTGATCATCCGTGAAGGCGAGGACGCATAACATGTTTAATAAAGTTTTAATCGCCAACCGTGGTGCAATTGCGTGTCGTGTCATTCGTACCCTTAAAAAATTAGGCATCCAATCGGTTGCGGTGTATTCAGAGGCCGATCGTGATTCACTCCATGTGACTTTAGCGGATGAAGCGGTATATATCGGTGAAGCACCAGCCAGCCAAAGCTATTTAAATGTTGAAAAAATCTTAGAGGTTGCTAAACAAACCGGAGCACAAGCGATCCATCCGGGTTATGGCTTCTTGTCTGAAAATGCGGAATTTTGTGACTTATGTGAATCACAAGGCATTGCTTTTATTGGGCCAAATTCAACACAAATGCGTGCCTTTGGTCTTAAACACACGGCACGTGAACTTGCGATTCAAGCCAATGTGCCGTTGCTTCCGGGCAGTCAATTGCTTGCAGATGAAGCTGAAGCACTGTTTGAGGCCAATCGTATAGGCTATCCTGTGATGCTAAAAAGTACCGCAGGTGGCGGTGGGATCGGCATGCGTTTGGTCTGGAACGAAACAGAGCTGAAAGATGCCTATGCAACGGTGTCCTATTTAGCGCAAGCCAACTTTAAAGATGCAGGTTTGTACTTAGAGAAATTTGTGCAAAATGCCCGTCATATCGAAGTGCAAATTTTTGGTGATGGCCAAGGGCAGGTGATCGCACTGGGTGAGCGTGATTGTTCGGTACAACGTCGCAACCAAAAAGTGATTGAGGAAACCCCGGCACCGCATATCAATGATGAACAACGTGCCTACATCCAAAATGTTGCCATTCAACTGATGCAGTCGGTAAATTACCGTTCTGCGGGTACGGTTGAATTTGTGATGGATACCGACACACAAGAATTCTATTTCTTGGAAGTGAATACCCGTCTACAAGTGGAACATGGTGTTACTGAGCAAGTCTTTGGTGTGGACTTGGTGGAATGGATGGTGACATTGGCCAGCGGTGATTGGACTGCGCCAACTGAAAAGTTGGAATCCAAAGGTCATTCCATTCAAGTGCGTTTATACGCTGAAGATCCAATTAAAAACTTCCAACCAAGTGCCGGACTGTTAACACATGTTGAGTTTGATGCTAATGCCCGAAATGAAACATGGGTAGAAACAGGCTCAAATGTATCGTCATTCTATGACCCGATGATTGCTAAAATCATTGTCACTGCGGACGATCGTGCATCTGCGATTCAAGCTATGCTTGACACTTTGGCGAAAACCTCTGTTGCTGGGATTGAAACCAATCTTGAATATCTACAAAACATCGTGGATGGTGACGTCTTTAAAGCAGGGACACAAACCACACGTTTCCTGAATACTTTTGAATGGAAAACCCAAAAAGTTGAAGTGCTACAAGCTGGTATTCAAACTGCCGTGCAAGATGTCACAGGTCGTTTGGGCTACTGGGATGTTGGTGTGCCACCTTCAGGTGCGATTGATCCATTGTCATTGAATGTCGCAAACCAACTGCTTAGCAATGCCTATAACACCGCAGGGCTTGAATGTACGCTACAAGGTCCGACGTTAAAATTCCATTGTGATAGCCAAATCGTGCTTGCTGGTGGTGATATGCCATCGACTTTGGATGGTGTTCAAGTTCCGATGTGGCAAACCGTCAATGTACGTAAAGGTCAGATTTTAAAATGTGGCAAAATTGCGACAGGTTGCCGTACTTATATCGGTATTAAAGGTGGTTTGAATGTGCCTGAATATCTAGGCTCACAAGCAACCTTTACCTTGGGTCAGTTTGGTGGTCATGCAGGGCGCAACTTATTGATTGGCGATATGCTTCCAATTACGGCATTTAGCTCCGATGAAGTGAAAACGCTTGCGCCTGAACAAGTGCCGTCATTTAGTCATGAATGGGAAATTGCGGTGATGTACGGCCCACATGGTGCGCCTGATTTCTTCACCAAAAATGACATTGATACTTTCTTTGCCAATACCTTTGAAATTCACTTTAACTCAAGCCGTACCGGTATTCGTTTAATTGGTCCAAAACCAGAATGGGCACGTGAAGATGGCGGTGAAGCTGGTCTGCATCCATCCAATATTCATGACAATGCCTATGCCATTGGTGCGATTGATTTCACCGGTGATATGCCGATTATTCTCGGTCCAGATGGTCCAAGTCTCGGTGGCTTTGTTTGTCCTGCTGTGGTGATCAATTCTGAGCTTTGGAAATTAGGACAGCTTAAAGCCGGTGACAAAGTGAAATTTGTGCCTGTGAGCTATCACCAAGCAAAACTTTTGAATGAAAAATATCATGCTCAACTAGAAGCATCAGATACACAAGCAGTGGCGTTTGATGAGTCGTTCTATCCTGAGCTATCTACACTGAAAAATGCTGTGCTTGATACCTTAAAAGGTGAAAATGGTGTGCCTGATGTGGTGTATCGTCCTGCCGGCAACAACTACGTGTTGGTGGAATATGGCGAGTTGGTGCTGGATCTAAACTTACGTTTCCGTATTCATGCTTTGATGCAGTGGGTACAAAATCAAAACATTGCTGGCATTATTGACCTCACACCGGGTATTCGTTCGCTACAAATTCACTTTGATTCGATCAAACTGGATCAACTAGATTTACTGCGATTGTTGCAAGTGGCAGAAGCTGAACTGCCTGATGTGACGAAAATGCAAGTGCCATCACGTACTGTGTATTTACCACTGGCTTGGGAAGACTCACAAACCCAATTGGCAACCGAACGCTATATGCAAACGGTACGTCCAGATGCACCATGGTGTCCAGACAATATCGAATTTATCCGTCGTATTAATGGCTTAAAAGACAAGCAAGCAGTCAAAGATGTGGTTTATGACGCAAGTTATTTGGTCATGGGCTTGGGCGATGTGTATCTCGGTGCACCTGTGGCAACTCCACTTGATCCACGTCAGCGTTTAGTGACCACCAAATATAATCCTGCACGTACATGGACACCTGAAAATGCCGTCGGTATTGGCGGTGCATATATGTGTGTTTATGGTATGGAAGGCCCCGGGGGCTATCAGTTCGTGGGTCGTACTACGCAAATGTGGTCACGCTACCGTAAAAATGCTGACTTTGAGCAAGGTAAACCGTGGTTATTACGTTTCTTTGACCAAATTAAGTTTTATGAAGTGTCTGAAACTGAACTCATGCAAATGCGTGAGGACTTTAAAGCAGGACGCTTAAAACTGCGTGTAGAAGAAGGTGTACTGAATCTAAAAGAATACAATGACTTCTTGACTGAAAATGCAGAATCTATTTCAGCATTTAAATCTGTCCAACAAGCCAATTTTGATGAAGAACGTCGTCGCTGGCATGAAGCAGGGCTTGCAGAATATGTCTCTGAAAGCCTAGATGCAGTAGATGATGGAGAAGGGGTAGAAGTGCCTGAAGGTGGCTGTGCTGTGGAATCGCATATGCCGGGTTCAATTTGGAAAATTGAATGTCAGTCAGGGGATATTGTGGAAGAAGGTGCAACGCTTGCTGTGATTGAAGCGATGAAGATTGAGATTCCAATTATTGCGCCTGAACGTATGAAGGTTGAAGCCATCACCATTGAAAAAGGGCAGACGGTAAAAACAGGGCAAGTGTTGTTTACGTTGTCGCCTGTGGCTTGATGAAGTAGGAATAAAAAGACCGTCCGTAAGGGCGGTTTTTGCTTTTAAATATTAAGAATATATAGATAATATATGGATGATAAAGACGATTAAAACTGAAATGACTAACTACTTTATAAAATCTTTTAACGCAGAAAATTTCAGACTGTTTTCAAAGATTTCAGTAAAATTCAATGAAAAATTTAATTTTATAACAGGGCCTAATGGTTGTGGTAAAAGTAGTATTTTAACAGGTATATATCACTGCCTTCATCATGATTTCAATTCTTCTCGATTAACTAATGAATCTAGTTTCGATATAGAAGTTGTAAATGGAAGTGAACTTATATTTCTAGGTCTAGCTAAAGAGTCCTTTAGAGAAAATAATGCATATAGAGAAACTCAAATGAAAAATTGGGTTCCTCCTCACATTGAAAATGTTACACAACCATACAGAGTATTTGTTCCTGACGGTCAAAATAAAGAAATAATTCCCTTATTCTTAGGGACAAAAAGATCTATTGATTATATGAGGGTTCAAGGCGCACAGCGTGAAGAAGCACAGCAACGAGCTATAGACATATATCGCCAAAGGAATCTTGAATATAATAATTCAAATGTTAAACAATGGTTTATTAATAGATATTTCTATATTGATAAAGATTGGGCATACGAGGAAAAAATTAATTGGGATATTTTACTTCAGAACTTACCAAGAATTGCACCTACTGGAAGTGATTTCCAATATTTAAGAACAGAAAGAGATTTGGAACCTATTTTTCAATTGTATGGCAAAGAGTGCTACCTAGAAGAATTATCAGCAGGATTCCAAGCAATTTTTTCAGTAATTGCTAATATTATCGAATGGATTGAAAAAATTAATCCTAAAGGTGCAAGGAATGTCCAACAGGCTAGAGGTACTGTGCTAATTGATGAGTTGGATTTGCATTTGCACCCTGAGTGGCAATTTAATATTCGAGATGGATTAGAGGCATTGTTTCCGAATCTTCAGTTTATAGTTACAACTCATTCACCACATCTTTTGGCATCTGCAAAAGAGGGGGAAGTCATTATTATGAACCGTGAAATTGGGAAAACAGAATATCATTTTGAGCCTAGTAATAAGCGCTATTCAGGTTGGAACACGGATCAAATTTTAGAAGATGTAATGGGGGTTAAAAGCCTGAAAAATAAAGATTACGAAAAATTAATTGATGAAGCTTTTGATGCTTATGAGTCAAAAGATAAGATTAAGCTTTTATCTGTGATGGAACAGCTAAAGAATATTACTCATTCTGATGACACAATTGTTCAAGTGCTAGAAATGAAAATGGCTTCTTTGGAGCTTCTATAAGATATGATTAAACTTGAAAAATCTGTTAATGCCCCTCAAATTCTTCAGGATAAACAAAAAGAATGGACAGATCATTTACTTTCATTAGTAAGTAAATATGGAAGTTACAAGGAGATTCCGAAAGAAGAGAAAGCTTCTGCGCTCAGTCATTACAGACATAAAGATATTACAACTCCTTTATTTGATAGTTCATATCAAAAATGTGCTTTTTGTGAATCTACTCCAAAGGATAGTGGAAATATAGAAGTTGAACATTTCTATCCAAAATCCATCTATCATGATAAAACTTTTGATTGGGAAAATTTTTTACCTAGTTGTCGTAAATGTAATGATTCAAAACTTGCACATGATGTAGGAGTTGAACCTATTCTAAATCCATATGAGAGTGATTTTGATCCAAGTGAGCATTTTGAATTTACTTTGGCACGTATGAAAGGTAAGACTGAAATAGCGAAAATGACAATAGATGTTTGTGGCTTAAAAAGCCGATTATACGATCCATATAGTAACTTGATTAAAGTGTTTTGTGAGTATGAGCAAGATTTAGAAGAAGCACTTCAAGAGCTAGAGGTAAAAGATACTGAAAGAAAAAAACAGAATCAATTGAGAAAAATTTCTGAGTCTATAGCGAGAATTGAAAATTTAATGCAACCTACTAAAAAGTATTCATATTTTTGTAGCTGTATGATCAAAGATAGTGAAATATATAATCAAGCAAAAACAATTTTATCCTTAGAGCTTCAGGAAGCGTATTAACGGTTTTGTAAAGCATAATTTTATCCGATCATGCTTTGTCGCAAATATTTCAGATGCCAATGGAATCAAAAGAGATTTTTTTAATTATGGCAAAAAAATTACAAGAACTTTTAGATGCTCGTAGCTCTGAAAGTCAAAATAGAATTAAGGAAAATGCAAAAATAATTTTGAATGATTGTCTTTCGGAAGATGTGCATTTAACACAACTAGCAGAAGAAGCTAAAAGTGAAAAAACGATAAATTCAAATTAAACGAGCTACGAGCTCGAGTTCATAAAAACCACGCTTAAAAAGTTCGATAAGCTTAATCCAAAAAATGTGGAACAGTTTATTCGTAATATGATGCCATTTTACACAATCCCTAGATTCCAAAAAACAAACTCAGTGGATCGGTCGACTTGTATAAAGTCAAACTCAGGTCGGCAGGATATCGCTTGGTCTATCAAGTTATCGATACAAAAATTGTAGTACTTGTCTTAGATGTTGACCGCCGTGATACGATCTATAAAAAGATGTAAAAGACCGCTATATAGCGGTCTTTTTTATTAGGCGAATTAAGGTTTAGAATTCAAATGCTCATGCAAAATCCGTCTTAACTCTAAAATCGTTTCAGGCTTAGCATGAATCGAGTGTCCCCCTTCAAAAATTTTCTCCGACTGAGCACCCTCTAAATGCGAACTCATATAGGGCACAATGCCATCCGACATTTTAGAAGGATCATTGGATTTGGTCACATTGCCAATAATAGAGTGATACGGCAACCCCGGCTTTGGCATTACCGTCTTAGTCACTTGCATAAAACGAGAGGAAGGGCTCAAGTCATCTGGACCATTTTGAACCAAGCCTTCAGTACTCTTACTTCCAGTGAGCTGAATGTTAACCTGATCGAAGAAAGAAGTTGGAAGTTTAACCAATTTTTTCGCTAAGTCGACGTACCAACGATCGGTCAGCTCACTCCCTTGATGTGGTGCAGCAACAAAAACTGCACGCGTAAAAGGCAAGTCCGCTTTAAATTGGAAACGTTCACCAATTACGGGATTTTGTTGCAATCGCATATATTGTTCATAATTCATCAACGGAATAGCTGATTTAGAAACATCAGCATCACTCACCAAAAGCCGACTAATAATACCGCCCATACTATGACCAATCAGAACCGCATTTGAACTTGATACCGAGCCCGATTGAACTTGAGAGAATGCTTGCTTTAATAAGGCGTGAATTTGGAAGCGACTTTCAACAATCGGCATATTGGTCGAATAGGAGACCATCCACACCTGATAATTTGCTCGAAGTGTCGTATCACCCAAGATATTATTGGTTAAATTCATCCAGGTTTCAGGGCTACTGGCCAAACCATGTATCAAAACGATGACTTTCTTATTCGGTTGATAAGGCTCTAGCATATATAAATGTGGCATTCGTAATGTTTCCACACGATCCAGCAAGCTCAGATAACCTGATTTACCTAAATGGTTTTGTGCAAGCCAAAATGCAAATGGTGCGGTATAGTTCGCGGTCAGCTTATATTGCTGATCATCCAGTGTCGCAGTTGAATACTGGTAGGGATTATAAAATTCGATCTTAAATGGAACTTGACCAGAAATAATCTCTCCCGCAGAAGCGTTGTTTTGTAATGGTTGAGCTGTCGCTGTCACAGACAAATAGCGCGGATGATGAATACGAGGATTGTTTCGATTAGAATAATAATCAATCGGATCAAGGATAAAATCATTGGGAATATGAGCTTCGTGCTGTCGAATAGCAATAAATTCAGCACCTAAACCATCTTGGCGATTGATCTTGTCAAAACCTGAAAAATTTAGAATATAGCTAGATTGCAGGTCTTGAAACTGAAATCTAGTCAGTTCTGGATAATGTTGAGCATCTATGATGTATTGCTGATTCCCTACAGAAAATTCAGTCGGTAGATGAGATGATTTCAAGCTTTGATATTTTAATCGGATCAAGCGAGATAGGGCATAATTATAGAAGGTTCGAACTTGTAACTGTCTTAAATCAATCGATTGTTGATCATGGTTTGAAGCCGTTTTGAATAAATATACGTAACTATGTCTGAGACTTAAATCATAAGCTATTTGTGCCTGTGCTAAAGCTTGCGGATTGTTTTGTTGATCCAATTGCATCGCTTGAGCAAGAAAAAGCTCAGCCAATGCACTATATCGTTCATTGGGTTGGATAATTTTCTGTTGTTCAATATGCGCTGAACAGCTCTCTATTTTTTCTAAACATGTTTCAGGTGTATATGAAAGGATTGTCAGTAGACTGGTTGTATCTGCACTAAATTGATGACTATTTATAATATCTTGTGAACGATACTGAATTGCCTGATCAATTTTGTATTCTTTGATCTTGACCAATTGGCATCCACTTAAGCTCATCAGTAGAGACGATATTCCAATACATAATATTTTTGAAGAAAAATGAGATAATATTGATGTCATTATTAAAATAAAAATCAAAGAATGTAATTTTCATTTTAGCGTTTTAAATCAGGTATAGCGACAACCCTACGACAAGTGAATCAGCATATATTTCCAAAGGTTTAAGTGCCTTCTCGATGTTTTTGTCCCCATACCGCCATTTGCACCATCAACTTTTCTAGGCCACGACCTGATGGCGTCAGATCATACATTGAGGTCGTTTTACCCGTGGTTTCATCAAGAGACTCAATTTTTTCAACAACATTGTTCAATTCAAGTTCTTTGAGCTCTTTAGAAATCATTCTTGGTGTAATGCCTTGCAGCAGACGTTCAATCTCATTAAAACGGCGTGGCTGTTTAATCATGGTTGCAACAATCGCAAGTTTCCATTTGCCATTAATGACATTCATGGCATTTTTAAGCGCCACAATAAACATCAAATTACATTGGTCATCCTCGCTTAATGTTTCAGCATTCTCTTTCATAAAATCAGCCACCTATCCTCCCATCTCGTCATAAAATTTAATCAAATGAAATCCTAAATTCACTATACAACAGTATAGTGATCTCGTTTTTTAACTCGCCTATAAATTACATCATTGCAAAAATAATCCAAGGTTATTGAATGATTTTAGTTACTGGTGCTACTGGCCATTTAGGGCGAAGTGTAGTGCAACAATTAAAGCAACAGCTACAAAACAATGAATTTGCTGTATTGGCGAGAAACTTAGAAAAAGCCAAACCTTATGTCAACGAACATATTGAAGTGCGTGAAGGAGATTTCAATCAACCTGGAAGTTTGATCAAAGCCTTTCAGGGTGTCGACAAGCTACTTCTTATTTCAACGATGGAAATGAATCGCTTTGAACAACATAAGAATGTCATCGATGCTGCGCGTGAAGCAGGTGTTCAACATGTCTATTACACAGGTTTATCCATTCAAAATATAGAAAATTCAGCGGTGAAAGATTTGATGATCAGTCATTTTCAAACTGAAGATTACCTCAAAGCAAGCGGACTGAAATATACAATCCTACGCAACACCATGTACGCAGAAGCGATTCCACAAATTATCGGTGAGGGAGTCATCGATACAGGCATCAAGCTCTCTGGAGGAGCGGGAAAAGTGCCTTATGTGCTAAGAGCAGAGTTAGGAGAAGCAATAGCAAATGCCTTAATTCAAAATGATCATGAGAATAAGGTCTATGAGTTAGTCGGCAGCCAAACTTATAGTTATCAAGATATTGCTGATGAGCTAAGTCAACTTAAAACAATACCAGTGGAATATCACGATCTCACTGAAGAAGCCTATCAACAGTTGTTAAAAAGAATCGGTTTGCCCGAATTTCTGATCTATCTCACACATGGCACAGTCGTAGATATTAAACATCAACAGTATGAAGTTCAAAGCCAAGATTTAGAACAACTTTTAGGTCGTCCAAGCCAATCACTCAAATCAATGTTGGCGAGTTTGTACGCTTAAAGAATTAAAAATATTCACATTTAAACATTATAGGTAAATACATGAAATTATTAGAGGCTTTACAGTGGCGTTATGCAACCAAACAAATGACTGGTGAAAAACTACCGCAAGAATTAGTCGATCAAATTCTTGAAGCTGCGCGTTTAGCGCCGACCTCAGCGGGCTTACAACCGTTCCATATTATCTCGATCAGTAACCAAGAACTTAAAGAGAAAATTTCACCAGTTGCATTGAATCAACCGCAAATTACCCAGTCATCGCATCTTTTGGTATTTACGGCTTGGGATACGATTCCAGACGAACGTATTGATGAACGCTATAACGCAATGAATCGTGAGCGTCATTTACCTTTAGATACGACCATGGATGTGGTGCAAAACTTAAAGAACCTGTTCTCGACGTTTACTGAAGAGCAGCAATACCATCATACTGCAAAACAAGCACATATTGGTTTTGGTATGGCAATTGCGGCAGCAGCTGAGTTAGGTGTAGATGCAACGCCAATGGAAGGTTTTGATAAAGACGGTCTGGATGAATTATTAGGATTAAAAGAAAAAGGCTTAAAGTCTGTGGTGCTATTGGCATTAGGTCGCCGTAACCCAGAAAAAGATTGGTTAATTGGATTGAAGAAATTCCGTATTCCGCGTGAGGAGTTCGTCACTGATATCCAGTAAAGTATTTCATTAGAACAAGAAGACAAAATAATAACCATTCGAGTTGACCGTCTATCTCCAGAAAGGCGGTCTTTTTGCATTTCTGAACATTGAACAAATCAAGTGCACAAATTTGATTCATGCACATTTTTGAATCTTTCCGACGACTTTTTTCCTAGCTCTCTTTTATATATCTCAAGAAAAGTTTTGGCACGTTTTCTGCATCTACCAAGTATTACCAATTCTTTTTTTTGTAATACCTAGAGGTGCTGCAGATGACGACAAATCAATCCAAACAATCGAAGCATCCCATCCTTCAATTCTTCATTGAACTGATGAGTGTCCGTGCCGGTTTACACCTACAACAATCTCAAAAACCTAAGGAGCTCAAACGTGCCTAAACAGAAGCTGGCGCGGATCAGCATCACCTTACCTGAAAATACATTGCAGGCTATGGATCAAAAAATTGTAGATCAACATTATGAAAGCCGATCTCAAGCCATTGTCGACATGATTAACCACCATTTGATCAATGACCTTGTCAGCCGCAATGAAGTCATGGTCGGTACTTTAACCTTATTGTATGACGTCAGTTTAAAGCCATTAAGAACACAGCTTATTGATTTACAGCAACAGTTTTTGACTCAGGTAATTAGTTCACTACATATCCAATTAGATGATGACAAAGTCATGCAGGTGATGTTGATGCAAGGGATCAGCAGTGACCTAAAAGCCATAAGTGAGCAATTTAAAGCATTAAAAGGGGTAATTAAGGGGCATTTAGAGCTGATGGATGCAGTCATGCCACCTATTCCTCAAAATTCTGAACACGTATAAGGAGCACCGCCGTGCATACATTATGGACTATACAAGATTGGCAACAGGCTTATGCAAATCAAACTATTCAACTGAATGACCTAAAGCGTTATGTTGCTGAATTCTCCAATGATAATCACGCTTGGATTTCAATAGCCAGTGCCGAGCAAATACAGGCGCAGATTGATGCATTAGCCCATCAGGATATCGCTGATCTTCCGTTATATGGTGTACCATTTGCTGTCAAAGACAATATTGATGTTGCTGGATTTTATACCACTGCGGCGTGCCCAGATGCGGCTTATTTAGCAACGCAAGATGCAACCGTCGTGGCTAAGCTTAAATCTGCTGGTGCAATCGTGGTGGGCAAGACCAATCTAGATCAATTTGCCACGGGATTGGTTGGCGTGCGTTCACCCTATGGGGCTGTAAAAAACAGTTTCAATCCGGATTATATCAGCGGTGGATCAAGCTCTGGCTCAGCGGTTGCAGTAGCAAATGGGTATGTACCATTCGCCCTCGGTACTGACACAGCAGGTTCTGGCAGAGTTCCCGCGGGTTTTAATAATGTTGTAGGACTCAAACCAACCAAAGGCTGGTTTTCAGCCATGGGTTTAATCCCTGCATGTCGAAGTATTGATGTGATCTCAATTTTTGCAACTCAAGTGGATGATGCTTGGACAGTAGCGCAATTGATGCAAGGTTATGATGCGACCGATGCTTATTCAAGACAGCATCCGAGAACAGTTCCGACACAATTTTCGAAGGGCAAGATTGCAATCCCAGATCATTTAGAATTTTATGGTGATACTCAAAGTGAGCAAGCATTTCAAACAGCCATTGCTCGAATGAAATCGCTCGGATTTCAAGTTGAAGAGATTGATTTCACAGTATTTAACCAATTGGCTACCGCATTATATAACCGCTCATGGGTTGCGGAGCGTACGCATGCAGTCGAACAAAAAGTTCGACGTGAGCAATGTCATCCGGTAATTAAGCAAATTATTGATCAAGCTGATCAATTCAATGCTGTAGACGTGATGCAAGATGAGTATCAGCGTGCAGAATGGGCTAGACAGATTAATCTTCAATTAGAAAATTATGATGCGTTGATGGTGCCTACCGCACCTACGATTTATCGCATTGCAGATGTTGAAGTAGATCCGATCCAAAAGAATTCGCATATGGGGGCTTATACCAATTTTGTTAATTTTGCTGATTTATCAGCATTGGCACTCCCAAATGTCATCCGTGATGATGGTTTGCCAAGTGGTATCACCTTAATTGCTGGCGCTTGGATGGATCAAGCTTTGGCACACTTCGGTCAGCAATGGCAAGCGACTTCAGGATTAAATTTAGCAACGTCAGAGAAAGGTTATCAAATTCATAAATCAATAGGATCTGAGCACACCGTTAAATTGGCAGTGGTGGGAGCACATCTCACAGGCATGCCGCTGAATTTTCAGTTAACGAGCAGACAAGCCACCTTGGTTAAAAAAACGCGTACTGCGCCGTATTACAAACTATTTGCTTTAAAAAATACTCAGCCACCTAAGCCGGGGCTACAACAAGATACATCAGGTCATTCTATTGAAGTGGAAGTGTGGGATGTACCAAGAGCATTGTTCGGTGACATTGTTGCTGAAGTCCCAGCACCACTAGGTATTGGCAATGTCCAACTCATTGATGGAACATGGGTGAAAGGCTTTATATGTGAAAACCATGCTTTAGCAGATGCACTTGATATCAGTCACTTTGGTGGATGGCGTGATTATATTCAAGCCTCAAATTTTACCAATACTAAATTTAAGTGCACGAGCATTGGTGAGGTGGTGCAATGAAAACGATGGTCTGGGGAGTCATTGGAACTGCACTGCTATTCGTGGGTTGTGATAAAACCGCAAAAATTCCAGAACCAAGTCAACATGCTCAAGCCGAAAAATCAATGCAACCGATTCGGATTGGTTACAGTGATTGGCCGGGATGGGTGGCATGGCAAGTTGCTATTGAGAAAGGGTGGTTTAAAGAAGCTGGATTAAACGTAGAGTTTAAATGGTTTGATTATTCAGCCTCTATGAATGCTTTTGCAGCAAACCAATTGGATGCGGTTTCTGTTTCTCATGGGGATAATTTGGTCATCGCCTCAGGTGGAACGCGTGGCATTATGATTTTAGCAACTGATTATTCATCAGGGAATGATGTCATTCTTGCAAAAGAGGGCATTCATAGTGTGGCAGATCTTAAGGGTAAAACGATTGCAGTCGAAAAAGGGCTGGTCGATCATAATTTATTGAACACCGCACTTTCAGATCAAAATATATCAGCCAATGAAATCAAACTGATTAATGCAGCAACCAACGAATTACCCCAAGTGTTTAGCAGCCCAGATGTGGATGCCATCGCTGTATGGCAACCTGTAGCAAATCAAGCTTTAAAAAGCGTAGCCGGGTCCAAAATCATCTATAGTTCTCAAGATAAACCAGGATTAATCTATGATACGTTGACGGTAAATATGACGCATTTATCTAGGCATCAAGCAGAGTGGAAAAAAGTGCTGCAAGTATGGGATCGAACCGTCAAGTATATTCAAGACCCTGAGACGAGAAACGATGCTTTGATGATTATGTCTAAGCGTGTTGGTGTTGAACCTGAGCAATATGAACAATTTATTCAAGGCACACATTTGTTGGATCTTGAGGCAAATCAAAAGGTATTTAAACGCTCCTCAACTTTAGATTCTATTTATGGATCAACTTATCATGTTAATAAGTTTAATCTTGAAAATGGAGTTTATACGGTAAAACTAGATATTGATGGGCTGATTTATCCAAAATTGGTTGAATCATTTAAATAAAAAAAAGCCCAGTGCAGAGGGGCTTGCACTGGGCACAAAGTTGGACTGAATGATTGGTCGGTAGAGCAACAGAGTTGCCTACCTTGTATGTATTAAGAATAGATAAAAATGGAAAAACTAGGAAACGGATTAAAATCATAAAATCAATCGTTTTATACAATGAATGCGTTAGCGTGTATGAAGTGTCTATAAATCAACAAAAAATCACATATTTTTCACGAATGAACGCTTAACATCAACGTTTGATGCGAATGAAAAAGGATCATGTGCGTTGTATACAACAGCTGATATTTCCAGAATTATTGAAATGGCGTGGGAAGATCGGACACCCTTCGAAGCCATTCTGCTGGAATACGGATTAAACGAAAGTGCAGTCATTCGATTGATGCGACAACAATTAAAAAAAAGTAGTTTTGAAATGTGGCGTAAACGTGTTGCGGGACGGAATATCAAGCATATTTACAAGCGCTCACCAGATATTTTAAGAGCTTACTGTACTCGACAATACAAACTGAAGTAGGCCTATTGGGAGATAAAGCTTTGCGTATTTTAAAACAACGAAAATGGTGGATTCTCATTCTGCTCATTTCGATGGGTGGGATATATTTCATTTTCCGTTGGTGGCAAGGTCCTGTAGTCGAAACTTACCTAATCGAAGAAAAACCACTGATTCAAACAGTGGTTGCTTCAGGTCGTGCTGAAAATGTAGCACGTAGTGAAATTGGGAGTGAAATTTCGGGTGTGGTGATTGAGCGACGCGTGCAAGAAGGTCAACGAATAGCAGCAGGAGATGTACTGTTAATTATTCAATCTGATGATTTAAAAGCACAAGTCCGTGAAGCAGAAGTTGCGCTAGAGGAATTGCGGAAAATTCGCTATCCACAAGCGCAGGTTGAATTGAAAACGGCAGAATTCCAATTACAACAAGCCAGTCGCGAAGCAAGACGTCGCCAGCAAACGGAACCGGGAGTGCTTTCTGTAGAGGAAAAAGAACAAGCCTTAGAAGCTGAACGCTTAGCGAGAAATCAATTATCTGCGGCAAAACTGAAGGTGCAAAGCCTTGCTCCAGGTCAAGTGGAAGAAAAAACCTTAAGTGAAAGATTAAATGCGCTACGTGCCCAATTGGCAAAAAGTGAAATTCGGGCACAAGTATCGGGTACGATCTTGACGCGTGAAGTCGAAAAAGGGGATGCGATTCAACCTGGAAAGGTGCTCTTTACAGTCGCAGTTGATAGTCCAACGCAAATTAAAGTGGCGGTGGATGAGCAAAATTTACCTTATCTTAAATTGGGTCAAAAAGCGGAAGTGATTGCAGATGCTTATCCAGAGCAAGCATTTCCAGCTGAAGTTAACTTTATTGCACCTAATATTGATCCTCAACGTGGTACGGTTGAAGTTAAATTGGCGGTGAATTCTGTACCCAATTTTTTGAAGCAAGATATGACAGTCTCAGTGAATGTCGAAACAGCACGTCGAAATAAAACCAAAGTAATAGCCAGTAACGCGCTTATTGACCCTTCAACCAAGCAAGCTGAAGTTATGGTGATAAGAGAGGGTAAGGTCCAACGTCAATCTGTAAAATTAGGATTGCGTGGAACCACCATGACTGAAATTTTATCAGGGTTGGATCACAATGATCAGGTCGTTATAAAGCCTGATCAAGTAAAAGCGGATCAGCGTGTCAGAACTAAGCAGGTACAAGCACTTTGAAGATGAAGCGTTTATGGACCAATTGGCTCATCGCTGTTGGGTTTTTACGCGAGGGTCGCAGTCAAACACTGATGATTATTGGTGGTGTTGCTATTGGTGTTGCCGTTATTGTCTTTATTAGTGCATTAATTCAGGGGCTTCAGGCCAATTTGATTGAGCGTACGTTGGGTACTCAGGCACATATCAGTTTACATGCACCAGATGAGGTTAATCGCGTCGTTAAAGTGCCTGAGGGCGTGGCACACATCATCCATGAAGATCAAAGGGCTCAAAGACTCAAGTCGATCAATAACTGGCAAGAAGTTCTTGAAAATCTAGACAATATCAAGACGCTCAATGCCGTTTCTCCCATGGTTTCAGGACCTGCACTGGTAAAACGAGGGGAAGCGATTCAGTCAGTTGCGATTATGGGGATTGATTTACCACGTTATCAACGTATTGTACCTTTGCAAGAGTATCTTAAAGCTGGTCAGCTTCGTCTAAAGGCAGATGATGTGCTTATCGGAAGTGAGTTGGCCAAAGACCTTGGGGTGCGCGTAGGCAGTAAAATTCGTGTTGATAACGGTCAAGATATTAACGCCGTCATGAATGTAACGGGTATTTTTGAACTCGGGGTCAAAGAACTAGACTCACGCTATATGTATATCGATCTAAAGCGGGCACAGTCTTTATTGGGTTTGCCGGGTGGGGTTACCATTATTGATCTTCGTATTTCTGATATTTTCTCCGCAGATCAGGTCGCAACTCAAATTCATCGTCTCACTGGATTAAAAGCTGAAAGTTGGATTGAAAGTAATGCGCAATTGATGAATGCGATTTCAGCGCAAAGTCTTTCAACCAATATGATTATTATATTTGTTGGAATATCTGTTGCATTTGCGATTGCCAGCGTACTCTCCATTACAGTGGTACAGCGTACACGTGAGATCGGAATCTTGCGTGCTACAGGTGCGAGCCGAGAACAAATTTTGATGATCTTTCTCATTCAAGGTGCGATTTTCGGCTTACTTGGTTCTATTGTTGGAATCCTGACCAGTTATGTATTGGTTTGGTCATTTAATGAATTTGGCCCAGGGTTATTCTACATTCCAATTTCACCTTATTTGATTGGATCAGCTTTATTACTTGCAACATTGAGCGGTTTAATTGCAGCGGCGATTCCTGCCCGTCGTGCAGCGCGTTTAGATCCTGTGGAGGCAATCCGTCATGTCTAATCATGATGAAGTACTACGTTTAGAGGCTTTGAAAAAGTCTTATAACATTGGACAACCCAATGAAATTGAAGTGCTGCATGGGATTGATTTTGCGATACATCGTCGAGATTTTGCTGCGTTAATTGGACCTTCAGGTTCAGGTAAAAGTACGTTATTAAATATTTTAGGTTTACTTGATCAACCCACCAGTGGTGAAATTTATTTACTTGGTCAACCAACCAGTCAAATGGAAGATCAACAAAGAACGGAATTGCGTGGAAAGAGCATTGGATTTGTGTTTCAGTTTCATCATTTGATTCAAGCGTTCACCGTTATTGAGAATGTTTTGATGCCTCTAATGTTGGCGCATGGCAAACCCAATCAGCAAGCTTTAGATCGGGCACATGATTTGTTAAAAGCGGTAGGATTGAGTCAATTTGCACAACGAAAAGCCAGTCAACTTTCTGGTGGGCAACAACAACGTGTCGCAATCGCCAGAGCTTTAATCACTCAGCCTGCTTTACTCCTCGCTGATGAACCTACAGGTAATTTGGACAGTCAAACAGCGAGCGAAGTCTTTGAGCTGTTTCGTGAAGTAAATGAGCAACAAAATTGTGCGGTATTGTTAGTGACCCATGATCCACGATTATCCGCTACATGTGATCGAACCATTCAATTGGTAGATGGGAGAATTGAGCGTGATGAAATGAAGTCGTGATTAATCCAAGGCTGCATTTAAAATGGTGTGGTCAAAAGGATTGATGTTGCATGCTTTATCCTGACCGTTTGTGTGATCAGGATATAGCGCCTTATTTAGAATGACTGACCTTGGTCATTCTAGGAATTTTAGGTAAGTCTGCGAGAGCTGGATCAAGTTCATCTTCTTCAGCATGTACCAAAGCATCTACACGTTGTCTTAACGATTTAAATTTTTCAGTGAGCATCAATTCATGCTGACGTGGTCTTGGTAGATCAACCTCAATGATTTCCTTAATTTCGCCAGGATTGGCCTTCAATGCCACAATCCGATCGGCCAGTAAAATTGCCTCGTCCATATCGTGTGTCACAAAAATAATCGTGATATCGATATTGGCCCAAAGATCGATCAGATGCTTTTGCATTTTTTGACGCGTATGAGGATCTAAAGCCCCAAAGGGTTCATCCATTAAGAGAATTTTTGGCTGATTCACGAGCGCGCGAGCGATGGCAACGCGTTGTTTCATCCCTCCTGAAAGTTCATGAGGGTATTGCTGCTCAAATTTTTCAAGTCCGATAATGTTGATCCATTCGCGGGCTTGCGCCTCAGCTGTAGCATTGCTGGCACCTCGCATGAGTGGACCAAACATGACATTTTCTTTTACCGTTTTCCATGGAAACAGTGTGTAGCCTTGGAAAACCATGCCACGCTCTGGACTTGGTCCTGTGATGGTTTCACCGTCTACCAGTAATTCACCACTGGTATATGGATCAAGACCTGCCACAATACGGCTAAAGGTAGATTTACCGCATCCTGAAGGACCAATAACACAGATAAATTCACGATTATGAATTTTTAAATCTAAAGCATTTAAAATGGTGCGCTCAGTTTTTCCGTGGCTAAACTTTTGGGTGAGATTTTTCGCTTCTAAAATGACGGGACGAGCGTAAATTTTGTCAAAGTAAGCGCGGGCATCAAAATCTGAGGGTTGAATTAGTGAAGACATTAGCGAGCTCCCGTTTTCCATTTAAATAAGTGCTGTCCAAGTTTCATTAAAATCACGTCGCAAATCAGACCAATCAAACCGATAATCAAAATTGCGGCGAAAACATTGTCAAAGTTTTGATAGCGAGCTTGTTGAGTGATGAACCACGTGATACCGGATGTACTTCCTATGAGTTCTGCAACGATTAAATAGGTCCAAGCCCAACCTAAAAGTACACGAAGGTTTCGATAAATTTCTGGGAGTGCAGCGGGGATGACCACATAAAATAAACTTTTGATTTTGTTGGTTCCTAAGGTGAATCCAGCTTCAATAAGACTGCGGTCGACCAGACGGGTGGTATTGGCAATAATGAGAATTTGTTGGAATAAGGTACCAATCACAATAATGGCAATTTTAGGTGCATCATTAATGCCCAAAATCGCAACAGCAAGAGCGCCAAAGGCTGGTGCAGGCAGATAGCGAAAGAACTCTACAAAAGGTTCAGTTAATTGAGAAATTTTATGAGAAAAACCGCAAAGAATACCCAAAGGAATACCAATCAAAGAAGAAATAAAAAATGCGGTAAACACCAGTTTGATGCTGTGCCATAAACTTTCATGAAACCATGGTGCATTCGCTTGAGCGGGTGGTGTTGTAAATGCGGTCACTAAAGCTGTAGCGACTTCATCTGGTGCGGGTAGGTAAATGGGATTGACCAAAATTCCCCGAGGTGGTGGCAGTCCTTGATCGACTGCCAATTGCGCTTCAGCATAATAAACTTCTCTACTGACACGGCTATCGACTTGTAAAAATGATGTGCTACCAGAATCTGTGATTTGAACTTGGGGATGCCAAATAAAAGGCAAATAACTTACTGCACACCAGATTAAAATTGGAATTAAAAACGATCCAAAACCAAGCAAAAATTTATGCTTTTGGGTCAATTCTCGTGCAACATAGCTCATCGTTGCCACCTCAGTAATACAAAAAATAAAATTCGTATGATTGGGTTGCAAAATCGATGCCATTTTCGAAGCGTGCTTTAAAAGCGCTAAATTTTTAAGTTTTCATTCATTTTTCTTATGTACATTCTTTCAATATCAAGGTTTCGATCATGAAAATATGATGGAGAATTACAACTCTTCACTTGATTGTGATCACTATCACGTTTTAAATGCAGATAGAAAAGATGAGAGCCTGCTTAAATGAGATCGGCTAAATTTGTGACATTCTTAGCATGTATGTTCATGTTCCAAAGCCTTTGGAATGTGGCGGCGGCTTTTTGTGTTCATGAAAGCGACTCAACATCGACACAAAGTTTTCACTTTGGTCATCATCAACCTGTACTTTGCCAAGCCGATCTTTCAAATCAAAGTCCGAAGTCCCAAACTGAAAAAGACTTCGTGCTTGGCGATGATCAAAGCGTGACGCTAGAAGAAAAAGCGCAAATCGATGTTTTGGATCATCAAGATCATCTGCCGTCGATGTCTCAGTTTATTCTTGCTGTAAACGAGAATTTGCCTTCATCACAACACATCGAAAAGATTTACCAAAATCACTTTCTTTGGATTAATGCTTATCAATCGCCTCATTTAGGTAAAATCCCTCCGCCTCCTGAATTAACCCCGCTATTGGTGGGGTAGCCTAAAAATTTCCCACCACTTATTTTTAAATTAGTGGGAAATTCACATGTCTTTTAAATTAAAACATTCCATTCGATTATGGCTGGTTTTAGGTTCGCTTAGTTTGGGTGCAAATGCTCAAGCAATGACAGTCAATTCGCTTGAACAAGCACTCGTTCAAGTGTCTCAATATCAACAATCAGAACAGATTTGGCAGCAACGACAACATATGTCAGAACTTGCTGTCAAGCAAAGTGGACTTTGGCAAAACCCGTCCATCAATCTCTCTCGAGATGGTTTTGGTTCGAGTCAAGATCAAGAATTGAGCCTTGGTATTAGTCAGCCGATAGACATTTTTGGTCAAAGACGGATTCAAAAAAATATAGCGCGTTTGGCTGGGCAACAAAATGAATTGCAAGAAAAGTTGTGGGAAGCACAAAGCCAATTAATCGTGAAGTATGCTTGGTCACAGTTTTTAATTTCGCAATCTGAAGCACAAATTCAAAAGTCTCAACTGCAAGTCAGTCGTGAAACTTTAGACAGCGCTAAAAAACGATATCAGGCAGGAAGCATAGCCTTGGTTGAGTATGAACGAGTGCAGATTGAAGCGGCAGAAAATGAACGCAATTATCAGCAAGCCATTTTAAATAAAGAAATTGCAAAACGTAATCTTTCTAATCTCTGGGGAGAAACTGAAGCAGAGGTGAAGGTTGATTCAAATCGGATTTATTGGCCTGACCAAGTTGAACAGAATGTTCAAAATTATATTTCTGCAGGTTATTTAGAAAAGCTTTATGCACTCAATGTTGTGCAGGCTAATCAACGAATTGAGCAGCTTAAAGTAAAAGCAAAACCAAATCCAAACTTGAATGTAGGGATGACGCGAACAAAAGCGCCCAATGAGACAAACGATACTAGTTTATCTGTGGGTGTCGATATTCCGTTCAATATTTTTAATCGTCAGCAATACCAAATTCCGCTTGCCCAACGCCAGCAATCTCTACTTGAGCGTCAACAACAAAGAGAACTCAAACAACAAATTTTAGAGATTGCAAACTCATTTCATCAGGTGCGTGGCTTAAAACTGCAGTATGACGCTGTACTGAGACAAAAAGACTTGTCTGAAAAAGTACAGATGCGCTCTTTGCTCGGTTTTAAAAATGGAAAACTTTCAATCACTGAGGTGCAACAAGCAACGACACAATTACAAAATATTCGGCTCAGTCAAATTCAGCTCTTAAGAGAGGCATGGCAAACCGCACTTACTGCTGAGGCATTAAGTATTGGTACCAGTTATGAACAAATTAGTCGTTCGGATGCCTATACCCAATTACTCAAAGAGGCTGTGTCACAGTCAGAAAATTTCATCAATATAGGGGCAGAATAAAATGAGATCTATACAACAAGGAAAAATAAACCAAGCATTCCTCATCGCCCTGATTATTGGGGTGACGGTAGTTATCGGGATTTGGATTTTTTTCAAAGATAATAAGAAAACAGCAATTGTTGAGAGTGAAGAGCAAGCTGAAACGTCGAATGGCGCAGAAGCTGAGCATGCAGAAGAAGATGAGATTGAACTCACATCTAAACAGTTGGTAGAACATGGTATCAAGATAGAATCAGCTCAATTAGGTGCAATTCCGCGATACACAAACTTGCCTGCAAAATTGATGGTAAATACAGACCAACAAGCGCATATTTCCCCTAATTTTGCTGGTCATGTTGAGCAAGTGAATGTAGCACTGGGACAAGAAGTGACTAAAGGTCAAGTACTTGCAGTATTAAGTGTCCCAGAACTTATTGACCAACAAGCGAATTTGAGAATGGCGCAATCCAATTTAGATTTGGCACATCAAGATTTGCAACGTGAACAACAGATGTGGTCGCAGGGGATCTCCGCAAAACAGGATTTGCAACGTGCTGAAAATTCATATCGTCAATCACAAATCGCAGTGCAAAGTGCCAATGCACGTTTACAAGCTTTGGGAGCTTCAGCAGGTTCGAATGGTCGTTTTACCATTCGTTCGCCAATCTCGGGCGTGATCAGCCAAAAAGACATTGTGGTGGGTGAAAATGTGCAACTTGCAGATCAGATTTTCATCATCGAACAATTAAAAGATTTATGGCTCGAATTTGTGTTACCTGCAGATGCGAGTAATCAAATTCGTGCACAACAAAATATTCAATTTAAATCTTTACAGTCAGGTCAGACTTATACAGCTCTTGTGCAATCGTTAACGCCGCAAGCAGATGCGCAGACTGGCCGCTTGATTGTTCGCGCTAAAGTTCAAGGAAAGGCAAGTGAGTTAAGACCAAATTTGATGGTAAATGTTGAACTTCAAAGTCCCGATGCATCGAATGTATTACGCGTTGCAAAAAATGCAGTGCAACAAATCGAAGGTAAATCAGCAGTATTTATTGTTACAGAACAAAAAAATGGAAAACTCCACTTTAAAGCGCAACCCATTGAAGTAGGTGAAATGTCTTCAGATGGTCAATGGGCAGAAATTAAGTTTGGTCTTCAGACGGGGCAAAAATATGTCAATCAAGGCAGCTTCTTACTGAAATCGGAGTTAGAAAAAGGAGAAGCTGACCATGGGCACTAATCATGACATGCCGAAGGCTGAAGGGCTATTTGAGCGAATTATTCAGTTTTCAATTCAACATGCGATTTGGATCATGCTGTTTGCTTGTGCTTGGATTGCTGTTGGAGTTTATAGTTATCAAAAATTGCCAATTGATGCAGTTCCAGACATTACCAATACACAGGTTCAAATTAATACCCAAGCCAATGGATTTACTGCGCTCGAAGTTGAGCAACGCATTACGTATTCAATTGAAAATGCCATGGCAGGGATACCAGATCTTGAATTAACACGTTCGATCTCTAGGTATGGTTTATCTCAGGTCACCATTGTATTCAAAGATGGCACAGATATTTACTGGGCACGTCAACAAATCAATCAGCGTGTGCAAGAGGTTCAATCCGAATTACCTGATGATATCGCACCTACCATGTCTCCAGTATCTACGGGGCTGGGTGAAATTTATCAATGGGTACTAAAAGCTGAGCCAAAGGCTAAAAAACCTGATGGTTCTTCATACACAGCAATGGATTTACGCGAAATTCAAGATTGGATCGTGCGTCCACAATTGCAACGCGTAAAAGGCGTTGCTGAGGTGAATAGTATTGGAGGATTCAATAAAACATATGTTGTTTCGCCAGACTTGAATCGTATGCAACAACTACAAGTCAGTTTGACGCAACTTCAACAAGTTCTTACTGAGAACAATGAAAATCGTGGAGCAGGATTTATTGAAGATGGAGGTCAACAACTTACAGTACGAGTTCCTGGAACACTGAATACGATACAGGATATTGAAAATACAACGGTGGTTACCTTAAATGGAAATCCTGTCCGTGTTTCAGATATTGCTTCAGTGTCGATTGGACATGATCTTAGAACAGGCGGAGCGACCTATAACGGAGAAGAAACCGTACTCGGCATCGCCATGATGATGATGGGTGAAAACAGCCGTAGTGTTGCACAGGCTGTTGATCAAAAAATTCAAAAAATTCAAACCACACTGCCCGAAGGCGTAAAAATTGAAACTGTTTACGATCGTACCACCTTAGTCGAGAAAGCCATTAAGACAGTTCAAAAGAACTTAGTCGAAGGGGCGATTTTGGTGATTGTGATTTTATTCATTTTCTTGGGAAATATTCGAGCAGCTTTAATTACAGCATGCGTGATTCCACTTTCGATGTTATTTACATTATCTGGCATGGCACAGCAAAAGATTAGTGCCAACCTTATGAGTTTAGGTGCGCTAGATTTCGGAATTATTGTAGATGGGGCGGTGGTAATTGTCGAAAACTGTATTCGCCGATTAGCTCATGCCCAAGAACAGTTTAAACGACCTTTAACCCGTTCAGAGCGATTTAAAGAAGTATTCCTTGCTGCTCGTCAAGCGCGCCGCCCTTTGATTTTTGGTCAAACGATTATTTTAGTGGTGTACTTGCCCATTTTTGCTTTAAGTGGTGTTGAAGCAAAAATGTTTCATCCTATGGCACTCACCGTAGTATTAGCACTTATTGCTGCGATCATTTTATCCATCACTTTTGTTCCTGCAGCGGTAGCCTTATTTGTAACAGGTGAAGTAAAAGAAACTGAAAGTAGATGGATGTTATGGTTAAAGAAAAGATATCTAAAAGCATTAGATATGACTTATTTATATCGAACGGTCATGTTAACGCTCGCAGTCAGTATTTTGGTTTTAACAGGGTTATTGGCGACACGTTTAGGAAGTGAATTCGCACCGCAATTAAGCGAAGGTGATTTTGCAATTCAACAAATGCGTTCACCCAGTACCAGCTTAGAAGAATCATTAAGAATGCAGGAAATGACTGAGAAACTTTTGCTTCAAAATTTTCCAGAAATTAAAAATGTTTTCGCACGAACGGGTACTGCTGAAGTGGCCACAGATGTGATGCCACCCAATATCTCAGATGGATTCATTATGTTGAAATCTCGCCAAGAGTGGCCGAATCCCAAAGAAAGCTTAGATGATTTAAGGTCACGTATTGAAACTTTTTTGGAGACTTTGCCTGGCAACAATAGTGAATTTTCTCAACCCATTGAACTGCGTTTTAATGAGCTCATTTCTGGGGTGCGCAGTGACATAGGTATAAAAATTTTTGGCGATGATATGCAGGTGTTAAACGATGAAGCTGCCAAAATTGCCAAGATTGTGCAAAAAATCAGTGGCAGTACCGCAGTCAAAGTAGAACAGACTTCAGGTTTACCCTTGTTAAATATAGATGTAAATCGTTCTTTAGCAGCGCAATATGGTCTTTCGGTTCGTGAAATACAAAATTTAGTCGCTTCAAGTATCGGTGGTCAACAAGTCGGTGAAATTCTACAAGGCGACCGCCGTTTTGATTTTGTTATTCGACTTAGCGATCAAGATCGAACAGTCATGGGTATTGCACAATTACCCATACAACTCCCCAATGGTGGGACAGTAAGACTGGCAGATGTGGCTACAGTTTCAAATATTGATGGTATGAATCAGGTGAGTCGTGAAAATGGCAAGCGTAGGATTATTGTGACGGCAAATGTTGAAGGGCGAGATCTGGGTTCATTTGTCCAAGAGTTGCAATCTAGCCTCACGACATATGTATTACCGAGTGGCTATTGGATTGAGTATGGTGGACAGTTTGAGAATTTGGCATCTGCCAAAGCTAGAATGACTATCGTGATTCCATTGGCTTTGATTACGATTTTTATCCTGCTGATGGCTGTATTCAAAAATATAAGAGAAAGTTTATTGGTATTCACGGGCGTACCCTTTGCTCTCACGGGGGGAGTCTTATTTTTATGGTTACGTGATATTCCCATCTCAATGTCTGCCGGTATTGGTTTTATCGCTTTATCAGGTGTCGCTGTTCTGAATGGACTGGTTATGTTGACCTTTATTAAGGAGCTAAGAAGTGAATACAGTTTAAAAGATGCCATTTGGCAAGGTGCAATGTTGCGATTACGTCCTGTGCTGATGACTGCTTTTGTGGCGTCTTTAGGATTTGTTCCAATGGCGCTCGCTACGGGTACGGGTGCTGAAGTACAGCGACCGCTTGCGACAGTGGTTATCGGTGGAATTATTTCATCCACCATACTGACATTGCTACTTTTACCTGTATTGTATAGGTGGATGAATCAAGCAAAAGCAGAACAATAAATTAAACAATAACATTAAGTATATGAATCAGATCCTCACTTTATTTTAAGTGAGGTTTCTGATGAGGAGTATAAAATGGGTAGTTCGCATAATCATGATCACAGTCATGTGGAAGTCAGTAAAGGCAACGCAAAGAAACTGACTTTTGCACTCGCTTTAACCACGACCTTTCTAATTGTTGAGGTCGTTGCAGCATTCATTACCCAAAGTTTAGCTTTATTGTCTGATGCTGCACATATGTTTACTGATGCTGCCGCTTTAGCCATCGCGTTGGTTGCAATTAAGATTGGTCAAAAACCTGCAGACAACAAGCGAACTTTTGGATATCAACGGTTTGAAATTTTGGCAGCTCTATTTAATGCAGTGATGTTATTTATCGTTGCAATTTATATTTTGATAGAAGCGATTCATCGATTAAGTAATCCTCCTGAAATTCAGAGTGTTGGAATGATGATAGTCGCCGTCATTGGCTTAATCATTAATTTAATTTCGATGAAGATTCTTTTTTCGAGTAGTAAAGATAGCCTCAATGTCAAAGGTGCATATCTAGAAGTATTAAGTGATGCACTTGGTTCTGTAGGTGTGATCATCGGTGCTGTGATTATTTATTTTACAGGCTGGGTACTTATTGACACGATTATCGCAGTCCTGATCGGATTTTGGGTCTTACCACGTGCTTGGATTCTCGCCAAGCAAAGTGTAAATATCCTACTTGAAGGTGTGCCTGATGAGATTGATATTGAAAAGCTCCGTACAGATTTATTATCGCTTGAAGGAGTTAAGGACATTCACCAATTAAAAGTTTGGGCGATCACATCCAAAAAAGTCATGCTCACAGTTCATTTGGTTGCACCGAATGTCGATCCTAAACGTTTACATCAACAAGCTTTTGAAATGTTAAGTCATGATCATCATATTACTGAAATGACCTTGCAGATAGAAGATGATGCATATCACCATGAACTAGAACATCAGCATTAAAAAAAGCCCCCGAAAGGGGCTTTTTTTAGATTTAGAGAATTTAAATGGATCTACACAGATTCAAGTGTTGCGGTTTGGGTTGTGGTGTGCAGCCCATTCGTTGATGACCTACGGTATTGAGCACCACGATGATCATCTGGAAGTAATGGTCCATGACCAAACAACTTTTCTCTAAGCGTCCCCTTGGTGTATTCTGTAGGATAAACACCGCGACGTTGTAACTCAGGAACGACGTATTTGACCACGTCTTCAAAAGATTGATGTGCCAAAATATAAGCCAAATTGAATCCATCAATGCCAGTTTCATCCACCCATTCTTGAAGACGATCGGCTACTGTGCTTGGTGAGCCGACAATCACGGGGCCATTTCCACCTACACTGGTCCATTTTGCAATTTCTTCAATGGTCCAAACTTTATCTGGATCTGCTTCTACGTAAGATTGCAACATAGACTGAATGGCATTGGTATGAATATATTCAACCTGGTCTGTAGCTTTGAATTGTGAAAAATCTACACCAGACCAGCCTGAAGCGAGTGTTAATCCACCATCATAACTACCGTAAGATTGATACTCTGCAAATTTAGCCTGCGCTTTCTCATCAGTTTCATCGACCACAATCGCAAACATCGTATAAATTAAAACTGCGTTTGGATCTTTACCTTCCTCAATAAGATTCTGACGAATTCCTTGTGCTAACTTTTTTACAGCAACTTTCGTTGGTGCAGATATAAATACGCATTCTGCATTTTGACTGGCAAATTTTTGTCCACGCTTTGATGCACCTGCTTGGTATAATACAGGTGTGCGTTGCGGAGAAGGTTCACAGATATGAATACCTGGCACGCTAAAATATTTACCTTCATGTTGGATTGGATGAACTTTGGTATGATCCGCAAAAATACCAGCGGCTTTGTCGCGTCGTACCGCATCATTTTCCCAAGAACCCTCCCAAAGTTTATATAAAACTTCCAGATACTCGTCTGCAATATCATAACGATTGTCGTGACTTACTTGGGTTTTTAAACCTAAGTTTTTGGATCCGCTTTCTAGATATGAAGTCACAATATTCCAACCCGCGCGACCTTTGGTGAGATGATCCAACGTGCTCATACGTCGTGCGAAGGGATAAGGATGTTCGAATGAAATAGAGGTGGTTACGCCAAAGCCTAAATGTTGGGTGACTGCTGCCATTGCTGGAACAATTTGAATTGGATCATTCACAGGAACTTGAACAGCACCATTTAAAGCATGTTGAGCCGATTGATGATACACATCATAAATACCCAAAACATCTGCAAGAAAAATACCGTCAAAAATACCTTTTTCTAATATTTTTGCTAAATCAGTCCAATATTTCAAATCTTTATATTCCGTAGAGCGATCGAGCGGATGACGCCATAAGCCTGGGGACTGATGTGCAATGCAATTCATTTCAAAAGCATTAAATCGTATATGTTTAGTCATAATGAAAATATAAAATAATTAAATGTTTATATTCTGATTATATGAAATATCATACTTATTATTTAATGAGAAAAACTGCAATATTCATAATAAAAAAATAAATGATTTATTTTGTTTGAAATTAGATTAGTAAATAAAATAATCGTATAAAAAATTAAAATAATTAGTGCTAGTTTAATTTTATTCAATTTTTTTGAAGAGAATAAAATGACTGCACAAATAGATATAAAATTGCATGAGGCTGAAATTTCAAAAGAATTCTACCAAATTCATCAGCCAGCGCATGTGATTAAGACAGATGAAGAAGCGATTCAAATCGCACAACAGCTCGCTGAAGATTTTGCAAAGGAAGCCTCCATTCGTGATCATGAACGCCGTTTACCTTTGAGTGAAATTAACAAGTACTCTCAATCAGGGCTTTGGGCAATTAATATTCCAAAGCAATATGGCGGTGCAGGAGCGAGCTACAAGACTCTCGCTGAAGTTGTTAAAACCATTTCTAGCGCTGATCCATCACTAGGTCAAATCGCACAAAATCATTGGGTGTTTCTAGAGCATATCCGTTTAGATGCCACCGAAGAACAAAAACAATTCTTTTTTAAAGCAGTGCTTGGTGGAGAGCGTTTGGGGAATGCTTTCTCAGAAAAAGGGTCAAAGACGGTTGCCGATCTCACCACAAAAATCGAATTTGATGCTTCTGGTAATGGGATTGTGAATGGTCAAAAATTCTTTGCGACTGGAGCTTTACTGGCACACCGCATTCCGGTTGTTGCGATTGATGCTGAAGGAAAACCATTTGCTGCAATCGTGCCACAAGGGACAGAAGGTGTAAAAATTACCAATGATTGGAGTGGGTTTGGTCAGCGTACAACGGTCAGTGGATCAGTCGAATTAAACAACGTTAAAGTGGATGCAAAATTTATCGTTCCAATTTATCAAGCTTTTGTAAGACCGACTGCAGCTGGAGCAATTTCTCAATTTATTCAAGCTGCTGTAGATGCTGGGATTGCGCGTGGTGCGATTCAAGAAACGATTCATTACGTTCGTAACTTTGCACGTCCATGGATTGATTCAGGTTTAGATAAAGCAAGTTCAGATCCATATACCATTGCTAATATTGGTGAATTGAAAATTAAGCTGCGTGCTGCTGAAGCCGTTCTGGATTTGGCAGGATTAGCGCTTAATTTAGCACTTGCTGAACCGACCGAAGATCATATTAATGAAGCAACATTGCTCGTGGCTGAAGCAAAAGTCTTAACGACTGATATTGCGATTTTAGCAGCGAATAAATTATTTGAGCTTTCTGGCACGCGTTCGACCTTATCAGAATTAAATTTAGATCGTTATTGGCGCAATGCCAGAACACACACTTTGCATGATCCCGTGCGTTGGAAATACAACATTGTAGGAAATTATTTTCTAAATGATGTCCCACCACCACGTCATCCATGGAGCTAAGGAGAAATTTATTATGACTATATTACACCAGAATGAAGAACTTTCACTTGGTGCCAACTATGAAGAGGTTGCAGCAAAGTTTCGACCGATTTTTAAGCGGATTGCAGAAGGGGTTGTTCAACGAGAAGCCGATCGTAATTTGCCTCATGAACAAATTAAATGGTTAAACGATGCAGGTTTTGGTGCATTACGTGTGCCAAAAAAATATGGCGGTGCAGGTTTTACCCAACAGCAACTTTTCCAAATCTTAATCGAGTTGGCGACAGCGGATTCAAACATTGTGCAAGCTTTACGTGGACATTTTGCATTTGTCGAAGACCGTTTAGTGGCGCATAAAGATCAATCACAAGCGTTTTGGTTTAAGCGGTTTGTAAATGGTGAAATCGCAGGAAATGCTTGGACAGAAGTCGGTAATGTTGAGATAGGCGACGTCATTACCCGTGTTAAGCAAAACCAACAAGGCGAATATGAAGTTTCAGGAGAAAAGTTCTATTCTACAGGCACTATTTTTGCCGACTGGATTGATCTTTTTGCTTATGACGAAACCACTGATCAGCATGTGATTGCAGCGGTCTCAACTAAAGCTAATGGAATTAAAGTACATGATGATTGGGATGGATTTGGTCAAAAAACCACTGGAAGCGGGACGCTAAAAATCAACCAAGTGTCGATTGAACGAGATCATATTTACCCGTTTGATCAGCGTTTTAAATATCAAACAGCTTTTTATCAAGTTGTACATCTAGCAACACTGACCGGCATCGCATTTTCTGCGGTGGAAACCTTTAGTGAGGAAGTGCGTAAGCGTACTCGAATCTTTAGCCACGGGAATGCTGATCTTGTCCGTGATGATGCTCAGATTCTACAAGTGATTGGTAAGGCATCTTCCCAAGCATTTGCCAGTCAAGCCATTACTTTAAAAACAGCTGCAGCACTGGATGATGCATATTTAAGTCACTTTAATGCTTCATCTGAAAAAGCTCATGAGATTAACCAAATTGCAGAACTAGAATCTGCTCAAGGGCAGGTAGTCATTTCAGATCTTGTACTTGATTTAACAACTAAACTATTCAATAGTTTGGGCGCTTCAGCCAGCGCTTCATCGAAGCAGTTAGATCGTTTCTGGCGTAATGCACGTGTCGTATCCTCACATAATCCGATTATTTATAAGGAGAAAGTGGTGGGGGCTTTTGTCGTGAATCAAACTGAATTGCCATTTGTATGGCAAATTGGTAATAGTCCTTTGGCGAAACACTTGAAAGCTCAAGTGGCTTAATTGATGTAATTTCTATGATGCTGCTAAGAAGGTCCTGTTAAGGACCTTTTTACTAGCTTCGTAAATAAGAGCTCTAATAGCCTAAGCGATTTAGATAGATCACTTTAAAAAACAATAAAAAAAGACACTAAAAAATAGTGTCTTAACGATTTAAAGCGAGCTTAAGAAGCCTTATCTGTTTGCAGAAGCCCTGATTCATCAACTTTACCGATACGCCATTGATAAGGGGGTAATGCACCATTTACGCTAAAGTCTCCGACAATTCGATCTTTATAAATTCTTGGGTTGTGAGATGCGAGCGTACGAATATTTCGCCAGAAACGATCTAAAGCTAAGTTTTTATCAGTGGCTGATGCTCCTAGAGCATCAAAAATGATGGTCGAAGCATTTAATGCAAGTGTAGTGATAATGGTTTGAGATTGAGCAACCTCTAATTCTGCTATGGCATTTTGATCTGCTTCGAGTTGTTCATTATCATTCAACCCAGCTTCAAAAGCACGTTGTATCGCCTGTGCATTTTTTTCAATAATTGCTGCAGTGGTGTAGGCGACACCACGAATTTGACCCACCACTTGTAGGATTTGAGCATCATTACGGACGTAGGAAGCATTGGCATGTGTATAATTTCTTTCACGTTTATAAACTTCAGCTGATACTTCATAGCTTGCTGCTCTTGTAAGCCCTGAAATAATTGCCAATTGAATCAGTTGATAGAATGCTGCAGAATATTTAAAGCGCTGTTGGTCTCCGATGACATCTTGTTGATTCACAACAACATGATTGAACTTAGTAGTACCACTTGCTGTAAGAATTTGACCAAAACCATTCCAATCATCCACAATCTCAACACCTTCAGCATGTCGAGGGATTAGAATACTGGCTGATTCTCCATACAAATCAGTAATACCCACATCAATCCAGTCTGCATACAAACTTCCTGTGGTATAAAATTTTTGTCCATTCAATACCGTACGTCCCTCAGCATCTTTGGAAAGTCTGGTTTTAAATTCATGAATGGACTCATTTCCACCTTCAGACCATGCGCTTCCAATAATTTGACCTTGAGCCACTCTAGGAAGCCATACAGATTTAAACTGTGGGTCGCGGCTGAGCAGTAAATCTTCTACAAAGCCAAAATGTACGCGAAGTGCCTGTGGTAAATTTGCATCAGCTTCGGCAAGTTCGATTAATAGATTAAATAATTCTGGAATAGTTGCATCAAATCCACCTTGCGAACTGGGTAAGCGAAGTCTCGTAAAACCGATGTCTTTTAACCATTGAATCTGTTCAAAAGCTAAAATTCGCTTTTCTTCGCGTTCTGATCGCGAAGCTTTGATTTTTTCAAATGTTGGTCTAAATAACGAGGCGAGGCTTTCATAACGTGAAGATGGTCCTTGTCCCCATACAGCATTAATTTGTGTGGTCAGTGCGCTGGGACGATGTTGCAATGCAGTTTGAGTTTTTAAATTAACGATACTCATAATACTCAGTCTTTATTTTAAATTGAAATAAAATAATAGCGCTTATAAAATGGGTGAAAATCTATTTATTGTGATATGTAAATATAATATGTTGGATTAATAAAAAATTAGATATTATCTTAAATAAAGAAAATGATATTCAATAAAATGAATTGAGATATAATAATATTGTGACTAGAAAAAAGGATTTAAATTAAATGGGTAAAGATTTTAAATCAAATACTTATATTTGTGATGATCATGCCATAGATACGATTTATTGGTTGATGCACCACCAAGATAGTTATGATCGCTTTGAGTTTGATGCATTTAGTCAAAAAATAACGGTACACCATGCCAATGGAACAGATGAAATTAAGCCAGGACAGTATCTTAATGCCAGTTATGGCATATTGATCACATCATAAAAAAACCGAAGCAAAGCTTCGGTTTTTAATTGAGTGAAGCTTTGAAATTAACTTGCCATTGCATCTATAGTCAGCTCTGATACAGTCGGCTTCGCTTTTTCTGCTTTTAGACCTAACTTATCGAATAACTGCTTATCTTTGCCTTCACCAGCATTAGGTGTCGTTAAAAGCTTTTCACCTGAGAACAAAGAGTTAGCACCTGCCATAAACGCTAAAGCTTGATCAGAATCAGAAAGGGATTCACGACCCGCTGAAAGTCTTATATAACTTTTTGGCATGATAATGCGCGCTACGGCAATAGTGCGAATCCATTCAGTCACATCGAGTTTTTCAACGTCTGCTAAGGGTGTGCCTTCAATCGGCACAAGCATGTTGATTGGTACCGATTCTGGATGAATAGCTAAGGTCGCAAGTTCATGTAATAGACCAATACGATCTTGAGTATCTTCACCTAAGCCAACAATTCCACCGCTACACACTTTCATGCCTGCTTGGCGTACAAAGTCTAAAGTATTTAAACGATCATCATAAGTGCGTGTGGTAATCACATTTGGATAGTACTCACGAGAGGTATCTAAATTGTGATTGTAATAATCTAAACCTGCTTCTTTTAAACGTTCCGCTTGTGATTGATTGAGCATCCCTAAGGTCATACAAGTTTCAAGTCCTAGGGCCTTTACCTCACGTACCATTTCAAGTACATAAGGCATATCGCGTTCATGAGGATTTCGCCATGCAGCACCCATACAAAAACGAGATGATCCAGAAGCGAGAGCTTCTTTGGCTTCATTAATTACTTTTTCAACAGCAATTCTTTTTTCGGCTTCAAGTTTGGAATCATAACGTGCAGATTGAGAACAGTATTTACAATCTTCAGGACATTTACCCGTTTTGATCGATAGTAATGTGCTGACCTGAATGGTATTTGCATCAAAGTATTGACGATGCACGCGTTGTGCTTCGAAAACTAAGTCCATGAAGGGTTGTTCATAGAGTCTTTGTATTTCTTCACGCGTCCAATCATTGCGTACTTGCATAATTTATCCATCAATTAAAAAGCTACTTATTTGATCATACTGTAATTTTAATAATGCAAAATCGTAAAATATGACAATAATGACTCAAAAAAATTATCAAATTCGCCAACTCAATAGAAATTAATCATTGTTGATTTAGTTACAAACTTAACTATTTTTATGCATTTTTCGCCGCAAAATTATTTTTTGGGAACTTGATGCTGAGAACTTGTTGCTAACGTGTGCTTAAAATTTCAGATCATGCTCAAAATGGTGATTTTGTCTTGTCAAGTCATTTTGGAAAAGTACAGTTAATTGTTTCTTTTTGATTGTTGTTCTTGTACTGCCCAGTCAATATGGATTTGCACAATCTCACTAGACTGATTTCTTTTTAGTATCAATTGCTCAATATTGTTTGGATGATACGGTGCATTCCCGATTCCAATCGCAATATTCCGCATAAAGCTTTCATAGCCTGTTCTACGCAGTGGACTGCCTTCTGTGTTGGCTAAGAATGTTGCTTCGTCCCATTGCCATAATTCTATTAAAGAAAGACGATCCAGCCCATGACGGGGATGGAAATCAGCAACCGTTGTGGTTTGTGCGAAACTATTCCAAGGGCAAATCAGCTGGCAATCATCACATCCAAATACGCGATTACCTATGCCGCGGCGTAGTTCTTCAGGAATCACCCCTTGGTATTCAATCGTCAGATAGGCAATACATTTTCGGGCATCTAATTGATATGGCGCTACAATCGCCTGCGTTGGACATATATCAATACATGCTGTACATGATCCGCAATGCGCACTGGCAGGCTCGTCAAAGGGTAATTCAAGAGAACTAAACAGTTCACCGAGTACAAAAAAGGAGCCCGATTTTTTGTGGATGAGCAGGGTATGTTTACCTGTCCAACCCATACCTGCAGATTCAGCGAGTGATTTTTCAAAAATAGGGGCTGAATCGGCGAAAGGTCTTGATTCAAATGGACCGACTTTTTCACGAATAAGGTTTGAGAGTGTTTTTAATTTACCGCGCATGGTTTTATGGTAATCCCGTCCGCGTGCATATCGCGCAATAACGGCAGAATTGGGGAAATCTGGTACTATTCGAGGTTGAGGTCGTTCAACCAAATAATTCATTCTGACGCAGATAATACTTTTTGTATGGGGAACCAAGAGTGTTGGATTAGCACGTTTTTCCAAATTTTCTTCGAGGAACTTCATGTCACCATGAAATCCTTGATCTAAATATGCTTTTAATCGAGGCAATTCATCTTGAGCATCAGGTCGGGCAATGACACAATCAGCGAAGCCCAGTTCCAATGCTTGAGCTTTAATCCAAGCTTTAAGCGCATAAGGATCAAATTGCTGTGTTGGAATACGAGCTGGTATAGATGAGAGAGATTGAGTCATAAATAAAAAAAGGAACGATGATGCATCAACAAGTTTATCACAGCAGTAAGATACAAGCTTGGGAACAGCGCTGGTTTGACGATCAAAATAGTGCTTTTGGTCTTATGCAGCAAGTTGCTTGGATGATGGCACAAGAAATCATCACAATTCTTCAAGGTATTGAAAAAAAGAAAATCCGTATCGCAGTCTGCTGCGGCAAAGGAAATAATGCAGGGGATGGTTATCTTGTTGCGTACTATTTAGCACAGCACTCTTTATCACAACATTGTTCATTCAACCCAAATCTAGAAATCGATATTTTTTCTTTTTCACAAGTCGATCATCACTCGGCTGACTCCTTGCAGAGTGCTTATAAAATGAGTCAATCCATACCACTTAAGCAGTTCACCGATCTGAACCATTGTAAGGGTTATGATGTCTATATTGATGCATTGTTTGGAATTGGAATTAATCGTATTTTAAGTGAAGACTGGCAGAGAATTATCCATCATATTAATGAGCAAGACGGCGTTAAAATTGCGATTGATATGCCGAGTGGTTTAGATGCAAATACAGGTCAACCATTACCAATGGCTATTCATGCTAAGCATACGCTTACCGCACTCGCATATAAGGTAGGGCAATTTGTAGGGCGTGCACAGGATTTTATAGGACATCTAAAACTCATTCCCATTTTACCATGTGACTCAAATTTAAAACCTGTGGCCCGTTTAAGCCCACTCAAAACAATTTTACCGCGACGACACTCTACAGGACATAAAGGAACGTATGGGCATGTGCTCGTGATTGGCGGTCATGCACAAATGGGAGGTGCGGTGATTATGGCGGCTGAAGCTGCATTTGCCGCTGGGGCGGGTAAAGCCACGATCGTGTGTGATGCTAAACATCATTCAGCAATTTTGTCACGATCACCCAATGTAATGGTGCAGGATATTAATCGTTTCGATCCATTACAACGAAAAAATTTGCTGCAGCAAGTCGATTCGATTTGTTTTGGGATGGGGTTGGGACGTGATGATTGGGCAGCTGAGCAATATGATCAATGGATGAGTATTCTGCCCTCTACGAATAAACCGACTGTACTCGATGCTGATGCATTGTGGTTCTTATCTGAAAAGCCCATTCGACTCAATGAGAGAACTTACGCAACGCCACATCCTGGTGAGGCTGCAAAACTTTTACACTCTAGCGTGGCGGAAGTTGAGCATGACCGGATCAAAGCAATTAAACGATTACAAACACTGTATGCAGGTGAATGGGTTTTAAAAGGTGCAGGAAGTTTAACGATTGACGCGCAGCAAACCATTTGGATTTGCACCCAAGGTAATCCAGGAATGGGGACAGGTGGAATGGGGGATATTCTTGCAGGAATGATTGCTAGTCTTAAAGGACAATTGTCTAATTCCATCCAGCTTCATGAAATTGTTAACTTACATGCTATGGCAGGTGATGTATTGGCTCAACAGGGTGAACGTGGTTTGTCGGCTCAGAATATGGCTGAAGCGATTTATCAAATAGTAAATCTAAAATAAAATTCAGGGATAGATATGCGATATTTAAAATTAACGATACAAGGTCTTGTTCAAGGGGTCGGATTTCGTCGCTGGTTTACGGAACAAGCCTTAAAGTTGCATTTAACTGGTTACGTTAAAAATATGGATAATGGGGATGTGGAAGCTGTCATTGTTGGTACATATCAAGATGTAAATGACATGATCAAACTGACCATGGCAGGGCCTCAAAATAGTAAAGTTAAGCAAATCTTCTATGAAGACTTGATTGAAATCACAGAACTTGATTTCGATAGCTTTCAAATTCGCCAATAAGTGCATTGAGTGTCGAGAGACTTTTAACGTCGACGACTATTGCTGCGGCTTCGTCCACGTGCCATTCCACCTAAAGCATTTAAGACGGCCAATTTACTCATACTGCCAGAGGCATGTGCATGGCAAATTGCTGCGGCAAGTGCATCTGCAGCATCGGCTTGTGGTTTAATACTTAAATTAAGTATGCGCATGACCATCATTTGAACCTGTTCTTTATCAGCAGCGCCATAGCCAACAACAGATTGTTTAATTTGACGCGCAGTATATTCAGCCACTTGTAGATCTAAATTGACCAATGCCGCTATAGCTGCACCGCGTGCTTGACCAAGTTTTAAGGCAGAGTCAGGATTGACCGCCATAAAGACCTGTTCCACAGCAGCTTCGGTAGGACCATGAAATTTAACGATTCTTTCAATTCCTGAAAAAATTCGTTTTAGACGCTCAGGCATGTCAGGTGTTTCAGTGCGAATTGTTCCAGCATCAATAAAAGTGAGTTTTTGCCCCTCTTTTTGAATAATACCGTAACCTGTTAGACGTGAACCAGGATCAATTCCGATAATTAATGACATTCCATGACTTTAAAAATAAAATAATGCCCATATTGTTACATAAGCGTATGAAAAAAGCTTGATACAGATTGAGCAGATGATTACGACCCTATATTTAAATTTTTGAGATTAGATTACATTTCATGAAATTAGCTCTTATTGTTTTAATCGGTATAGTCCTTGAAATCTTCGTATGGGTCGGTGTGGGTGATCTAGTCGGAAGTATGTGGTATGTATTCTTCTGGTTTATTGCTGCATTCTTTATTGGTTTAAATATGGTTCGTTCTCATGCATCAGGTTTAATGCCACAGATGCAGCAAATGCAACAAGGTCATATGAGTGCTGATCCGAATTTGACCAATAACTTACCTAAAATTATTGCGGGTATTTTCCTTTTGATTCCGGGGTTAATTTCCGATCTATTCGCCTTACTTATTCTAATTCCACCTGTTCAAACAGCATTTAAAGCGGTGATGATGAAAACCATGATGAAGCGTCAGCAAGCCATGATGGAAAAAATGATGGGTGGTATGATGGGAGATATGGGCGGCATGGGTGGTCAAGCAAATGGTCAGAATCCATTTGCAGATTTAATGCGCCAAATGCAAGAAATGCAGAATCAGCAGCATGGTCGTGGTTCAAATGACTCTACTATCATTGATGGTGAAGCGAGAGAAATTACACCTGAAGCAAAAAAAATTGAAATGAAAGACGTTAATCAAAAGTAAATTACGCATGTTCAAAACCAGACCTAATGTCTGGTTTTTTTAATTTTGTATCTCGATTTTCCTAAAAAACAGTATAATTCAAACAATTTTAATGCATTTTTGATTTATGTCTCTATTACTTACCATCTGTGTCCTGCATCTTGTTGCTCAATTGAGTCCTGGACCTGATATTTTGTTGATTGCCAAATGCGCAGCGTCAACCACAATCGCAAACACGTTGAAAGTTATTTTAGGTATTTCTATTGGAATTTTATTTTGGGTGATTTTAACCTTATCAGGTTTTGCACTTTTGATTGCCCAATTCCCATGGATTCAACAAGTCTTAATGTTAGTCGGTGGTTTATTTTTGGCAAAAATGGGCTGGGCGATGCTAAAGGGTGGTTGGCAAACCTATAAGTCTTTCAAACTTGATGCAATTGATGAAAATCAGTTACCTTTAAAAGCTGAAAAATACTTTCTGATGGGGTTGTTTACAAACCTATCCAATCCTAAAACACTGATTTATTTTAGTAGTGTATTTTCACTTGCCTTAACTGCTTCAGCACCAGAGATGTTGAAAATACAACTTGCAGTCATTATTCCGATTCAAACGTTTTTAACCTTTACGTTTTTGATGGTCGTTTTAGCGCGCCCCAAAATTAAACAGCTCTACCAGCGTTCAGGGCATTACATAGATATGGCATCGGGTGGTCTATTTTTGATCTTTGCAGTCTGGTTGTGGATAGATGCGCTTATTTTGCTTAACTGAATTCTGATCTAACTCTTCTGTTTGAGTCAGAACGAGCGTGTCTTGCTGATAACGTCTTGGTCGCAAAGTTGCTTCAGTATTTTCAGAACCTTGATAAGAGCGACTTCTGTTTGCTCTTTCTCTCAAGCCGCCTTTCTTAATTAATTGAACCATAGTCATATCATCATTTTTTCACTACGTTTATTTTACTTCAATTTATGATTTCCATGCGGATATGATGGGCGAGTGCGTGAATAAAATATGGATAATCTCTAGAAAAAAAAGAATGATAGAGCAGGTTGTCAAAAAAAATTCACATAGATATCTGATAATACAAAATATTGAATGAAGTCATAGATGGTTGCTGTTTTATAGCTACATCATGAGGTTGATTATTGGTGAAGGCTTATATAGTATAAATATTAGCCTCTAAGGTGATGTAGATAAAAATAAAAAAGACAGTCAAATCGGGAGGATGAGTATGCTGTATCAGTATCATTGTGCGTGTTGCGACAAGGTGGTTGCTTCGACAGACAAAGTGTGTTCTGAATGTGGATCACAAAATATTAGAACACCTTATGGTTTTTGGATATTTTGTATTATTGCTTGTTTAGCCGCAGCCATTGTGTTTAAAGTGGCCCATTTATATTTACAAGATAACCAAAATGTTCCTGTGAAGCAGTCGTTTTTGGACACGCTTCATCAAAGTGATAAAGCAAATTGAATCTATAAAAAAAGCCCACATTGATGTGGGCTTTTTTTATTTGGAAATTACAAACCAGCTGATGCTTTAAGCGCTTCAACTTTGTCTGTCTTTTCCCAAGTGAATGCAGTATCAGAACCTTCACGACCAAAGTGACCATATGCAGCAGTTTGCTTATACATCGGTTGAATGAGATTCAACATACGTGTAATACCATATGGACGTAAATCGAAATGCTCACGTACCAATGCAATAATCAATTCTTCAGAAACCTTAGCAGTATTGAATGTATTGATTGAGATAGATGTTGGTTCAGCAACACCAATCGCATAAGACACTTGAATTTCACATTTATCAGCTAAACCAGCGGCAACAATATTTTTTGCAACATATCGACCAGCATAAGCAGCAGAACGGTCTACTTTAGATGGATCTTTACCAGAGAAAGCACCACCACCGTGACGAGCCATACCACCATATGTATCTACAATGATTTTACGACCTGTTAAACCACAGTCACCGACTGGACCACCAATCACAAACATACCAGTAGGGTTGATGTGGAATTTGGTATCCGCATGGAACATATCTGCTGGAATCACTTTTTTCACGATTTCTTCAATGACAGCTTCTTTTAAATCAGTCTGTGAAATCTCAGGATCGTGTTGAGTCGATAATACGACCGCATCTAAACGAACAGGTACGCCATTTTCATATGCAAAAGTCACTTGGCTTTTCGCATCTGGACGTAACCATGGCAAACTTCCGTTACGACGAAGTTCTGCTTGTTTTTCCATAAGACGGTGCGCATACGAAATAGGAGCAGGCATTAAAACATCTGTTTCGCGACTCGCGTAGCCAAACATTAAACCCTGATCGCCAGCACCTTGATCTTCAGGTTTTTGACGATCTACACCTTGAGCAATTTCAGGAGATTGTTTACCAATCATGTTGATGACAGCACAAGTCGAACCATCGAAACCTAAATCAGAATGATGGTATCCAATGCCATTTACGGTTTGGCGTACAATTGCTTCAAAGTCTACATTTGCAGTTGTTGTGATTTCACCTGCAAGAACAACAGCACCTGTTTTTACAAGCGTTTCACAAGCAACCCGTGCATATGGGTCTTCTTTTAAGATTGCATCCAAAATAGCATCACTGATTTGGTCAGCCATTTTATCTGGATGGCCTTCGCTTACAGATTCTGAAGTAAATACAGCGTACTCGCGCATAAGTCCTATCACAGTTATTTCTAAAGACGCAATATGGTACATCGACTTAACGTTAAGGACTAGCTTAACCTGACTAAAAAGCATGAATTTATGTCATTTTTGTGTTTTTTTAATTGATATCCTCATCTGTTAAATTGATAAGTGAAAACTTTTGTATAAGACTTATTCTTTTTAAGACTGAGCTGAAATAAAAAACAGCTTAAGTGGGTACGAAAAAATGTGAATACATGATTCAACATCAGTACTTTAAAAAAAGGCCAAGCGACTAAAAAATATTGGATTGAATTGAATATTGATAAAACCGACTCGCATTGTATGAATTTTTTCGCTTTAGGGCTGAAATATACGTTTCTGGGCTTTACGCTGTTTGATTTTTTTAAGACAATACACCCAGTTTTTGAATTTTATTCATTTCCCATCTTTAATTTATCGGACACTGATCTATGACAACCCCGCTGAATGAACGTCGCATTGCTAACGCAATTCGTGTACTTGCAATGGATGCTGTGCAAAAAGCAAATTCTGGACATCCAGGTGCACCAATGGGGATGGCTGATATTGCTGATGTTGTATGGCGTGAATTCTTAAATCACAATCCGACAAACCCTCAGTGGGCTAACCGTGACCGTTTTGTATTATCAAATGGTCATGGCTCAATGCTTCAATATGCATTATTACATTTGACTGGCTATGATCTTTCAATTGAAGATTTAAAAGCATTCCGTCAATTGCATTCTAAAACACCGGGGCACCCAGAATTAGGTTATGCACCTGGTATCGAAACAACCACTGGTCCATTGGGTCAGGGTATCGCGAATGCTGTTGGTTTTGCTTTGGCTGAAAAAACCTTAGCAGCGCAATTCAACAAAGAAGACATTAAAGTCGTTGATCATTTCACTTACTGTTTCTTAGGTGACGGCTGTTTAATGGAAGGTGTTTCTCATGAAGCATGTTCATTGGCAGGTACTTTGGGTCTAGGTAAATTAATTGCTTACTATGACGACAATGGTATTTCAATTGATGGTGAAGTAGAAGGTTGGTTCTCTGACGATACAGAACAACGCTTCTTAGCTTATGGCTGGCAAGTATTGAAAGTTGATGGTCACGATGCAGATGCATTACGTGCGGCAACTTTAGAAGCGAAAGCTGAAACGAAGAAACCAACAATCATTATCTGTAAAACGATTATTGGTTTAGGTTCACCAAACAAACAAGGTAAAGAAGATTGCCACGGTGCACCGCTGGGTAATGACGAAATCGCCTTAACACGTGAAGCGTTGGGTTGGACTGAAGGTCCATTCGACATTCCCGCTGATGTTTATGCAGCGTGGGACGCGAAAGAAAAAGGTCAACAAGCAGAAGCAGCTTGGAACGAAGTATTTGCACAATATGAAGCAAAATATCCTACTGAAGCGGCTGATCTTAAACGTCGTTTAAGCGGTGAATTACCTGCTGACTTCGTTGCAAAAGCGGATGCGTATATTACTGAAGTAAACGCAAAAGCTGAAACCATCGCAACACGTAAAGCAAGCCAAAATGCAATCCAAGCATTTGCCCCAATGCTGTCTGAAATCTTAGGTGGTTCTGCTGACTTAGCAGGTTCTAACTTAACACTTTGGAAAGGCGCACAAGGCGTTCAAGACAATGCTGCAGGTAACTACGTACACTATGGTGTACGTGAGTTCGGTATGACTGCAATCGCAAACGGTGTTGCACTTCACGGTGGTTTCATTCCTTACGTAGCAACATTCCTCATGTTTATGGAATATGCACGTAACGCAGTACGTATGTCTGCATTGATGAAACAACGTGTGATTCATGTTTACACACACGATTCTATTGGTTTGGGTGAAGATGGTCCAACACACCAACCAATTGAACAAATCGCATCTTTACGTGGTACACCAAACCTCAACACATGGCGCCCATGTGACACAGTTGAAGCAGCAATTTCTTGGAAATCTGCGTTAACACGTTCTGAAGGTCCAACTGCGTTGATCTTCTCTCGTCAAAACTTAGCATTCCAAACACGCACAGAGGCACAAATTGCTGATGTTGCGAAAGGTGGTTATGTATTGGCTGAAGAAAAAGGCGAATTGAAAGCGATCATCATTGCAACAGGTTCAGAAGTTGCATTGGCAATGGAAGCTTATGCACAGCTTGAAGGTGTGCGTGTTGTGTCTATGCCATGTGCTGAAGAATTTGTGAAGCAAGATGCTGCTTACCGTGAGGCAGTTCTTCCATCTAACATTCGTGCACGTGTTGCTGTAGAAGCGGCACATGTAGATTACTGGTGGAAATTTGTAGGTCTAGATGGTCGTGTAATTGGTATGACTACGTATGGTGAATCTGCACCAGCGAAAGATTTGTTCCAACACTTCGGTATTACGACTGAAGCAGTTGTCGCAGCAGTGAAAGAAATTACTGCTTAATTCTTAGAATTAAGTGTTTTAAAAGGCGTCCCATCTGTGGGGCGTCTTTTTATTTTTATGTATCTATATAGATACATTCATTCCCTAAATTTCAGATTAGAAGTGAGTAGCGCAATGAGTTTGTATGAGCAAATTAGTGATGAAATTACTTTAATGGATGCGGGTGAGCAAAAGTGGATTGGTGAAGACTTACCACTTGAAGCGATGGTAGCAGTAGAATTATTGCTACAAGATATGGCTGAAGAGAAAATCATTAAAGTACGTCGAAAAAATCGTGAAAAAACTTCAGGATTAAAACAGATTGATCGTATTCTGATTGAAAAGCTTTAACAGTCATAAAAAAGCCTCCTATGAGGCTTTTTTATTATCCTATTTTTATTATTTTACCGTTAATTAGCCGTAGTTTCTGACACGGTAAAATTTAATTTTGGATCAGCATTTTGTTGAATTGTCCATTCACCACTTACTCTGAAAGATGCTGCTGAAGCATAAGTATCTTCCATAAACTGGAAATACGTGATTAAGCCATCTTTAACAATTGCTTTAATCGAAAAAGGTGAAGTGAAGGTGCGCTTAGCGTGAACAGATGTATAAGTAAATTGACCGAACACAGCCACTGTTTCATCTTCAGCTAAAATATCTGTGATTTGAAAATCATCGATCGTCCAATAAGTTCCGACATTAGAAAAAGTATAAATGTAGACATCACGACCTGTAGAAGTGCCAGCCCAAGGTTCAATTTGTTTCAGTTCAGGATTATTAAAATTTAGCGAAGTATAAATCGCATCTTCAGCCACTAACTTTTCTGAAGCAATCGCTACTCTTGATTTATCAGTATTATATAAAAAAGCCAATACCACATCTTTAGGTGCTTTGGTTTTAAGCGCTTTATCAATAACTTGTTGTTGTTCACTCATCATTGTTCTCCAGTTTAGTATAGTAATCTTAGTATTGTAAATGAGACAAAATATTATTATATTGTATAAATGTTTAATTTAATCTCATATTTAAGATATATGTTGATGTTAACTGCTTATTAGTAGAAAGCTTAAAGATGAAAAACATGATCTATACACAAGTGATAGTCATAATCTGATCAAATTGATTTGATAAAAGTGATACTTTCTTAAGGTGCGTTCTAATCTTGCAACAAACTGTTCTATATGTACTGATGCAAGAATTTCAGAATGCTATACATTATTCACTATCCATTTCATAAATGTTTTTAAAAAATTTGAGGAAAAATTGATGAACTTTAAAACAATAGCGTTAAGTGCCGTAGTACTTTCTGTAGCAACAGTTTCAGTTGCTAAACCAGTTGAGTATAAAATCGATCCAACTCATACAGCAACAGTATTTACTTGGGATCATTTTGGCTTTTCTACACCATCAGGTAATTTTAGCGATATCCAAGGGACGATCAAAGTAGACAATGAAAAGCCTGCGAATTCAGCAGTGAATGTTACAATTCCACTTTCAAGTATCAATACAAATGTTAAAGCATTAGATGAACATTTATTGAAACCAGATTTTTTTGATGCTGAAAAATATCCGAATATCACTTTTAAAAGTACTAAAGTTCAACCAAATGGTAAGAACAAGTATAAGATCACAGGTGATCTAACGATTAAAAATGTTACTAAGCCTGTCGTACTTGATGCTGTATTGAATAAACAAGCTGAACATCCTATGACGAAAGCGCAGTCTATTGGTTTCAATGCAACGACTTCATTTGACCGTTCTGCATTCGGTGTTGGCGCATATGTACCTAATGTAGGCGATAAAATCACGGTGAATATTACAACTGAAGCTTCGGTAGATAATAAAAAATAATAAAATCAATTTGTTAAGTTTTAAATAAGCCGCCTAAATGGGCGGTTTATTATTTTCTTATGAGGCCAAAAGCTTATCATTTTACTGCTCTACCCGTAATTATCGAAAGTAAGATGAACCAAATCTATAACAAGAATTTTATCTAAATAGCTTAAGTCATTGAGCGTGGCTCAAGCTTTAGAATCAATGTCACATACGACTTTACAAAGGGAGATAATAACCATACTAAGAAGTTTGTAGATCAATTAATTAAACGTGATATACGCTTGCAGAGATAGGAGTAGAGATATTTAAAAAAGTCTTGGATATTGTATGGTTTAAAAAAATTGCATTTATTTAAAATAAATTTAGATTTATGATTTGGACTGATTATAATTATTTAGTTTATTTTAAATATGTATTTGCAAATATTTGAAAAAGCCATTGAGCTTATTACACCATCATACAATCGAAAAAAATATCTTGAGCGCCACTTACGTCTTAAATCTTTTTTTGAAGAACGAGAAAGGATTAAAAATCTTAATGAAAGCGAGGAAGTTAAAACGCTTCTGCTAAATTCAGCAATTTCTGCACTTACTGGAGCAAAAAACGTTGATATAAAAGAGCTGGAGTATTTCTTAGATAAATTTAATGCAATGGAGTTTGAGTTACTTTATTGGACTTTTGTATGGAATAGAGCAGGTTATCAGGTATTAAAAAACTCTAGAGGTGAAATCATTAGACTAAAGGTATCAAAAAAAGGAAAAATAAAAGTTTTAGTAATGAATTTACTAGTTTTATTTTCTATGAGTTTTGCTCCCATAATGTTTTACTTTAAAAAAGATGAATATTGGAGATTGTTTAATTCTTTAGGTGCATCACAGATAGTTCCCGAAATAATTTATGGAGTTATATGTGTGATATGTGGACTCACCATAGTCAAACTTCTTAACGATTGGGTACATTGGAAAAATTTGAACAAAATTTTAGACACTTGATATCAAAAAAATATTAACTGCTGAAAGCGGTTTCTCACTCTATCAAATTCGGTTGAATGGTATGCAACGGAGTGGATGCTCATAACGAATGGTGGATTGATTGGCATAGCACAATCCAATATCCTGATCTACAGTTGGGTTGAAGGCTATCAAATCAAAATCATTTAATCTGTTCAATAAAACGGCTTATGATTGAACCTGCCACAGATTCTAGCCTTTCAGCATAACGATGGTTATCTGCACGTAATTGAGTAATATTTATACTGGCTTTACGCAATTCGCAAGTATGACCAATCAACCATTTTTCTAGACTATCTGAGGTCACTTCAGGATGGAACTGGAGTGCTAAAATATTAGATCCAACTTGAAAAGCCTGATTTTTATAAATTTGAGTGCTCGCCAGAAGTTTCGATTGCGAGGGAAGATCAAAGGTATCACCATGCCAATGCAAAACTGGTACACCATTTAAAGAATTTAGAATGTTGTCTTGCTCATTTATAATATCTACCGTACTCCAGCCAATTTCTTTGGTGTGGCCAGCATATACTGCACTACCCAAGGCTTTTGAAATGAGTTGAGCACCTAGACAGATGCCAAGCGTAGGGCGTTGTAGTTTTAATCTTTCTTTAAGTAAGTCTATTTCTGTTTGTAGGAAAGGGTAATCTTCTGTCTCATAAACACCAATCGGTCCACCCAAAATAATGGTCAGACCTTCGTACTTTAAGGCTACTGAAAGATCATCCACACCTGCATCAAAATATCTGACCCGATAACCCAGTTGATATAGTGTCTCCTCAAAAGAACCTAGATCTTCAAAGGCTAAATGCTGTATTGCATATACTGTTTCAGGAAGCTTTCTCATGATGTTACGTTCTTAAAAGAATGATGAGGAAATTATAGAGCTTTTGGAACTAAGGTTTCGTCCATAAAACAATATAAAACGATTTATTTCGCAATCCCATTTTTTAATAATGTCTTGAGCATAGCTAGACTAGAATTGAGAACATCTTTTTTTAAGCGTTCATCTTGAACTCCACGCGCTAATAGTACGGAGCCCACCATTTGACAGAGTATTGCCCAAGCGAAATCAGGTTCTGGAGCATGCTGCGCAAATAGTTTGTAACCACGCTGAAGTTCTTTTTCAAAACATTGTTTAATGTCAGCATCAGCGCGTGAAACTTCAGCAGCAAGTGAGGGTAAAACACAGCCTTTTTCTGGGTGTTGAACGTGTAATAGAGAAAGATATCGGTTCATTTCAAAATCTAACCAAGATTCTGGATCTTGATGGGGATTCATTTCCCACTGTTGAATACTTGCTCTGATTTCAGATTCGATTAAGGCTTTAAATAAGTCGTTTTTTGAAGAAAAGTGAGAATAGAAAGCACCGCTAGTCATATTTGCAGCGTGCATAAAACCATCAACCCCAGTATTGTTAAAACCTTGTTTTTTTGCGAGTTCACCACTGGTTTTTAAAATTTCGCGACGTTTTTCTTCTTTGTATCCTGCTTTATATCTCATATTGAATATTCAATAACCATTGACTGTGCCTCAAAACTATAACATAGTGATCGTTATAATAACGATCGTTATTTAATGGAGCGATGATGAATGATCAGCAGTCAGAAATTAATCATTCAGAAGAAAAATCAACATATAACAAGGTCGCACTGATCATTGGTGCAGGAGATGCCACAGGCAGTGAGATCGCAAAACGCTTTGCACGAGGTGGATATACTGCTTGTATGACTCGACGCAATGCAGACAAGCTTGGACCTGTCATCCGAGAGATTGAAGCACACGGTGGTAAAGCTTATGGATTTGCTTCAGATGCAAGAAAAGAAGATCAAGTGATTCAACTGATTGACACAATTGAACGTGACATTGGTCAGATTGAAGTATTGGTTTTTAATATTGGAGCAAATGTGCCGTGTAGCATTCTAGAAGAAACAGCACGTAAATATTTTAAAATCTGGGAAATGGCTTGTTTTAGCGCTTTTTTAAATGGTCGTGAAGTCGCTAAACGTATGGTCGCAAGGCAGCGCGGCACTATCATTTTTACTGGTGCAACAGCAAGTATTCGTGGTTCATCATATTTCAGCGCTTTTGCTGGCGCTAAACATGCGTTAAGAGCCTTAGCCCAAAGTATGGCGAAAGAGTTAGGGCCTCATTATATTCATGTTGCGCACGTCATTATTGATGGAGCGATTGATACTGATTTTATTAAAGATACTTTCCCTCATTTGTATGAAAAAAAACAGCATGACGGTATTTTGAATCCTCAACATATAGCTGATAACTATTGGCATATTGCTCATCAACCACGAGATGCTTGGACACATGAATTGGATTTGCGTCCATGGTCTGAACAGTGGTAATCATATTTAATAAGGATAAGACATGACTACACAACAACAAAAAGTTGAATTTTATTTCGACCTTGGCAGTCCATTTAGTTATTTGGCTTTTTATAAGCTACAAGAAATCACCAAAAAATATAATGCAGTGATTGATTACACACCAATTTTATTAGGTGGAATTTTTAAATCGACTGGTAACAAGAGTCCAATTGAGGTGCCTGCTAAAGGGATCTATTCAATGCAAGACTTAAATCGTTGGTCAGATTATTATCAGATTCCGATGCAAATGAATCCATATTTTCCAATGAATACATTGACTTTAATGCGTATATTAACGGGAGTCAAAATCTATCATGATGAATATTTTGAAGTGATTTTGACCAAGCTTTTTGATGTGATGTTTAGAAAGCCCTTGAATTTAGCCGATCCAGAAGTTCTGATAAATTTATTTCAAGGTGATGCAATCGACGGTCAGCAACTTTTGGATTTAAGCCAAGATCAGGTAGTAAAACAAAAATTGATTGATGAAACAAACAATGCCGTACAAAGAGGAGTATTCGGAGCACCTACATTTTTTGTACGGGAAAATATGTATTGGGGACAAGATCGCTTGCATTTTGTAGAGCGCGAATTACAAAAATAAGTGAAAAAGAAATTAAATTGAGACTCAGCTAAATTTATTAAAAATATTGATGTGATATAACGAATAAGAGAGTACGAAATTAACAGCTTGAGGGAGTCACGATGACCCATAATGTTTTAGCTTACGCAGCGCTTGATTCTAAAAGTCCATTGGTTCCATATACGTTTCAGCAACGTCAAGCTCGCCCCGATGATGTCATTATTGATATTGAATACTGCGGTGTATGTCATTCTGACTTACATCAAGCGCGTAATGATTGGGGTTTTAGTCGTTACCCAATTGTACCGGGTCATGAAGTAATTGGTCGTGTAAAAAGCATCGGAACATCTGTAACGAAGTTTAAGGTCGGAGATCTGGTCGGAATCGGGTGTATGGTAGATTCATGTCGTACTTGTTCAGCTTGTCACCAAGGTTTGGAGCAATATTGTGAAGCTGGCAATACACAAACGTATGGTAGTTTAGATCGCCATGATCAAACACCTACTTATGGTGGCTACGCACAAACGATCATTGCGAGCCAAGATTTTGTATTGAAAGTACCTGAAAATTTAGATACTCAATCCATTGCACCCATCTTATGTGCAGGGATCACGACATGGTCGCCGTTAAAACATTGGAATGTCGGTAAAGGCTCTAAAGTGGCTGTTGTTGGACTCGGTGGTTTAGGTCATATGGCGATTAAACTTGCTCATGCGCTTGGTGCAGAAGTGACTTTATTTACACGATCAGCAAATAAAGAACAGGATGCACGTGATTTAGGTGCAGATCATGTCGTGTTATCAACAGATCCAACACAAATGAAATCAGTGAAAAATCAGTTTGATTTAATTATTGATACTGTGCCTTATGATCATGATTTAAAGCCTTATATTCCGACACTTGCATTGAGTGGGACACTGGTATTGGTAGGCTATCTCGGAGAATTTAGCAGCAATTCCGTACCCATGATTATGGGAAGAAAATCAATCGCTGGATCGGTGATTGGTGGGATTCAAGAAACTCAAGAACTACTTGATTTTTGTGGTCAGCACAATATCGTGTCAGATGTAGAAGTCATTAATATGCAAAATATTAATGAGGCATTTGAGCGCATGCTTCAAAGCGATGTGAAATATCGTTTTGTGATTGATATGAAAAGTCTACAAGCCAGCTAATCTATTAAGCTCCTGTAGCAAAAAAGAAGCGGCAATCTGCCGCTTCTTTAGCTTTTGTTTTAGAAGAAACCCATTGGTTTAGTTGAGTAACTTACCAATAAATTTTTAGTTTGTTGGTAATGATCAAGCATCATTTTATGATTTTCACGACCAATCCCTGATTTTTTATAACCGCCAAAAGCAGCATGAGCAGGGTAGATATGGTAGCAATTTGTCCAGACTCGACCTGATTGAATTGCACGTCCTGCACGATATGACGTATGTGCTGATCGTGACCAAACACCAGCACCTAATCCATAAATGGTGTCATTGGCAATGTTGATGGCATCATCGAAATTTTTAAATGTTGTCACAGCCAAAACTGGTCCAAAAATTTCTTCTTGGAATGTTTTCATGCTGTTATTGCCTTTGAAAATCGTCGGCTCAATATAAAAACCTTGTCCAATTTCTTCACGTGCTTGACCACCTGTAAGAATTTGAGCACCTTCTTCACGACCTGTCGCAATACAACCTAAAATTTTATCTTGCTGCTCTTGCGAGGCTTGAGCACCAATCATGGTTTCTGTATCAAGTGGATGACCTGTTTTAATCCGCTTCACGCGCTCTACAGCCATCTCTAAGAATTTATCTGCAATACTTTCCTGGACTAAAGCGCGTGATGGACAAGTACAGATTTCTCCCTGATTCAGCGCAAACATGGCAAAACCTTCAAGCGCTTTATCTAGATATTCATCATCCTTATCCATGATGTCTTCGAAGAAAATATTTGGAGATTTGCCACCCAATTCTAATGTCACTGGAATAATATTCTCGGTGGCATATTGCATAATTAATTGACCGACCGCAGTTGAGCCAGTAAATGCAATTTTTGAAATACGTGGATTTGTCGCAAGAGGGCGTCCTACTTCAACACCATAGCCATTGACGATATTCAGCACACCTGGTGGTAAGATATCTTGTATGAGTTCAACTAAAACTAGAATACTGACAGGAGTTTGCTCAGCTGGTTTTAAGACAATACAGTTCCCCGCCGCTAATGCAGGCGCAAGTTTCCACGCCGCCATTAAAATCGGAAAGTTCCAAGGAATAATCTGTCCAACGACACCCAATGGCTCATGAAAATGGTAGGCGATAGTATCTTCATCAATTTCTGAAATACCACCTTCTTGTGCGCGGATACACCCAGCAAAATAGCGGAAATGGTCAATACACAGTGGAATATCTGCAGCTAAGGTTTCACGGATAGGTTTACCATTGTCCCAGGTTTCTGCCACAGCAAGTAATTCTAGATTCTCTTCTAAGCGATCTGCTATTTTTAATAAAATGTTAGAGCGAGTTGTTGCAGACGTTTTGTTCCATTCAGTTTTAGCGGCATGAGCTGCGTCCAAAGCGAGTTCAATATCCTCGACTGAAGAACGGGGAACTCGAGTAAAGACTTTCCCATCTACGGGAGAAAGATTATCAAAATACTCACCTTTTACTGGAGGAACCCATTTCCCACCAATGAAATTTTCGTATTGTGCTTTAAATTGAACTTTAGAATCTGGTTGATTGGGATCAGCGTAGCGCATAGTGTCCATCCTTTGGTTGTGCTATAAAGTTATGGAAAATATCTTCGTCTTTGGTATTAGATATCTTCTATTATTGATGAGTTAACATAACCACTATAAGGTTGGAAAAAGGTTGGAATGATGAAGGTTTACAACTGATCAACAAATACTATAACTATAATAAGTACAACACATGCATATTGGGAAATGTTGAGATAATAAGGAATGAACTCAATGCAGACTCTAATCAAGCAAAGACAACAAATAGAAACACTTAGAGAGAAAATCAGTCTTTCAACTGTACAGGCGAAACAACTTGGTCAGCATATTTTAAAGTCTTGGCAAAGATCGAAGTTGGCAGAAATTCCGAAAGAGCGAATGGTAGCGCCGTTGATCACAACGAGTACTGTTGAAAGTAACAGCCTAAATCAAGCATTGAAAATATGTGAACAAGAGTTAAAACATGTTGCACAACAATCATCTATGGTACTTGCGGTAGGCGATATCAACAGCACCATTATTTGGACGGAAGCTAGTCAACAAATGCGTAAGGCTGCAGAACGTGTTCACTTTATTGAAGGCGGTCAATGGCGGGAGGAAGTGGTTGGAACCAATGCTTTAGCATTAACCTTGAAAACTGAAAAATCAAGTTGTGTGTTTTCAAATGAACACTATATGGAGTCTATTCATGATTGGGTGTGCTATGCAGCACCAATTGTTGATCCATTTTCGAAGCAACTCATTGGTGTATTAGATTTATCAACGACATGGGATCATCACAATAGTTTTGGACTACTCGCAGCAGAACGTTGTGCATCTTTAATACAATCAGCATTACTGAATTATCAACGCCAACATTTATTTATTCGTACCTTTGGAATTCCTCAAGTCATATTTAACGGACGTACCTTGGTGGTTACACCTAGACAGATTGAAATTTTGACAATATTGGCATTATGTCCTCAAGGTCTTAGCTTAGATTCGCTTCATCAAGCTTTGTATGGGGAACGAAAGGTGAGCATGGGAACTTTAAAAGCTGAAATGTCGCAGCTTCGAGATTTATTGGGTGGAATGTTAGGCTCAAGACCCTATAAATTACTGGCGCATATTGAGGCTGATTTCCTCCAAATCGAAAATGCTTTAGACGTTGGATTTGTTGATAAAGCTTTACAGCAGGTCAATGGTGTAATGCTCTCCAAAACTGAAAGCCCATTCTTATGTTCTTGGCGAAATTGTCTAGATTCGCGTCTAAGCGAAGCAATTTTTAACTATTGTGATGTTGAAGTGCTTTTAAAATACATTGCACGAAATCCTGATGCAGTTGATGCAATGGAGCGTTTAATGGAGTTATCACCGCAAGATCACTCAGCGCAACAACTTTTACAGCACTATCATAATTGAGTCGAATTAAAGTAAAACACAATAGCCTAAAGCATCTTTTTCATATTGTTAACAACCTTTACTCTCATTGTTTATACCTACAAAAATTTAAACCCGCCATGCCTGATGTAATGCACAATTGAATTCGATTGAGAATCAAAGAATAAAAAAGAGAATCTAAATTGTATTCAGATTCTCTTTTAGATCTAGCAAATCAAAAGTTTACATTGCGGCTTTAAAAATGTTGATGACTTGTTGGAGATCTGCTTTACGTGGGTTAGTGAGCATGCAGGCATCTTTTTGTGCATTTTGAGCCATCACTTCTAAATCTTCCTCTTTAACCGAAAGCTCTTTTAATCCTGATGGAATGCCAATGGATTGAGATAGGATTTTGATGGCATCAATTGCTGCATATGCAGCTTCGTTAATGGTTAATCCTTCAATATTTACACCCATTAATTCAGCTATTTTGGCATAACGATCAGGGCAGGCAATTAAGTTGAACTCACAGACATGGGGGAGCAAAATCGCGTTACACACACCATGCGGAAGATTATAAAAACCGCCTAATTGGTGAGCCATGGCATGTACATAACCTAGAGAGGCGTTATTAAATGCCATGCCTGCCAAATATTGTGCATAACTCATAGCATCACGTGCTTCAATATTCTCACCATTAGCAACCGCAGGACTCAGCCATTGACTGATCATGCTGATAGCTTTTTCAGCACAGGCATCAGTAATTGGATTTGCTGCTGTTGAAACATAGGCTTCGACTGCATGAGTAAGCGCATCCATACCTGTTGCAGCTGTCAATGCTGCAGGTTTTGCGATCATCAGTTTAGGATCATCTATGGCAATGAGTGGAGTGCAACGCCAGTCGACGATTGCCATTTTTACATGGGTTTCTGTATTGGTAATAATACAGAAACGCGTCATTTCCGAAGCAGTTCCTGCAGTTGTGTTGATTGCAATAAGAGGTGTCATCGGAACGGTACTTTTATCGATTCCTTCATAGTCGCGAATGTGCCCACCACCTGCAGTCACTAAACCAATACCTTTAGCACAATCATGTGAAGAGCCACCACCTAAAGAAATAATAAAATCACAAGCATTATTATTGTAGGCTTCCACACCATCATGAACATTAATATCAGTCGGATTAGGCTCGGCACCAGCAAATATGTAGCTCTCCACTTGCGCTTCTTTTAAATAACCGGCGATGATATCTGCGACACCAAATTTGTATAAACCTGCATCAGTCACAATCAGTGCTTTTTTAGCGCCCAAATTTTGAGCTTTGCTTCCAACTTCTTTAGCACTACCTGGTCCGAAAAGTGAAACACAAGGGATATAAAACCCGTTTGTTTGGTCTGCAATATTTTTAAAAGCCATGGTGAGATTCCTTTTACCATTTATTGTTGTGTTCGGTGATATTTACCGTGTTTGCAGTATTGGACACGCTTGAGAAGATGTGTACCTACCAAACACCAACCCAATTTCTCCATGGCTCAAAACAAGAAACAGCAAGCAAGAAGTAATATTTCAAATGTGTGAAAAGGAGATTGGTCGCAAAGGTCTGTGAAGAGATGGGAAGGTTGAAGAATAGAAATATTGTATGACCAAGAGAAAGTCCATTCAGCTTGATCAATACACATTAACAATCAAGACCATTAAAATGAGGTCTTAGATGAACAGAATTTATAGATTTTTTGAAGCAAGCCAAGCAAAGAGTTGGTCATATACTTGCTGACGAACCAGTTTTTTTGAAAGAACCAAATCATGCAGACCATCTTTAATTGTCATTACAGTGACATCACCTTGTAATGCTTTTGCATATTTTTCGATGGTTTTTACATCTAAAATCACATCAGAGGTCTGAGCATCAATGTTATATTTCTTGGGATTGGTCGTGCGACTTGAGTGCATAACAAGAAGCGGAACTGAAATTTTAGGACCAGATTGGATTTTCTGTTGTGCTTTCACAACAGCACCGATAAAACTCAAATACACTTTGGTGTAGGTTTTAGGTTTAAGCTTGAGATCGAAACTCCATTCGCCATTTAAATTTTCGTGCAAACTCTTTACGTAAAACTTATTTAATTCACTTGGTAATTGCATCAACGGAAATTGCTGAGCTAATTTTGCAATCATTGGAAGCGCATATTTTTTTTTCAAGACATTCATATTGAAATCATAAAATGGACTGTTGGCCCAGATTGCTTTAATCAATGGATAATCAGGGTGTCGAATTGAAAAATAAGTGGCAGTTAAACCGCCTGTAGAATGACCGCATAATAATACCGATTCATTTCCCTCACTTTGAATTGCATTCAATGCGGCATGAATATCTTCATCATATTCGGTTAGGTCTTTCACAAAATAAGGTTTTTGATGCGGAAGTAGTGATCTACCGTATTTTCTAAGGTCTATGGCGTAAAAATGAAAACCTTGGGCATTAAATTTTTTCGCCATTTCTTGTTGAAAGAAATAATCAATAAAGCCATGGATATACAGCACAGCTTTAGTTGATGGAATATCTGATGGACGACGTACTAATGTTGCAATAACCTCACCATCATAATCAGGCGAAAATTTGAAAATATGTTGCTCAAATTTTTCACCTAAAATGTCGGATTGGTATTGTAGCGTGGTTTCAGCACTCATTTTTTCGATCATCTATTGATTCATTCCCTGATTCAAAATTGTTTATATTGACTGTAAATATTCTTTTAAAAGTTGTTCTGTCTCGTCAAACAATCGTTGAGCTAAACTACGATTTTTCGCATGTGTAGATTGAAAAGCTGGTGTTTGCAAACTTTTGTATTGACCTGTTTTCTTAGACCAGTCAGGTGATAACGCAATTTGATGAATAAGATTTGCTGGTTTGTTGGGTGAGATTAAGAACAATTTTAAAGCGCGATATTGATAGTTAGGAAGCTCGCGATAAATTTCGGAATCCACACCACCTGGATGAATTGCATTACTGGTGATAGATGTGCCTCTGAGCTTTTCAGCTAAGGCATGACTAAATAGTAAATTTGCTAATTTACTATTTCCATAGCTGAGTACACCGTTATACTTTTTAACAGAATCAAATTTAAATTGATGCGTGTCAATTTTACCCAGAACGTGCATCATGGATGCAAGGTGAATGATACGGCCTGAAGGCGCGTTTTGAAGTAAAGGTAACAACTGCATTGTCCACACAAAATGTCCTAGATAATTGACACCTATTTGTTTTTCAAAACCATTAGCCGTTTCTTCTAATTTAGGCGTCATTAGACCTGCATTGTTGACCAAAATATCAATCTGTGAATATTTTTCTTTTAAAGTTTGTGCTGCAGATTTGACTTGATTTAAATCATTTAAATCTAATTCTACAATATCAATTTGACCATGACCTTTGGTGCTGATTTCTGCTTTAGCTTTCTGAGCTTTATCCAAATTACGACAAGCAAGCACGACATGATGACCATCTTCAACAAATTTTTTTGCTGTCGCTAATCCAATACCTGTATTTGCACCTGTAATCACCACTGTTTTCATTATTGTCTCTAAAATTCTTAGTATGAGATTGTTTTAATACAGTCAGAGCAGTGAGTCAAACCTACTTTCAAGAAATTTTCATATAATTGTTGCATGATACGAACTGCTTATCTGACTCATACAAAAGTTACAGAATCTGAATAGCACAACTCATTTTAAGATAGAATAATACAGTTATATCGTTGTTATTTTTAAAAATCTTCCAGTCTTTCATATTTAGGCAAACTGTATGCTGGCGTGTCCTCCGCAAAATCCAAAGCAACGTCATCAATATACTGCACAGGCATTAATTGATCATTGCGATACACTAAAAGCCGTATTTCAGGATCAGTGGTTATATCTATGGACGATTACGCCTGAAAATTTATTCGTAATTGATCAGGAAAATAATAGCTTAGTGATCGCAGATGGACTGCTCACAGTTGAGTGTATCGATGATTATAAAATTCAATTTTATACATCTCGCGCAAATGTCGAGATTCAAAAAATTGCGGATTTTATGTTCAATGATTTTAGTTTTATCTTTAATCATAAGGCCTCACATCATTCTTTATATTTAAAAACGAAAGTGCAGTTATTTCGTCAAATGCTGGTTGAAGAAGTCTTTAAATGGGTCGATGGAGAAAATCGTGTTGAACAGTGCCTCTATAATTTGACCGATCAGCAAGCGATGCAGTTAGATCGAATCATGATGCAAAGTGAGTATTATGATGAACCTCATTTGCTGAATTTCAGCCGATTTGGTGCTGAAATACCTTTGGAAGTTGAACTGAATTTTAAACATCTGTGTTTGGTCAATTCAGTCATGGGAGATAATTTTCTTGCAGTGCAAAAATTGATTCCAGTATACGATCGGTTAAGCACTTCAGCAGAATTAATGTTGCCAAAACGGTTATATCGTATGGCACAAATTTCGTTCGAGGAACAATTTAGCTTATCTCAATTGGTAGACTTAGAGCCTGATTTCAATTTACTCAAACAGCATAACGAGCAAACACCGCATTTATTAGGTTTTACACGTTGGATCAAACGAGGGTATTGGCAGTATCAAGATATTTTCAATAAACAAAATTTTTTAAATAAAGATGTGCAGTATTGGGTAGAAGATATAGCGCAACAGTCGCCACTGTTTATACATAAAAGAGCAGTGAATTGGTTATTTAAACAAGATTATCTTGTCATCGACTGGGTAAGTGAAAATTTAAAAGATCCCAATATTCGATTGGCCGTCACCGCTTTAAGTTTTGTGGATTGCTCTAAAGTACATCCGCATGTCATACAACTCTCGATTCAATATTTTGAACAGGTGATCGGTCGTTTATTTATTTCTGAGTGTTTACGTATTTCACAGCAACAATCATGGTTTGAACTATCTGTTGAGCATCATTCATATACATTGAATGAGTCGCTAAATGTTCAAGATTATAAAAAATCAAAACCTCTCACGGCTTCTATTTTATATCTTAAAGAATGGTTGGACTTGTTATGGTCATTGGATCAGCAAGGATTGAGTTCAGTAAAATATGTCTTTAAACGTATTTCTCAAGTGATGCAGTCTTATATGTTGTTTTTAAATGATTTAGTTAAAGATCTGCCTAATGAAATCATCAAATTTATTGAGCCCTCAACACAACATCAAACGCATTTTCATTTCTTAATGCAGCAGTATCATATCAATCTAGATGAGTTTAGGCAGCGCTTTAAGCATCCAAATTCTCAATATAACCGCAGTAATAGTATTTTTGACTCTTATGTTGCAGATTATCTGATTGATTTTTTTCAACAAGATCGAACTATTGCGAAAAACATGACATGGCCCGCATGGTATCAGCAAGCAATACGTTGGCATCAGCATTTACATTATGTGGATACATTGACGACTTTGAAATTGCGACATGCTGAAAGTCATTGGAAACGAGTATCACCTCAAGCAGTCATGTATACAGAGAATTGGAAATTTCTGGAGTTGAATGAATTAGAGCAAATTATTCAAGAGTCTGTAAATTATAAACATTGTCTGGCTTTATCTTATACCCAAAGAATTATTGATGGTGAATATGTGGCGTTCCATATGTCAAATTTACATGATCCCTCACAGCATTTGACACTCGGTTGTTTTTTTAAATTCGATCAGCTTCATTTTGACCAACTGCGTTTGCCCAATAACGAAGTTGCTGATCTAAAGGTTGTGAGGGAAGCCAAAGAGTTTGTACATCAAGTCAATGAAATGTTGATTTGGAATTTTGGAGATCCTGAACAAATCAACAACTGATGCGCCTTAAATTGACGTATTCACGCGTTAACATGATCATAAGACTGATTTTTGGCTTAACTTTTTGATGAAATGTCGTTAGTCTATGAGCGTTTAAATTAGGTTAAGCACAAATGAAACAAGAAACTGCACTGAAGTTAATGAAAGCAGGAGAAAATGTCTTTTTGACAGGTTCTGCGGGTGCAGGAAAAACGTATACGCTTAATCAATATATTAATTATCTAAAGGCACGAAAAGTTTCAGTCGCCATTACCGCATCTACAGGCATTGCAGCCACACACATGAATGGGATGACCATTCATACGTGGGCGGGGATCGGGATCAAAGATTTTTTATCAGATGATGATCTAAAGCGCATGAAAGAGCGTAAATATCTCAAAGAGCATTTAGAAAATGCGCAGGTATTGATCATCGATGAGATTTCGATGCTACATGCGAAGCAGCTTAATTTAGTTAATCAAGTGCTTAAGTTTTTTAAAGAGTCTGATGAAGCATTTGGTGGCATACAGGTGATTGCCGCCGGAGATTTCTTCCAGTTACCACCAGTCGGACGCAATGACGAAAAAAATCGAGATAAATTCTGTTTTATGTCCCAGGCTTGGGTAGAAGCGAAATTTCGTGTTTGTTATTTAACTGAACAACATCGACAAGATGACTCAGTCTTGAATGATATTTTGAATGCAATCCGTGCGCAAAATATTCAAGCCGAGCATATTCAAGCTTTACAACAAACGCGTGAGCAAGATATTGGTGAAACATTTACACGTTTGTATACCCATAATATGGATGTTGATGCCATTAATTACCGTCATTTAAATGAGATTGATGGGGATGGTCATCAATTTTGTGCACAAATGGATGGTAATGAAAAATTAATCGAGACATTAAAATCTTCCGTACGTGCACCAGAAGAATTGACCTTAAAGAAACATGCCAAAGTCATGTTTGTAAAAAACAATTTTGATGTGGGCTATATCAATGGCAGTCTTGGTGAAGTCATTGGCTTTGAAGAAGTAGATGATCACGGGGTATTACCTAAAGTGAAATTAACAGACGGCACTGTTCTGGTGGTCGAACCTGAAACCTGGTCTGTTGATAATGATGCAGGAAAGACAATCGCGAGTTTTTCCCAAGTTCCTTTGCGGTTAGCTTGGGCGATTACTATTCATAAGTCTCAAGGGATGACTTTATCGGCGGCAGAAATAAATTTGGCGAATACCTTTGAAAAGGGTCAGGGCTATGTCGCCTTATCTCGTTTGAAATCTATTGATGGTCTGAAGTTGCTCGGCTTCAATGAGCAAGCATTAGAATTAGACAGTTTAGCAATTAAAGCCGACCGAAGATTTCAAGAACTCTCTGATGAAGCAGAAGCGCATTTTGGTGATGCTGATTTAGAAGCGCAACACAAGGCATTTATTCGGCACTGTGGTGGCACACTCAATGAGCTTGAGATTAGTCGTAATGAGAAAAAAATTGCCAAAAATGCAGGCAAAGCCAATTATGCCACCGCGACTCTCGATGAAACTCGCGAGCTCTTTGAAAATGGTTATGAAATTCAGGATATTGCGGTTGAGCGTGGTTTAACGCCAGCAACCATTATTAACCACTTAGGCAAACTTCATCGTGAGCAGGGGTTAGATATCTCGGTTGCTCATCCTGGGGATGAAGTCGTTGAACAAGTACGTAAAATCTATAAAAAATTACTTAAAAGACAGAGTCCTGAACATTTCGGTGAAGATGGTGCGATCAAGTTGCGTCCGATCGTGGAAAATACCAATCCGCGTATGGGCTATGACCAAGTGAGATTAGCCTTATTATTCATTGAATAATGAGTTACGCATTTGAAATTGATTTTTTAACACACAAGCAAAGGGAATTAAGATGCCACAGATGATCGTTGAGTATTCGGATAATATTCAAAATTTAGATGCGAAAGCGTTGCTTTTAGGCTTAAACCACGCTTTATTTGATACAGGTCTAGTGGGGCATCCTTCTGATATCAAATCACGTATTCGTGCTAATAGCGATTTCCTGATTGGTTTTGGCGAAGACCCTCAAGCCTATATTCATGTTCGTTTAGGAATCATGACGGGGCGTAATGAAGAGCAAAAGAATCTTATTTCAGATCGCTTAAATGAGTATCTTCATAGCTTTAATGGTTATCATGCTCAAGGCTTAACGGTTCAATTGATCATTGAGTTGGCGGAAATGCCAAAAGAGTATTATCGTAAAGGTAGAGTTCAGAAGTAAGACTAAAAAGGCTGAAGTGATCTTCAGCCTTTTGTTATGCAGCAAAAGTCAGTATTTCGATATCTGCACTGTTTTGAATTTTTTCAGCCGAATAGCTATAGAGTTCATCGATAAAAGCGACATTAAAACTTCCGACAGTTTGAGCCTGCGTATAAGCGAGTTTTCCTGCGATGGCAAAGTGTACATGGGCAGCAATACAGGCAATGGTTGGGTTTGTTACGCCAGCATAAGCTGCAATTAATGCACCTAAGGCGCATCCTGTAGCGGTAACTTTTGGCTGTAAATGTGAACCTCCATTAATCTTAACCATACATCCATAAGACTTAGAAAGAATAAAATCAGATTCGCCCGAAATTGCGATACATTCAGAGTAATCTAATAAGGTTTTCGCCTGTTCTACTACGGCAGCGCTATCGAGGGTACTGTCTACACCCTTAGATTGATTTCGTTGTCCTGCTAAGCTCCCAATTTCTGAAGCATTACCTCGGATAATGGTGGGTTTAAACCGCAATAAATCAGTTGTAATTTCAGTACGCCATGGCAAAACAGCACTATAGCCAACAGGATCTAATACCCAAGGTATATTTTTTTTGCGAGCAGTTTCTGTGGCAATTTTCATTGCGGCAACTTGTTCTGTATGAGGAGTCCCTAAATTGATACTTAAAGCTTGACTAATACTTACGAAACTTTCAGCTTCAAAAGGATTATCAATCATGGCAGGTGAGGCACCAACAGATAACAGTACATTTGCGACATAGTTGGCAGCAACCTGATTGGTCATACAATGCACTAAAGGTTGAGTGGTTTTTAACAGATGCCATGCTTCAATGACCTGTTTAAGAATCTCTTGGGTTTGAACCTCAATATCTTTTGGAGCATTTGCTATCAAGTTTTCTGGATGATTCATAGTCGTTCGCTAGCGTGTAAAATAGTGGTCTTGGTGATTACAATTACGACAAATTAAACTGACATAGTCATCTGCGTCATAATCCACAGAAAGTTCATTCGAGCCACAATTCATACAACGTTTTTGTGAGTAAAAATTTAAACGTGGCTCAATTTTACTCCACGATCGCCAAACAGGTTGAAAAAAGATTGATTCATCATAGCCCAGAAAATGAAAAAATAAGATTTCGCTCATTTTACTTAAAGGCAAGTTAGGTAGCCTTGGCAGTGTTGAGGTTTCCCATTTTTCAGCTACAGAACGTTCACGGTATTGCTGTAAGGTCTTTTTTAAAAGGTTGGTATTGATAAAATTTTCATTACGGGCTTGGAGTGCTTTCTGATGGTGCAAATACTCAAGCGCAGTTTGAACTAAATAATAGATTTGACCCACAGCGAGAGAGTCTAATAATCTAAAACAAAAGGTTTGAAAACTCTGATTTCCAGCAATTTGAACGCCCCAAGTACGACAGTAGTATTGCGCAAATTGAATAATTTCTTGGTACAACAGAGTGTAGAGTGCACTTTTGACTTCATCACTATTTTTAAATGGTACACCTTGGCTCAGATTTTCATAAAAGAGTTGACGTAACGCTTGAGTAATACTAAACAAGCTCGGCTCAGAATAGCCGTCAAGACGGACATTAATATAGTATTGACTGAGTTCGCTCGAAAAGTCACGCGGGACAAGAATATTGTCTTTCAAAAGTTGTTTCATCAAATGATTTTGAAATAAATAACTTGGGGTAATGGTGTGATATTTAATATTTTCCCAATCGATGAATTCTTGATGTTGGGTATGCTCATGGACTTGTTGATCTAATATTGAGAGTAAAAACAACTTGTGCATAAAGCTCAGTTGATGTAAATCGAGTTCTTGTATGTCCTTATTCTTCGATGCAATCTTACGTTGTTCTTGAATGCGAGTTTCTTGCATCATTTTCTTTCGTTTTGCTGTGCAGCGCTCACAATGGCAGTTGCGGTTTTCATCTTGAAAGACTTGATGATGGCAGTGAGAGCATTGATGGAATAGGATTTCTTTATCAAATTCTTCTGCTTCAATAAAGTACATACTGGCCTGACAAAGTGGACAGAAACTACTTTCATCAGCATTTTTTTGGAGAATTTGCAACATAGCAGCACTTTAATTTCAAGATAAAAGAATTATACACACGATTGTTCAACATCGCTTGATTGAGTCAGTATTGAAAACAAATCTGACTGATGTTGCGATCAATAAAATAAGCAGGTGAATGCCTGCTTATGTGAAATATATGAATATATCGAACCGGAAAATCTTTTCCTCAAGTGTTAGATCGACCTAGATGGAGGATTCAATAGGTTAAAGGGCAAGGGAGCTCTGAATCGGAAAAATGTTGCATTTTAGCTTGGATCAGTACCTGAGATTTCTTTTGAGATAATCTCTTGATTCCGAGTGCATCATAGTTTTTCAATACAGCTGTGACTTCTGATGTTTCAATAGGCATTCCCTCACTGGTTAAAAATGCTGCAATCACGCGATGATCAATTTTAGCAGCATCCATCATCTGCATGGTTTTGATGTTTTCTACTCTGACTATGTGGTCCCTGATGAGCATATTTCACCTCATTTATGATTTATAAGTTTTTTGATGATTACCGCTCTTAAACTGAAGCAATAATTATGCTTGAAAATAAAGAAGTGAATTTTTGTTACATTTCTATCGTAGTTAGACAAGATATTTGAAACGGGTAATAAAGAAGCAAACTGTTGTTACTACAAATAAATTAAATTGAAAAAAACATGAATAGACCCATATTAAATAGAGCGTCAAACACAGACAATTCGTCAATTTTGACCTATGATCAATTGACTTCACATAAAAGCATAATCGCTGTAAAGAACAGCTTATAGGACGAGTTATGAATATCGCGGCAAATCCAGTGATCGAAGCAGATCAAACGATTTATTTGAAAGATTATCAGAAGCCAGCATTTGTCGTGGATTCGATTGATTTAAATATCCAAGTCTATGACGATCATACGATGGTGACAGGCACACTAAAAATGCAACGTCAGACTGAAGGTGATTTGGTGTTGCTTGGTCGTGAGCTTGAGTTGAAGTCAATTACACTGAATGGTCAAGACTTAGATTCTTCGCAATATCATCTAGATAATGAACAGTTAGTGATTAAAGATGCACCTGATGATGCATGCATCGTTACAGTCGTTAAAATTCATCCTGAATCAAACACACAACTTGAAGGTTTATACCAAGCAGCATCTGATCTGTTTGTTACACAGAACGAACCAGAAGGCTTTCGTAAAATTACGTTTTATCCAGACCGTCCAGATGTGCTGTCTGTTTTCACAACACGTGTCGAAGCGGATAAGAAATTTCCAGTCCTACTGGCGAATGGTAATTTAATTGAAGCGGGTGAAGTAGGCGAAGGACGTCATTATACCATTTGGCAAGATCCAACCAAGAAACCAGCCTATCTCTTTGCATGTGTCATTGGAGACTTAGCGGTATTAAAAGATCGTTACGTCACTTCTGAAGGTCGTGATGTAGCTCTAGAAATTTATGCTGAAGAAAAAGATATTCCGAAGTGCCATATTGCCATGGAAGCACTTAAACATTCTATGCGTTGGGATGAAGAGCACTATGGATTACCTTATGATTTAGACAATTATATGATTGTCGCGACCAGTGCATTCAATATGGGTGCAATGGAAAACAAAGGGCTTAATATTTTTAACACATCATGTGTTTTAGCTGATGAAGAATACACGACTGATGCTGCGATTATGCGTGTTCAATCTGTTATCGCTCATGAATATTTCCATAACTGGACGGGTAATCGTATTACTTGCCGAGACTGGTTCCAACTTTGTCTGAAAGAAGGTTTAACCGTTTTCCGTGATCAATCTTTTTCTGAGGATTTGCAGTCTGCTGCTGTTCAACGAATTGATGATGTAGCAGTACTTAAAGCGCACCAATTCCCTGAGGATTCAGGCCCATTGTCTCATCCTCCACGTCCAGATCATTTCGTAGAAATTAATAACTTCTATACAGCGACTGTGTATGAAAAAGGTGCAGAAATTAACCGAATGATGGCGACTTTATTAGGTAAAGAAAAATTCCGTAAAGGAACGGATGAGTATTTCCGTCGCCATGATGGTCAAGCTGTGACTGTGGAAGATTGGGTTGCTGCATTATCAGCAGGTTCTGGTGTGGATTTATCAGGATTTTTAACTTGGTATAACCAACCGGGTACACCTAAGCTTGAAGCCAAAGGTGAGTATGATGCTGAGCAGAAAACTTATCGTTTAAACTTTAAGCAAAGTTTAAAACCACATCCAAAATATCCAAACTTAAAAGCGGTTCCAATTCCTGTCGCTTTGGCTTTGTTTGATGAACACACTGGTGAGCAACTTCAACTTGATTGCTCAGCTTTAGTTGAAGATCAAGTCAAAGATGGTGTTTACTTATTCACGACTGATGAAGCAACGATCGAGTTTAAAAACGTGGCGAAGGTGCCTGTAATTTCACTATTACGAAATTTCTCTGCACCCGTGAATTTAGAGTTTAATTATACTGATGAACAGCTTGCGTTCTTATTACAGTACGAAACCAATGGCTTTAATCAGTGGCAAGCGACGCAAACATTGCTTGAGCGCATCTTATTAAATGACCAACCTGCTGACATATATATTGAAGCGATGTTAAAAACGCTACCTAGAGTAATTCAGCAAGATCCGCTGTTAGCTTCACGTTTATTTGATGTTCCGAGTGAAGGATATTTGGGTAGCCGTATTGACTACGATTATCAACCGACAGCGATCTATGAAAAGCGTAATGCTCTATTAGATACTTTGTCTCGCCGTTTAGGTGATTTTGCTAAAGAGACTTATTTATCATTAGATCCAGCAACACAGTCAGATTTTTCCCAAGCTATGGGTACACGTGCTTTAAAGAACATCATGCTTTCTTTTATTGCGCGTCAAGGAGATGAAGCTGCATTTGACTTAGCTGAGCAACAGTATCGTCAAACACGTAATATGTCTGAACGTTTAGGTGCTTTAAAAGTGTTGGTGTGGAATGATGCACCGCAAGCTGCTGAGATTTTAGAAGATTTCTATGCGCGTTTTAAAGATGAGGCTCTATCAATGGATCAGTGGTTTATGATCCAAGCAGCTCATCCGAAAGCGACAGCAGAAACGATTCAAAAACTGACATCACATGCTGATTACGATCTTAAAGTACCTAATCGAATCCGCGCTGTAACTGGTGGTTTAAACTCAAACCCTATCAATACTTGGAGTTTTGGGGTAGATCATATTATTCAGTTGGCTCAATATTTGGACGAAAAGAATCCGATTGTAGGCTCACGTTTGTTACAACTTTTGTCACGTTGGTACACGTTAGCCCAACCTCAACAAGCCGAAGTCAAAGCGAAACTCGAAGCATTGAAACCTATCGTGAAATCTAAAAATGTATCTGAAACTTTAAATAGTATGCTTGCTGTTTAAATCACAAATAAAAAAACCAGTGCAATGCACTGGTTTTTTTGACTCAACAGAATCAAGCTTGCATGGTCATTAGACTCGCATTACCACCTGCAGCTGCGGTATTAATACTAATTGCACGTTCAATAAAGAAGCGTTCTAAAGGAATGTCATAATTACCAGGCTCTAGATGTGTAATTCCGATGATCGGACCTTGTCGCTGAGCCACTTTATCTTGCAATTTTAACAGTTGATTTTTGGTGCCATGATGTAGAATTGCATCAAAACTACCTGTCTCAATATCAGCAATAATGGCGATACGTTGAGCGACTTCTTTAGGCATAGACTGTAAGTATTTTAAAACAAACGTATTCTCACCTAGAACAGTTGGCTGAGAGCCAACCGCGAGAATGGCATGCAGTTGATGAATCTGATCAATTTCCTGATCTGCCAAGCTTAAAACACGATGTCTCGGTAACACAACATATTGATTGCTTTCACCTGTTGGTCCTTGTAATTCATAGCTATGTCCGACACAACTTGGTTGTAACGCCTTCATTTGATAATGCGGAAATGACTTATTGACCCAATCTTTATATTGATTCAATACGTTTTGATGTTCAGTCAATTCAACGGCTTGGCTCGTTGCATAAGGTTGTGCAATTTTTTTATGTGTACATTCATGCATTAACCGATAAATATACATCGGTCCACCAGCTTTTGGACCTGTACCAGATAAACCTTCTCCACCGAAGGGTTGTACACCCACAACAGCACCTACAATGTTGCGGTTAATATAGAGATTTCCAACTTCTGCTTTTGAAATTACGGTTCGTATGGTTTCATCGATACGCGTGTGTAAGCCCATAGTCAAACCATAGCCTTTGGCATTGATTTGATCAATAAGTCGATCAAGTTCGCCATATTTATAAGTAATGACATGCAGTACTGGACCAAATACTTCACGTTCAAGATCATCTAAATGTGGTAACTCAACCAAAGTCGGTTTAACAAATGTCCCTTGCTTGAGATGAGAGTCATCTTCATCCAACATGAGTTGTTGAACGGGATAGCCCAAAGATTTCATTTTATTGATATGTTGATCAATGGTTTGTTTTGCTTCTCGATCAATTACAGGTCCGATATCAATTTTTAATAAACTTGGAATACCGACACGCAATTGCTTCATTGCACCTTTGAGCATTTTGATCACGGTATGCGCATTATCTTCTTGAACACATAAAATTCGCAGTGCTGAACAACGCTGACCTGCACTATCAAATGCTGAGCTGACAACATCTAATACCACTTGTTCAGTCAGGGCAGAAGAATCTACGATCATGGCATTTTGACCGCCAGTTTCTGCAATGAGAGGTATTGATTGACCAAATTGATTCAGTCGTTTTGCAACGGTTTTCTGCAAAATTTTCGCAACCTCAGTTGACCCTGTAAACATAATACCTTGAATACGATGATCACTACTGAGTTGTGCACCCACTGTTTCACCACGTCCTGGCAAGAGCTGTAAGACAGATTGTGGTACGCCAGATTCCCAAAGGATCTGAACTGCAATTGAGGCAATTAAAGGAGTCTGCTCCGCTGGTTTGGCGATTACAGTATTCCCTGTTACAAGTGCCGCCGCGATTTGACCTGTAAAAATTGCCAATGGGAAGTTCCAAGGACTAATACACAGTACTGTACCTAAGGGTTGAATAACGGCTTTGTGTTCTAGATCTTTCACTTGTGCTGCGTAGTAGCGTAAGAAATCTACTGCTTCGCGTACTTCAGCAATCGCATTGGCAAATGTTTTACCGCTTTCACGACTGAGCAGAACCATTAGCTCTTCAAGTCGAGACTCCATCACATTGGATGCTGTAATTAAATATTCTGCACGTTGATCTTTTTCCAAATTTTGCCAATCCTGCTGTGCTTCAGTCGCATTAACTAACGCCATTTCCACTTGCATGGCATGAGTTTCCGTCACATTACCGACAATATCTTGACGGTTTGCAGGATTGAGAATTGCCATTGACTCTGTATCGTGTACGGATTCATCTAATCTCAGACCCATTGGGGTGGCTTTAATTTGAACTTTAGACCATTGTTGATAAGTATGATTCAAATGTTCAAGGTCTTGGTCATTTGCAAGATCAATTCCAAGAGAGTTAGGGCGATGATCAGCATATAAATGTTTCGGATATGGAATAGCAGGGTGCTTTAATCCAACTTTGCCTTCGATTCGACTTGTGACATCAATGGTTTGATGTGGATTTTCAATCAAGTCATCAATTTTGAGTGTTTTATCAGCAATACGATTTACAAAAGACGTGTTTGCACCATTTTCAAGCAATCGTCTAACCAAATAAGCCAAAAGGGTTTCGTGATTTCCGACAGGTGCATAAATTCGGCAAGGTACGCCAAGTTTATCATCTGCTTTAGAACCGACGACTTGTTCATAAAGTGGTTCACCCATGCCATGTAAACATTGGAATTCGTATTGTCCCTTATAATATTGTTCAGGATTTGCTAAATGATAAATAGTGGCTAAGGTTTGTGCATTATGTGTCGCGAATTGCGGATAAATAAAGTCTGGTTCGGCTAAAAGTTTGCGAGCACATGCAATATAAGATAAATCTGTATGCACTTTTCGAGTAAAGACAGGATAATCGGTCATGCCTTCAACTTGTGCTTTCTTAATTTCACTGTCCCAATAGGCGCCTTTGACTAAACGAATCATTAAACGTTTTTGACTACGCTTAGCTAAATCAATGATGTAATCGACCACGTAAAAACATCTTTTTTGATAAGCTTGAATCACAAATCCAATGCCTTTCCAGCCATTCAATTTCGGTTCGAAACATAAGCGTTCAAGAAGTTCCAATGAAATTTCCAGACGATCAGTTTCTTCAGCATCGATATTTAGACCAATATCATATTGTTTCGCTAGAACCGCTAGATTAAAGACTTTGTGATAAAGTTCATCGTGTACACGGTCAATTTGCGAGCGTTGATAACGTGAATGAAGCGCCGAAAGTTTGATTGAGATCCCAGGGCCTTCGTAAACATCTTTGTTGGATGATGCCTTACCAATCGCATGAATCGCATTTGTATAATCTTGATAATAGCGCTCCGCATCATGATCTGTAAGCGCTGCTTCACCTAACATATCATATGAGTAACGAAAGCCTTGTTCTTCTAATCGTTCTGCATTATTTAAAGCCTCGTCAATGGTTTCACCTGTCACAAACTGTTCACCCATCATACGCATAGCAACATCAACGGCTTTGCGAATAATGCCACGACCACTTCGTGCCAAGATGCCTGTGAGAAGACCAGATAAACTATTTGCTTTAGGTGTTTCCATTAACTTACCGGTCAACATTAAGCCCCATGCTGCCGCGTTTACAAACATTAGGCTGCTTTGACCTAAATGATCTTTCCAATTGCCTTGGTTGATTTTGTCTTTGATCAATAAGTCACGTGTTGCTTTATCAGGAATACGTAACAGCGCTTCAGCTAAACACATGAGCGCAATACCTTCTTGAGAAGATAATGAAAATTCTTGTAATAAACCCTGTACAATGCCTGCTTTGCCCGCTGACCCTTTACGTTCACGTAATGAATGCGCTAAATTGAAGGCTAATTGATAAATTTTGTCTGAAATTTCTTGATCAATCTCGGTCTGTTCGAGAAGTGTTTCGACACATTCAGATTCATCACGGCGCCATGCACGATTTATTTCTAATTCTAGATCTGATTTATCTTTAAATTCAGTAATGTCTTGAATGTCTATTGGGCGAGAAAGGGGTGAGCTAAGTTGTTCCATGAGATATACGCCAGCGTCCTGTGACAATGAAATAGATTTATCTTTAAGGTTTATTTAATTTATAATTACAGAAAATATGGTGCATAACTCACTATAATTAGAGTTAAATTTAGAGAATAATTCGCATGCAGACTCAGATGATGACCTTGGATCGTACAGATTTAAAAATTTTAGATATCTTGCAAAAAGATGGGCGTCTATCAAATATAAAACTTGCTGAAATGGTCAATCTTTCTCCCACAGCAGCGCTTGCTCGAGTACAAAAACTAACCAAGGATGGATATATTACAGGTTATGAAGCCAAGTTAAATCCAGATCTGCTGAATCGAAGTTTTGTGGTATTTGTCGAAATTTTATTAGATAAAACAACTCCAAATGTATTAGAAGAATTTTCTGATGCAGTCAGAAGTTACCCTGAGATTGTTGAGTGTCACATGATCAGCGGTGGGTTTGATTTTGTGGTTAAAATCCGTTGCGCCAACATGGAAGAGTTTCGCAAGATTTCTGGACAGGTTTTATGGCAACTACCTGGCATCAAAGAAACCCGTAGCTATCCAGTGATGGAAGTTATTAAGGAATCGTCGCAAGTGCAACTTAAGCAAACATTTAAAAAGTAAATATATAAGAAAGGGGCTATAAGCCCCTTAATTTTTTTATTTTTTATTACTTTCCATTTTTGATTTCTTGCATCTCAATTTTATATTTCTGTTGAGCTTCATCAAAACGGGCAGTCACATCTTGCGCTGGTGGGCGGCCTAATAAACTCACCACCATAATACTTACCCAAGATAAAATAAACCCAGGAATGATTTCATAGACGCCTGTATCAGCCATTGTGTTTTTCCATACAATGACTGTAACAGCACCAACAATCATACCTGCCAATGCACCATTGATGGTCATGCGCTTCCAGAAGAGAGAAAGAATAATCAGTGGTCCAAATGCTGCACCAAAGCCAGCCCACGCATAGGCAACTAATCCAAGTACCTTGCTGTTAGGATTCATTGCAAGGAAGATTGCCATAATCGCAACGATTAATACCATCAAACGACCTACCCAAACGAGCTCGGTTTGTGAGGCAGATTTACGAATAAATGCTTTGTATAAGTCTTCTGTAAGCGTGGTTGAGCATACCAATAGCTGGCAACTGAGGGTACTCATCACTGCAGCAAGGATAGCGGCAAGAATCACTCCTGCAACCCATGGATTAAATAAAATTTTAGTTAATTCCATGAAGACTGTTTCAGGATTTGCATTGACTGTAGCACCGAGTTGAGGAAACGTATCAAAGTAAGCGATTCCAAAATAACCGACAGCGACTGCACCACCAAGACATAGAATCATCCATGTCATTCCAATTCGACGTGCTGCTGGAATAGACTTCACGGAGTCTGCTGCCATAAAGCGCACAAGAATATGTGGTTGACCAAAGTAGCCAAGTCCCCATGCCATTGAAGATAAAATCGCTACAGTGCTGAGATCTGAAAGTAAATTATTCGCTAATGGGCGTGCGGATTCCACCATGACACTAACTTGCTGAGCATTTTCACCAATGGCTAAATAGGTCATTACTGGAGCAAGTAAAAGCGCAAAGATCATCAAGCCTGCTTGGAATGTATCTGTCCAACTGATGGCTAAGAAACCGCCAATACAGACATAACTAATCGTTGCCACTGCTCCAATCCAAAGGGCTGTGTTGTAATCCCAGCCAAATAGGCTTTCAAATAAACGTGCACCAGCGACCATGCCAGAGGCACAATAAATTGCAAAGAAAATCAAAATTACAAAAGCTGAGATGATACGAAGAACTTTTTTCCGATCACCAAAGCGGCTGGTGAAATAGTCGGGGAGAGTCAATGCGTTATGTTGAATTTCGGTATGAACACGTAGACGACCCGCGACCAACAGCCAGTTCAACCAAGCACCGATAACTAAACCAATGGCAATCCAAGCTTCGGATAAACCTGAGAGATAAATTGCACCAGGTAGACCCATGAGTAACCAGCCACTCATATCTGATGCACCTGCGGATAATGCAGTGACGACACTGCCTAAACTCCGACCACCTAAAATATAATCATCAAAATTATTCGTGGCTTTGTAGGCATAAAGCCCAATGCCAAGCATCGCCACAATATAAAAAATAAATGTGATTAGCGTAGGATTTAATTGGCTCATTGCTATGCCATCCTTTGTCTGTCCTAAATGACCATCTTTCCGAGATGAATTTTTAATCGAATTATTCGAGGAGCTGATTCAAGCACGTTTTGAAAATTACGCTCTGTTACATTTGAGTGAGATTTATAGTCGTTTAGTGAAACTGAATGTAATTTTGGTTACAAAGACTATTTTTTCAAAAAATAATTACTTTGAGGTTTAATACAATTCTATAAATGATTGTCTTTAACATAAAGTTACATTAGTCACTTAAACAGCGAAGTTGTAATTTTTTATTGCATAAAGAAGTATTAAATCAATAGTGAAAATAAGCATGAAGCCTATCATCGATATTGCACGATAATGGTGCATTATTGTTGAGTAATAAAAGTGTCTACGATTGAATTTGATAAAACAAGAATAGAGCAGGATCTGCTCGGTGAAAAAGCGGTTCCTTTCGATCGTTACTATGGGATTCATACCCTGCGGGCGATGGAGAATTTTCAGATTTCGCATCAACAGATAGGTGAAAACATACATTTTATTCGTGCATTGGCGCAGGTAAAAAAAGCATCAGCACAGACAAATTTAAAATTTTCCAAATTGAGTCAAGACGTCAGTCAAGCGATTCAATGGGCTTGTGATCAATTGATTGAGCAGCCTGAAAGCTGGAAATCTTCATTTCCAATTGATATTTATCAGGGTGGGGCTGGAACTTCTATTAATATGAATAGTAATGAAGTAGTGGCTAACCTTGCACTCGAGCATCTCGGCTTGCCAAAAGGTCAATATGATGTAATTCACCCAAACGACCATGTGAATAAATCGCAATCGACCAATGATGTTTATCCCACTGCATTGAGACTAGCAACATATTACAGTTTAGAAGATTTATTGTCTCAAGTTCGCTCATTAATCGCTGTTATTGAGATCAAAGCATCTGAATTTCAACACGTAATTAAAATGGGGCGAACTCAACTCCAAGATGCTGTACCCATGACACTCGGACAAGAGTTTCGTGCATTTGCGACGCTATTAAAAGAAGACTATCGCCTCATCCAAAAGATGCGTCATTTACTGCTAGAAATAAATTTGGGTGCGACTGCGATTGGAACGGGTGTGAACACACCTCATGGATATGCACAAGAAGTGGTTCAAACGCTTTCTCAAATTACTGGATTGAAATTACAAGGTGCTGAAGACTATGTTGAAGCCACCAGTGATTGTGGCGTATTTATTATTCTATCAAGCACTTTAAAGCGTTTAGCCGTCAAGCTCTCAAAAATTTGTAATGACCTGCGCTTATTAAGTTCAGGGCCTCGTACGGGATTAGCTGAAATTAGATTACCTGAATTACAAGCCGGCTCATCTATTATGCCTGCGAAAATCAATCCAGTTATTCCTGAAGTAGTGAACCAAATTGCTTTTAAAGTCATTGGTAATGATTTGACAGTGACCATGGCAGCTGAAGCGGGGCAATTACAATTAAATGTCATGGAACCTGTAATTGCACTGACCATGAATGAATCAACCAATTTATTAATTCAAGCAATGCAAACACTAGAAAACAAATGTATCCAAGGTATTACTGCAAATGAACAGACTTGTTACGATGCAGTGATGCGAAGTGTTGGTATCGTCACATTATTAGATCCGATTCTAGGTCATGCCAAATGTGATGAAATTGGGAAGGTTTGTCTTGCAGAAAATAAAACCATTCAGCAAGTTGTCATTGAGCAGAATCTTTTGACGCAAGAGCAGTTAAATCAAATTTTCTCTTTTGAAAATTTAGTGTCTGAGATCACGGGTCATGTTGTCGATGATATGAACATGGATAAAGTAAGCTAATAGAGTAGGTAAAATCTGAAAATCAATTGAATATGAATTGATGGCATATTTCATTCAATGAGGTATGCCATTTTCATTGAAATTTTTAAGTATAATTTCTTAATTGAATGTTAATAATAATTAAAATTATGAGCCATAAATACAAACATTATAATTTAGAGAAAACGAATGAAAAGAATAGTAATAAGCACGCTGCTGTGTTCGATGTTGCTTGCATCCTGTTCAAAAAAAATAGAGGAACATTCTGCTGAAGCAGTTCAAGAAAATACTGCTGATACGCAAGTTGATATGCAAGAAGCGGCTGAACCAAATACTTTGCCCGTCCAGGAGCAAAAACCTGAGGTCATATTAAATCAAGAGGTTAATCCAGTTGAACTGACTCGTCGTATGGTTCGAGAGGCGCAAGTTAACTTTACTGTTAAAGATGTGGTGAAAAGCAGTTTAGAGATAGAAAAAATAACCCTTGAAGCTGGCGGATTTATTGAAAGAAAAGATATTGATTTCAATGTGGTTGATCTTAAACGTCAGAATATTTCAGAAGGCAAAGTAAAAGTATTTGAAAAAGTTGAACCTGTATCTTTTATAGTGCTACGTGTACCGAGTGAGCGTGCCCCACATGTTGTTAATCAACTTTTACCTTTAATGTTTTTTCTGAATCAGCAACGCTATAGTGCACAACGTTTTGAATTGAAGCTTCTTCAAGAAAAAATGAATCAAGCACAGACTATTTCAAGTCAAGCACGACCAGCTCATTTGAATGAAATCACACGGCTCACTCAATTCGAAGTTCAAGACCGCGTTAAATTCAGTACGATCAGTTTACAACTGAATCAACCAACACTGGTCCGAGAAAGGGTTGATATTGATCTTGATGCAGTGGCGCGATTAAATGGTGATCACTTTACTCAGCGTGCTTGGAATAGCATCAAATATGGCTGGCAATTTGTGCTCGATCTTTTGGTGTTTTTATTAATGATTTGGCCTTTGTATTTGATTGCCTTAATTGGCTTCTTGTTATATCGATGGTTAAAACCTTATTTTGATAAACTCAAATAAGCCCATGCCTCAATTTGGCTGAACTGAAGAAAGAAGTTTGGCCAAATCTTGCATTCCTTCGGTTGCTGATTTTGAGATACATGTATAGTGTTGTGGCACACGGCCGAGATCGGCTTTAGGGTCGATATAATACGCATCACAACTTGGTGAAATACTGTGTACTAAGCCTGCAACAGGATAAACAGCTAAGCTCGTTCCAATCACAACAAAGATTTCAGCTTGCTGGCAAATCACTTCTGCTTCTTCAAAAGCGGGAACGGATTCACCAAACCATACGACATGTGGACGAAGTGGGTATCCAGCGTCACAAAAGTCACGAGAAATATCCAGTTCAGTACCTTCAATTGTGTAAAATTTGTCTGTGAAATGAGCATCTGGCCCCGAGGTTTTGGCGAGTCTTATATTTCCATGAAGATGCAGTACTTTTTTGCTTCCAGCGCGTTCATGTAAGTCATCAATATTCTGCGTGATCACATGTACATCAAAATGTTGCTCAAGTGCTGCAATCGCAAGATGTGCTGCATTAGGTTCAGATGCTAAAATTTTTTTTCGCCGTTCATTGTAAAAGCGCTGTACTAAAACAGGATTGTTACGCCAAGCTTCGGGCGTTGCGACATCCTCTATGCGATGGTTTTCCCAAAGTCCATCGCTATCTCGAAATGTATTGATACCACTTTCAGCACTCATACCAGCACCCGAAAAAATCACAAGCTTTGTTTTAGACTGATTCATCCAATCTCCATCCTATTGATTTTGTGCCCACGTATGACGTCTGGATCAACTTAATATTCAAATATTCATTAGAGCTTATATAGTTTGATTCAGAAATTTAGAGATTTCTTGTGCGAATTTAATGGGTTCATTGATCAAAGGCGTATGCCCTGAGCGCTCAAACAGTACGATACGATGATTTTTAACAGATTCAGCAATAAGCTTTTGCCCTTGCGCTGGATAGAGTGCGGATTTAGCGCCGATAAAAAAAGTTGCTGGACATTCTAACTTTGAGATTGATGCTCTGTAATCTTCTTTATGGTTTAGATAGTTGTCAATGTACCAACGCATATAGTCGAGACGTTGCATAGGGAGGATTAACTTTTGAATTTTCGGTTGATTGAGTGTTGTTTTAAAAATTTTAGCGCTCAATTGATGATTATCTTGTAAAGATAAAAATTTAACCCAAAGCTCGACTAATTCGCGGCTTAAGTGAGTAGGTAATTCACTCAGGTTTTGATAATTTTCATGTTGATGTAAAAAAGAAGAAAGTTCGATGAGTAGCTTTTTGAACTCTGGATAGCGATCGCCCAATAGCCCGAAACTCCAAGTTTCATCAGAAGGTATTTTAGGGGTTTGATCAATATGCAAGTATGCTTGGATTTGATCAGCAAATTGACCATATTGCATACCATGCATGGCAGTAGTTGCCCCCATAGAATAAGCAATCACTCTATATTGTTGTCTAGGGCGTTGACTGATCAATGCCTGAATATCGTTCCAGTGACTTGAAATAGCATCAGTATCTGGAATTTTACAATGCTTAGACCCACCAAAACCGCGCCAGTCAGGAATAATGAATTTATATTTCTTTAAATTAAATGCAAAAAAAGGAATCCATTGCCAACTTTGCATTCCTAAACCAGATAGCACCAAAACAGGTTCACCTTGACCAATTTCACGAACATATAATTTTTCGTCATCTTGCATGGTATAAAATGGCATAGATATATCCTTTATTTTGTATTCATTATTTTCAATTGTGGGATTACACGTTCTAACCAACTGATCCAACCTTGCTCTAATTCAATGCCTAATTGAAGAATCATTTTATGAATATAGAGTGTACGATCATCATTATTTTTATTGGCAAAATCTTTGTCGTAAATCGCTTGGTATATTTTTAATTTATTTTTATGAATTTCTAAATGAGACTCCAATTCTGTCAGCACATTATTACCACCTAGTTGTGCTTCAGCTCTTAAACGCACCATCAATTCTTCTCTGAGTTGGGCTGGCTCACTATGCTGTACCATCCAATTGGCAAGTTCAGTTCGACCTAGAGCATCAACTTTGTATTTTTTCTTTCTCGAGTTGGGGTCGCCTTCATCAATAGTCGAAATCCAACCTTTTTTTTGCATAGCATTGAGTTCACGATAGATTTGTTGGTGAGTTGCATTCCAAAAGAATCCCATAGAACGATCAAAGCGACGCGCAAGTTCAATACCTGTACTTGGTTTTTCAATGAGACTGGTCAACAAAACATGTGCTAAAGACATAAATCATATATCGTAAAATGTTGAATCAACTTTATTATGCAACATGTTGCATAAAATACAAAATTAGAATATATATTTATGCAACAAGTTGCATGAAGCACACAATAATAGCAAGCAAACGCGAGCCATGAGGTCAGAATGTCAAATTATCCAAACTTACTTGCACCACTAGATTTAGGTTTTACCACTTTAAAAAATCGTGTATTGATGGGTTCAATGCACGTAGGTTTAGAAGAGGTTGAAGGTGGCTATGAACGTATGGCCGCATTTTATGCTGAGCGTGCTCAAGGACAGGTCGGTCTTATCGTGACGGGGGGGATTTCACCCAACGATGCTGGTGTAACTTTTGCTGGAGGGTCAAAATTAGACTCGATTGCTGAAGCTGAGAAACATAAAATCATTACACAAGCAGTACATGATGCTGGCGGTAAGATTGCAATGCAGATTTTGCATACTGGTCGATATTCATATCAGCCTGAAAACGTTGCGCCATCAGCAATTCAGGCACCAATTAATCCAGTTAAACCTCATGCTTTAAGCTCGGCTGAAGTTCATCAAACTATTGATGATTTTGCTAACTGTGCAAAGCTGGCTCAATATGCAGGTTATGATGGTGTTGAGATTATGGGGTCTGAAGGTTACCTCATTAATGAGTTTATCGCAGCACGTACCAATCACCGTGATGACGAATGGGGTGGGAGTTATGAAAACCGCATTCGTTTGCCGATTGAAATTGTGAAACGTACCCGTGCAGAGGTGGGTGAAAACTTTATTATCATTTATAGACTTTCGATGCTCGACTTGGTTGAGGGCGGTTCAACGCTTGAGGAGGTCATCCATCTTGCAAAAGAAATTGAGAAAGCTGGCGCGACTATCATTAATACAGGTATTGGTTGGCATGAAGCGCGTATACCCACGATTGCAACGAAAGTACCTCGAGCAGCATTTACATGGGTGACAGAAAAGCTAAAAGGTGAAGTTAATATTCCATTGATTACCTCAAATCGTATCAATACCCCTGAAATGGCTGAACACGTGTTAGCTTCAGGTCATGCAGATATGATTTCTATGGCTCGCCCAATGCTTGCAGATGCAGAATTTGTACTAAAAGCTGAACAGGGTAGAAGTGACGAAATCAACACGTGTATTGGCTGTAACCAAGCGTGTTTGGATCATATTTTTTCACTCAGAATTGCGTCATGCTTGGTTAATCCACGTGCATGCCATGAAACTGAACTCATTTTTAAAGAAACCCATACGCCAAAAAAAATTGCAGTCATTGGTGCAGGTCCTGCAGGATTGAGTTTTGCTACTTATGCTGCTGACCGTGGTCATCAGGTCACCATTTTTGAGGCAGCCGATCAAATTGGGGGGCAATTTAATATTGCAAAAACGATTCCAGGAAAGGAGGAGTTTTATGAGACATTGCGTTACTTTAAGCGAAAAATTGAGTTGCAGCCTTTAATTCAATTAAAACTTAACCATACTGCAACTTTTGAAGAGCTCAATACAGATCAGTTTGATGAAATTGTAGTCGCTACAGGTGTGACACCTCGACATTTAGATATTGAAGGAATTGATCATCAAAAAGTGCTGTCTTATATCGAAGTTTTAAGAGAGAAAAAACCAGTCGGACAGCGTGTTGCGATTATTGGTGCTGGTGGTATTGGTTTTGATACTGCTGAGTATCTAACCCATGAGGGGGAAAGTGGAAGCTTGAATCCTCAAAAATTTTATGATGAATGGGGAATTGATACATCATATTCTAATGTAGGAGGTTTAAAACCTGCTCAAGTAGAACAGCCATCACGTGAAATCTACTTATTACAACGTAAAGCCACTTCAGTTGGTGCAGGCTTGGGTAAAACAACGGGTTGGATTCATCGTACTGGATTAAAAAATCGCGAAGTAAAAATGATTCCAGGTGCAACGTATAACAAAATTGATGACCAAGGCTTACATATCACAATCAACGAACAAACTACCGTCTTAGACGTGGATCATGTGGTGATTTGTGCAGGTCAAGAATCATATACGGCTATGTTTGATCAACTTGAGCAGGCAGGTAAAAAAGTTCATTTAATTGGTGGGGCGAAAGAAGCGGGTGAGCTAGATGCAAAACGTGCGATTCGTCAAGGTGCTGAATTGGCTGCCAAGATTTAAGCCAGAAAATTTCTCTCCTGTATTCTAGATGAAAGTGCGAGAAGAGGATTTGGAGAGGGTACTTAATTGAATGAGACCTCTCCTTGACGCAGTATTCTCCCTTTTCTTCTAAACCATTGGACTGATACAACAAAAAGGACGTAACAATGACACTCGAAACCACACAAAAATCTATTCAACGTTGGCACCACATGCTTGAAACGCGTGATTTAAGTCTATTGAATGAGCTTTTGTCTGAAGAAGTCGTATTTAAATCACCTGTCGCATTTAAGCCTTATCCAGGCAAACAGGTTGTTACTTTTATTTTGACCAATGTGATTGAGATCTTTGAAAATTTTCGTTATCACCGTGAGTTCTACACAGCAGATGGGCTCAGTGTTGTTCTTGAATTTTCCGCAAATGTCGGTGAAAAAACATTAAAAGGGATTGATATGATCCAATTTAATGAGCAAGGTCAAATTATTGACTTTGAGGTGATGATTCGGCCTAAAAGTGGTTTAGAGGCTTTGGCGTTTCAAATGGGCCAACGTATGGCTCAATTTCTACCAAAATAAATTAGGCATGTTTTTGGCTTATGAATTGGAGTAAGTAAATTCGGAGTCTGTATGAATCTTAATCAGCGTTTCAAGTGGATGCAAGAATTCACTCAAACCCAACTTGATCATTTTACTGGTGCAGCTATACCTTCAATCTATTTTAATCCGCAAGGTGAGTTAGCGCATGTGATTTCAAACTTGAAACGTCTGCATTATAAATATAGACCAACGCCGTGGCTCTCGAATACGCATGCTCACTTGGTGTATTTTGATAAAATTCGAAAGAAAACCGTAAAATTAGAATACGACTTCATTGAACAGTTAACAATGTCTGATGGGGGAACGACGGGTATTGCTTGGTATGGCATGCATCTTTCTGCGGAAACGCCAACTATCTTAGTGCTACATACCATTACTGGAAGCCCAGCCAGTATGAGAGAATTGGTCAGAGATTTATATCAAGTTACAGGTTGGCGTATTGCATTGTGTTTAAGACGAGGGCATGCAGGTCTACCACTTTCAGTTCCTAAAATTAATCTTTTTGGAAACACGCAAGATTTAAGAGAGCAGATTGAACATATTCAACAGCGCTTACCATATTCTAAATTGTATGCAGTTGGGTCTTCAGCAGGAACTGGACTATTGGTCAGATATTTAGGGGAGGAAGAAAGTTCCACACCAATTCAAGCGGCTTTCGCACTTTGTCCTGGATACAATACGGAAACTGGTTTTTCAAATGTTCATCCTTTTTATAGCCGTTTGATGGCAAAAAAGTTAAATACACATTTTTTAAAACCGTATGAGCAACATTGGAGAAATTTAGAAAGTTTAAAGCAACTGAGTGTTGCTAAAGATTTATTTGATTTTGAAAAAACATATTATCAGTTCGCAGGATTTGAAAATTATGACGCATATTGTAAAGCGACAAATCCCATCTATGTCTTTGAGAACATTAGAGTGCCATTGATGATTTTAAATTCGGAAGACGATCCAGTATGCCATATCCGCAATTTAGAGCCTTATAAAGAAGTGATTCAACATATGCCGAACATGGCAGTAGTGACCACAAAAAAAGGAAGCCATTGCTGTTTCTATGAAGGTAATAAAAATCCAGAATCTTGGGCACACAAATTAATTGCAGAATTTTTTTTAGAATTAGAGAAAGCCTGACAATTTTTGTTGTTTATAAATGAATAACAATTTGACTTTCATTCATGTTGATATAAAAAAACCGAGTCTTGTCACTCGGTTTTTTTAAATTCGAAAATTAGTTTTCTAAAGCAGGGGTAGCAGCAGCAATAGCAGCGGCAACAGCATCATCTTCAGATTGAGAACCATCTGTTGATGCACTTGGAGAAGGTGTAGGGCGTTCTACATTTTCAACAGCTGGTGCTGGCGCAGGATTCGTTTGTGCAGGAGCATCACGATATTCACGACGAATAGTCGCTGACGTATTGTTTGTTTCCTGATGCTCAATTTCAACTTGAGTTGGTGGCTCAGGTTCGATTTCAGGTTCAGAAATCTCTATGTTCTCAATTTGTTCTGCCTGTTCAGTTGTTTCAACAGTTTGTTCCTGTTCTTCTTCCTTAGGCGCTTCTTTTTTTACACATGCAGTAACGAGGAGTGCAGATAAGATTGCACCACCGATTAAAAGTTTTTTATTCATAGTTGCTCAAAACAAACTAGCTAGATCGACTGACGTAGTATAACAGCAAATTAACAGATGAAAATCACTGAAAGTGTGCGTGAATCTTTATTGGAAATGATGATAGAATAACCAATTGTTTATTGTTCTTTGAATTGATGCGGATTGACTTTGCTTTATAGGTACAGAGTAAAGTAAAATTGCGCAACATTGCAGGCCGATTTAGGCTCGATTGTACGAGAAACCCAATGACCCATTTTATTTTCGTTACTGGTGGTGTTGTTTCATCACTAGGTAAAGGTATTTCAGCTGCTTCAGTTGCTGCACTTTTAGAAGCCCGTGGATTAAAAGTAACCATGGTGAAAATGGATCCATATATTAATGTCGATCCAGGGACGATGAGCCCGTTCCAACATGGTGAAGTTTTTGTCACAGAGGATGGTGCGGAAACTGACTTAGACTTGGGTTATTACGAACGTTTCTTGCGTCGTGCGAAAATGACCAAGCTTAATAACTTTACATCTGGTCGCGTGTACCAAGACGTTTTAAATAAAGAGCGTCGCGGTGATTACCTTGGTGGAACAGTTCAAGTTATTCCACACATTACAGACAATATTAAAGAACGTGTTCTTCGCGCTGGCGAAGGCTATGACGTTGCTATTGTTGAGATTGGCGGTACAGTAGGTGACATTGAATCTCTCCCATTCATGGAATCTGTTCGTCAGTTAATGGTTGAACTTGGTCACAAACGCACAATGCTGATGCATTTAACGTTGTTGCCATATATCAAGTCAGCTGCAGAGTTGAAAACAAAACCAACTCAGCACTCGGTGAAAGAATTACTCTCAATTGGTATTCAACCAGATATTTTGATCTGTCGTACTGAACACGATGTTGATGCTGATACAAAGCGTAAAATTGCGTTGTTCACGAACGTAGAAGCTCGTGCAGTTGTGGTGTGTAAAGATGCACGCACAATTTACGAAATTCCACGTACGTTCTATGAACAAGACGTTGATGATTTAATTTGCGAGCGTTTTGGTTATAACGATTTACCAGAAGCCGATCTTTCAGATTGGGATAATGTCGTAGAAGCACTATTAAATCCTGAGTACACTGTTCGTGTTGCGATGGTGGGTAAATATGTTGAACTTCCAGATGCTTATAAATCTGTAAACGAAGCACTTTTACATGCAGGTATCCAAAACCGCGTTAAAGTTCAAATTGATTATGTCAATGCCGAAGAACTAGAAAGCCAAGATGTAGCAGAAGTGTTGAAAGATGCTGACGCAATCTTAGTTCCTGGTGGTTTTGGCGAGCGCGGTACTGAAGGTAAGATGCAAGCGATTAAATTCGCACGTGAGAATGGAATTCCATTCCTTGGTATTTGCTTAGGTATGCAACTTGCGGTCATTGAATACGCACGTAATGTTGCTGGTATTGCAGATGCAACCTCAACAGAATTTAACCGTTCAACTAAATCGCCTTTAATTGGTTTGATTACAGAATGGTTAGACGAACGTGGTGAAGTACAGCAACGTTCTGTAGATTCTGACCTTGGTGGAACAATGCGTCTTGGCGCTCAAAAATCAGAATTGGTTGAAGGTACTAAAACTGCAGAAGTGTATGGTTCAGTAGAAATTATTGAACGTCATCGCCATCGTTACGAAATGAATAATCGTTATATTCCTGCTTTAGAAGAAAAAGGCATGAAAATTTCTGGTTATTCGCCAATCCAACGTTTAGTTGAAACTGTTGAAATTCCTCAACATCCTTGGTTTATTGCTGTACAATTCCACCCGGAATTTACAAGTTCTCCACGTGATGGTCATCCATTATTTGCTGGTTTTATTGATGCTGCTAAAAAACAGTATCAAAAATCGAAATAATGAATGTCTTAGGACATAACTAGGAAGTTTAAATGTCACAATTAAAAGCACAAGAAATTGTACGTTTAGGCGATATACAAATGGCAAATCATTTGCCATTTGTATTATTCGGCGGAATGAATGTACTTGAATCAAAAGATTTAGCTTTTGAAATTGCAGAAACTTATGTTGATATTTGCAAACGTTTGGATATTCCATATGTTTTCAAAGCAAGCTTTGATAAAGCAAATCGTTCGAGCTTAAATTCTTTCCGCGGACCTGGTCTTGAAAAAGGAATTGAGTGGTTAGCTGACATTAAAAAACATTTTAATGTTCCGATCATTACAGATGTTCATGAACCATATCAAGCAGCACCTGTGGCTGAAGTGGCTGACATCATTCAATTACCTGCTTTCCTTAGCCGTCAAACAGATCTTGTTGAGGCGATGGCAAAAACTCAAGCCATTATCAATATCAAAAAAGCGCAATTCTTAGCACCGCATGAAATGCGTCATATCTTGCATAAATGTTTGGAAGCCGGGAATGACAAGCTGATTTTATGTGAGCGTGGCTCAGCATTTGGTTACAACAACTTAGTTGTCGATATGCTTGGTTTCGACATCATGAAAGAAATGAATGTGCCAGTCTTCTTTGATGTGACACATGCACTTCAAACCCCAGGTGGTCGTGCAGATTCAGCAGGTGGCCGTCGCGCACAAATTACGACATTAGCGCGTGCGGGTATGGCTACAGGTCTAGCAGGTCTTTTTCTGGAAGGACATCCTGATCCAGAAAAAGCAAAATGTGATGGACCTTGCGCTCTTCGAATGTCTCAACTTGAGCCATTCTTAGCTCAGCTTAAAGAATTGGATACCTTGGTTAAAGGTTTCAAAAAATTAGATACACACTGATGCAGCGTTAGACGCATCGTTTTATTAATCAACTGAGGAATTGTTCATGAGCCAAATCGTTGACATTCGTGCACGTGAAATTTTGGACTCTCGTGGTAACCCAACCATCGAAGCAGACGTTATCTTAGCATCTGGCGTAGTTGGCCGTGCATGTGCACCATCTGGTGCTTCAACTGGTTCTCGTGAAGCTTTAGAACTTCGTGATGGCGATAAAGCACGTTACTTAGGTAAAGGTGTTAAAACAGCTGTGAACAACGTAAACACGTTAATCCGTGACGCGTTAGTGGGTAAATCAGTATTCGAACAAAAAGACATCGATAATACGATGGTCGCTTTAGACGGAACTGAAAACAAAGAAAAATTAGGTGCGAACGCAACTTTGGCAGTGTCTTTGGCTGCTGCGCGTGCTGCTGCTGACGAAAAGAAAATTCCTCTTTTCCAATACATCGCAGACCTTCGTAACAACAGCATTTTAACAATGCCTGTTCCAATGATGAACATCTTAAACGGTGGTTCACATGCGGACAACAACGTTGATATCCAAGAGTTCATGATTGAGCCAGTTGGCTTCACTTCATTCTCTGAAGCACTTCGCGCAGGCGCAGAAATCTTCCATTCTTTAAAATCAGTTTTAAAGAAACAAGGTTTAAATACTGCTGTTGGTGATGAAGGTGGTTTCGCGCCGAACTTACGTTCAAACGAAGAAGCAATCACAGTTATCCTTGAAGCGATTGAAAAAACTGGCTACAAAGCGGGTTCTGACATTATGCTTGCGCTTGACTGTGCATCTTCAGAATTCTACAAAGATGGTCAGTACATCCTTGCTGGTGAAGGCAATAAAGCATTCACAAACAACCAATTCTCTGACTACCTTGCAGGTCTTGTAAACCAATATCCAATTATCTCTATTGAAGATGGTTTAGATGAATCTGATTGGGAAGGTTGGTCTTACCTAACTTCGATTCTTGGCGACAAGATTCAATTGGTTGGTGATGATTTGTTTGTTACAAATCCTAAAATCCTTCAACGTGGTATCAACGAAAAAGTTGGTAACTCTATCCTGATTAAGTATAACCAAATCGGTACGTTGACTGAAACTTTAGATGCGATCTATCTTGCTAAAGCAAATGGTTACTCTACAGTGATTTCTCACCGTTCTGGCGAAACTGAAGATTCTACAATTGCGGATCTTGCAGTAGGTACTGGTGCTGGTCAAATCAAAACGGGCTCACTTTGCCGTTCTGACCGTGTAGCGAAATACAACCAATTACTTCGTATTGAAGAATTAACGAATGCTATTTACCGCGGTAAAGCTGAGTTTAAAGGTTTAAATTAATCGTTTAGATTATTTTGAATTTCAAAAAACCACTCTGTAAAGAGTGGTTTTTTTTGTTATTAAGCTATGAAATAAAAAGTGTAAATATAATGACTCTAGAATATTCAATAACTTTTGATATTTAACAGTACATATTTTTAAAAGAAATCAATCAATGTGAATTTGTTTAACATTTGCATATTTAACACAGTTACACATACTACCTTTCTTTGTTTTAGGGTATATTAGTGCTCTAATTTCATGATGTTAACTAAGCCTCAAATATAATGTTAGACGTCTTTAAAACTACTTCAAGTAAAGTGATTTTGCTGGTGGCAATAATTTTAATTGCCATCTTTCAATATCGCTTTTGGCTCGGTGAAGGAGGATATTTCCCTCATCAGGCGCTACTTCAGCAAATGAATCAACAAGCTGAAACAAATGAAGAGTTAAAAGAGCGTAATCGTATTCTGGCTGCTGAAGTATATGATCTAAAAAATGGTGTAGAGGCGATTGAAGAACATGCACGTTTAGATCTTGGCTTAATTAAGCCTCATGAAACTTTTATTCAAATGAGTACAATCAGTACGAATTACAAGCCGATTTACATCGACCCAAATGCTAACGTAGATTTAAGAACCAATGAGTCTAGACAACCTGAATCTGAACAACCGTAAATTATGGGCTATTATTCCGGCAGCAGGTTCTGGTAGTCGATTTTCCAAATCAGCGTTAAAGCAATATCAAATTATCCAGAATAAAACTGTACTTGAGCATACTGTAGAACGTATTGCTCAATTGCCTATTGCTGGCTATGTGTTGGCAATCTCAGAGCATGACCAATTTGCTCAGACACTTCAATTTGCTAAATCAGAAATCCTTCATTTCTGCTTAGGTGGTCAGGAGAGGGTTGATTCTGTACTTAATGGTTTAAATTATTTAACCAATATTGCAGATGAAAATGATCTGGTGTTTGTGCATGATGCTGCTCGACCTTGTGTGAGCTTGAGTAATTTAGAATCTTTGATTCGCCATGTTATCGAATCTAAGCATAGCGCAATTTTAGCAACGCCTGTACGTGATACTTTAAAAAGAGTAGATCAGTCGAGTGCCATTGAAAAAACTGTTGATCGAAGTGCATTGTGGCAAGCACAAACTCCACAATTGTCGACCATTAAATTGCTAAAAACCTCGATTGAACATGCATTAACTCACAAGATCACAATCACGGATGAAGCGAGTGCGCTTGAATATGCTCATCATCCAGTAGATGTGGTGATTGGACGATCTGATAATATTAAAATTACTTATCCTGAAGATTTAGAACTTGCTCGTCTGATTCTTCAGTCACAGTCTGACTCGAAATAATTTAGTTTTATGTTTGGGACTTTGCTTAAATAGCCAAAACATTGTCTTATAATAACGCCACTTAGAATATGCAATTCAGCCAATGATACCTTCACAACAGTACCGTTTTTTGCGTCATGCCTTGAGAGATGGACGAACAATCAAACATGATTCGTCACGTTGGACTAAATTACATTTAGATCCATGGTTACTTGGTTTTTTGATATTAAACGCAGCTTTTGGACTCATGGTTGTTTATAGTGCAACCAATCATGATTCAAGCATGGTGATTCGTCAGGCGACCAGTTTTGGTATCGGTTTTATTTTGCTGTTTATTTGTGCACAAATTCCTCCAAAAGTTTATCAAATTGTCAGTCCTTATCTGTATGCATTTTCAATTGTGCTTCTGCTTTTGGTATTGCTAATTGGTGATGTCCGCTTAGGCGCAAAACGCTGGATTTCTATTCCTGGATTAGGGAGTGTGCAGCCCAGTGAATTTATGAAATTTACGATGCCACTCATGATGGCTTGGTTTTTCAGTCTGCGGACTTTACCACCCAAATTTATGCATATTCTCTTTGCTTTATTTCTGATGATGATTCCTTTTGTTTTAGTCGCATTACAGCCTGACTTAAACATTGGATTAATTATTCCTGGAATTTTTGTCATTTTTTTAAGTGGTATTTCTTGGCGTTTGATTGGGGCTGTGGTTGCTGGGTTTGCAGTAGTTGCACCATTATTATGGAATTTCTTTCTACAGGAATACCAAAAAAAGCGAATTTTAACTTTATTTGATCCTGAATCAGATCCGCTAGGTGCAGGGTGGAATATCATTCAGTCTAAAATTGCGATTGGCTCTGGTGGACTATTTGGTAAAGGTTTTAATGAAGGAACACAGTCTCATTTAGGTTATCTCCCCGAACATCATACAGACTTTATTATGTCTGCTTATGCAGAGGAATTTGGCTTTTTTGGTGTGTTCGTATTATTTGTTATCTTTGCGGCGATCATTATTCGTTGTTTGATAATTTCCATGAACAGCTTCCATAATTTTGGACGTCTTTATGCGGGTGCGGCAGGTTTAACTTTCTTTTTCTTTGTATTTTTGAACAGTGGAATGGTGAGTGGAATTCTTCCAGTCACTGGTGATCCATTGCCACTCATGAGTTATGGTGGTACGGCAGTCATTGCAACGCTTGCAGGTATGGGCATTGTAATGTCTATACATACTCATCGCTAAAACATGTGGGGTTGACAGCAAATTTTTAACTCACATTCTGCTGACTCTCACATCTATTGAAACTTTGAGCTTCAATGATTGCTCTAATCAGTCATTACACTTTTATGCTGAAGAAGATGAAAGTGTAGATGGAAGATGATCTAAGCTCTCTGAGAGAGTAACTTTAAAAAATAAATTGTTTCCTCATTTGTTTTTTAATGACTAAATTGTTCTCGATGGTAGAGAAAGTTTGAGCTAAACAATGATCTTTGTAACGTTTCCCAAGCTAAAAATTCCTGTCTTAGCTGTTGTCTTAAAGTTGGTGATCCATTTTTATAAAAATATTTTTTAAAATTGATTTTCGTAGATGTATAAAAAAATTAACTATGGCATATTAATTGCTGAATAAAAATTAAACGAATATTGCAGGAGAGAGGTCTTCTGTAGATCCGCCGAAGGAGCAACGACCCCGGAATCTCTCAGGCAAAAGGACTGTAATTATTCTCAATCATCTGGAGAGAAGTCTAATGATATTTAGACTCACCGAAGGGGATGGAAAAATTCATATGTCATGAAGATTTCCGAAGCTCTCAGGTACCGTGACAGATGGGGCATTGAAAATATAAAATTTTCAAGGAGCTTTTATGTCACATATTATGGTGATTGGTGCTGGCATTACAGGAATAACCACTGCCTACGAATTATTAGAACTTGGTTATCATGTCACGATTCTAGATAAAAACTTATACCCAGCAATGGAGACTTCATTTGCGAATGGAGGTCAACTCTCTGCATGTAATGCAGAGGTGTGGAATCAGAAAGCAACGGTACTGAAGGGTATCAAATGGATGACCCAAAAAGATGCACCATTATTACTCAACCCATCTTTTGATTTGCATAAATACGCTTGGCTGATTGAATTTATGGGTAATATCAAGCATTACGAAGCCAACACTCAAGAAACGGTAAGACTGGCATTATTGGCAAGAAAACGGCTGTTTGAAATTGCACAGAAAGAAAAAATTCAATTCGATTTGGAAAAGCGTGGAATTTTGCACTTTTATCATAATCAGCAGGATTATGATGTTGCAATAAGAGTGAATGATTTGTTATGCAAAGGTGGATTAGAGCGTCACGCTGTTACAAATGAAGAAATTCACAGTATTGAACCAAGTTTGACTGGGGAATATTACGGTGGTTTTTATTGTCCTGACGATGCCACAGGAGATATACACAAATACACCACGCATTTAGCCCAAGTGGTGGCGAATAAAGGCGGGAAATTTTTATACGGTGTAGAAGTTGAAGATTTAAATCTGGATCATTCTACAGAGCAAGTTTCAGCTAAATATCGGGCTTGTGATCCCAAAAATAAAGATATACCCGATGGATTTATTCAAGCTGATGCAATGGTTATTTGTGGTGGAGTTGGAAGCTATCATTTAGCACAACAGGCTGGAGATCGTGTCAATGTTTATCCGGTGAAAGGGTATTCGATTACAGTTCAGCTGAATGATGAACATAGCCAACAACATGCACCATGGGTAAGTTTATTGGATGAAAGTGCAAAAATCGTGACGTCGAGATTAGGTCGAGGTCGTTTAAGAATTGCTGGTACTGCGGAATTTAATGGCTATAACCGAGACATCCGTATGGATCGCATACAACCTTTGGTTCATTGGGTGAATCGTAATTTTGATATTTCAACTGAGCATTGTGTCCCTTGGGCTGGATTAAGACCGATGATGCCGAATATGATGCCAGTGGTAAGACAAGGGAAGCATCCGAGAGTCTTTTATAATACCGGTCATGGGCATCTGGGTTGGACGCTGTCAGCTGCAACTGCTGCAATGATCAGTTTAGAAATTTCACAGAAAATAGCGGCTTAATAAAAAGCCACAATAGCATGAAAGCTATTGTGGCAAATACATTTATAGTCGAGTGAAAACTTGATCTGCATTCAAACGAGATTTAGGTAATTTGGCATTAAAATCTTTTTCACTTCGATAACCAAGCGCCAATAGTACTGATGGAATCAGGCCTTTTGCGTCAAGATTTAACTCTTCAGCGATAATTTTTTCATCGAATCCTCCAATTGGAGTGGCATCGATACCTTCTAAACCTGCAGCAAATAAGGTTTGCCCAAGTGCAATAAAAGTTTGATTTTCAGACCAGCGCTGGATATCGCCTTTTTCGTTGCGATAATAATCAACATAGCCTAAGCGCGTATCTTTTTGAGCTTGTTTTGCTTGGTCATCTTTAAAACGACCGCTGATTTCATCTTGATTTAATAATTGATCTAGATGAGAGTCTGTAATGTCTTTATGCGTACAAAACAGAATTGTGTGTGAAGATTCAAGGACTTTTGGTGCATTATAAACATACTTACCAACCAGTGCTTTAGCAATGCGCTGTTTGGCTTCATCAGTTTCGATAACAAAGAAATGCCATGGTTGAATATTGATAGATGAAGGTGCGAGCCTTAAAGATTCCAATAATTTTTCAAACTTTTCTTGAGGGATCTTTTTTGAAGAATCGTATGCTTTGGTGGTGTAGCGAGATTGGGAGATGTTTAACAGATCCATATTATCCTCCGATTATTCACAATATATTCATCTAAAAATTTTAAATGAGTCCGAACTGAAATATTTTCTATAGTTGATGCTAAATGATATGAAAGGCCTGACTTGTCTTTAAATCAATAGGCATATTTTAAATCAGTATATTTTTCTAATGACATTGCAATTTGTTGATTGATGAATGCGCGAACATCTTCTTCAGTCATAGGCTCACCATTCTTACTGATATTATGTTCAATCGGTGCTTGGTCTGCGGCTTTAATTTTATAGACAAGGTTGGTGATCAATTCGTAATCGTTATTATGGTTTACGATGTTAGTCACATATTGATATGAATGCTCAAAGTTGAGATCTTGATGAGAAAATATAAATTGTTCAAAAATTGTCAATGCAGCGCCATCAGCAAGATTTTGGAGTTCATCAATAATTGTGGCATCTAGGCGTACATCATAACGTTCAGAGATTGCTTTACCATCGATTAATAATGACACTTTATCATCTTCATGGTGTTGAACAGTAATATTGCTGAAATTAGACATGACAAACTCACGAATTGAATTGAGTCGTTATTATCATATGCAAAAAAACTTAAAGCAAAACATACTGATTAATATTCAAACATTGAGTGAAATTTCAATTTAAAGATTGATGAGATCAGTAGAATAAATATAGGGTAATTAATAATGCCAAGTTTTCAATTTTAAATCGTTAATTGAGTGCTTAGAGAATTTCGATTGATTAATTTCCAAAATTTGAGCTTGATCCAAACGCCAGTCGCCTAAGACAATTCTTCTTTTATCTTGAAAGATATGGATTTGAGGGCGATGCGTATGACCATGAATTAATAAATCAACTTCTTTCAATGCATCGTGCACAGCATCTTGATTTACATCCATGACATCATAAGATTTAAATTCTTTTGATTCGTGGCTTTTTTTTCTAAATCCATTTGCAAGTTGAGTACGAAAAGAAAGTGGGGTTTTCCGAAGTATCCAAATGAGGAGTGGATTTCTGATTATTTTTTTAAAACGTTGGTATGAAATATCATCTGTACACAAGGCATCGCCATGTTCGAGACGAATATTGACATCGTTGATTTGTAAATAAGAAAATTCTGGTAGCAACTGACCACCAAATTTATTTAAAAAAATTTGATTCAGCGCAAAATCACGATTGCCGACAGAAAATAAAACTTGATTTCCCTGAGCAGTAAATCTTTTTAAGCGTTCAACGATTTCATCGAGCCAAGGAGCTGTATAGTCATCACCAATCCATGCATTAAACCAATCACCTAAAATATAGAGTTGGGTTTGCTGGTCTTGATAATGATCTAATAAATCTAAAAACCCTCGAACGAGTCGAGGGTGTTCAGGTGACAGGTGTAAATCTGAAATAAACAGATAGGTCACTTAATATTCCTTATTCGCCTACATCCGCACCAACTTTAGATGGGGAAACAATCCCTTGAACCATTATATTCGTTTTAAAGCAGTGCTTGAAAACTTAATAAGTTAAGGGGGAGGTTTTTTATTCAGAGATAATTTTAGCAGATTCGATCACAACGTTTTCTAGTGGAACGTCAGCGTGGTAGCCACGGTTACCAGTGCGAACGCCTTTGATTTCATTAACAACGTCCATACCTTCTACAACTTTACCAAATACTGCATAACCCCAACCTTGAGCTGTTTTACCCGTATGGTTAAGGAAAGCATTGTTTTTTACGTTAATGAAGAATTGTGCAGATGCTGAGTGAGGAGCTTGAGTACGTGCCATAGCAATCGTACCTTCGTCATTGCTTAAACCGTTGTCAGCTTCATTTTCAATAGAATCGCGAGTTGCTTTTTCTTTGAAGTTTTCATCCATGCCACCGCCTTGGATCATGAAACCGTCAATTACACGGTGGAAAATTACGCCATCATAAAAACCATCACGAACGTACTCTAAAAAGTTAGCAACAGTTTTAGGTGCTTTTTCAGAGTTAAGCTCTAGAACAATACGTCCTTTATTGGTGTTTAATTCGACTTGAGGAAAACTCATTCTATAATCTCCTGATCATGGACAAAAAGCCATGGGTTTGTGGTTGAGAGAAGCATAAGCAAACTGTAAACTACAAGGCAAGCAAAAACGTTATTTTCTTTGTTAATAATATGAAGATAGCGTTTTAATTATCCTATTTTATCTTATAGAAGTGATTTATCAACTATGAAGCCGAATGATGTTGTTTCATCCCTGCCAATTACCCCGACGACTAACAATCCATCAGTCGATGCTGCGCAGCAAGAACAACAACCGGGCTTAGACTTTGTACGTCAAGTAATTACAGAAGATCTTGCAGCAGGGCGTACAGATAAAGTCGTGACGCGCTTTCCACCAGAGCCTAATGGTTATTTACACATTGGACATGTTAAAGCGATTTGCCTGAATTTTGGTATTGCAGAAGAATTTTCTGGTTTATGTAATCTTCGTTTTGATGATACAAATCCAGATGCAGAAGAACAAGAATATGTAGATGGTATTGCGAACGATGTAAAATGGCTCGGTTTCGACTGGAATGGTGAACCACGCTACGCATCAAGTTACTTTGATCAATTGTATCAATGGGCGATTCAATTAATTAAACAAGGTGATGCATATGTCGATTTGCAATCTCCTGAAGAAATTAAGCTGAATCGTGGGAATTTTGTAGAACCAGGTAAAAATTCTCCGCAACGTGATGCAACGGTTGAAGAAAACTTAGCACGTTTTGAACAAATGCGTAATGGTGAGCTTGGAGAAGGCCAAGCAGTACTTCGTGCCAAGATTGATATGGCATCACCGAACGTACATATGCGTGATCCAATTCTTTATCGTGTTTTACATTCTGAGCATCATCAAACAGGCGATACGTGGAAAATCTATCCAATGTATGACTATGCTCATCCTTTGTCTGATGCGATTGAAGGCATTACGCACTCGTTATGTACGCTTGAATTCCAAGACCATCGCCCGTTCTATGATTGGGTTGTCGCTAAGGTAAATTCTCCAGCAGTTCCACGCCAGTACGAATCAAGCCGTTTGAATGTTGATTACACCATCACCTCAAAACGTAAATTACGTAAGCTGGTCGAAGGTGGTTACGTCAATGGTTGGAATGATCCACGTATGCCTACAGTCGTGGGAATGCGCCGTCGTGGCTTTACTCCAGAAGGCTTGCGTGATTTCTGTAAGCGTGTGGGCGTATCTAAAACTGATGGTATTGTCGATGTTGCAATGCTTGAATTCTGCATTCGACAATCATTAGAAAATACTGCTGCACGTGGTATGGCGGTATTGAATCCTCTTAAAGTGACATTGACCAACCTTCCAGAGGATATGGATTTAACACACGCACGCCATCCAAATGTTGATATGGGTGATCGTGTAATTCCACTGACTTCTGAATTGTATATTGATCGTAAAGATTTTGAGGAAGAGCCGCCTAAAGGGTTTAAACGCTTAATTCCTGGTGGTGAAGTCCGTTTACGTCATGCTTATGTGATTAAATGTGATGAAGTGATTAAGGATGAAAATGGCGAAGTTGTTGAACTTAAATGCTCTATCGATCCGCATACTTTAGGTAAGAATCCAGAAGGTCGTAAAGTCAAAGGTGTTATTCATTGGGTATCTGCAAATAAAGGGATTCCTGCTGAAGTTCGTATTTATGATCGTCTATTTACTGAAGCCGCACCTGATGCGGACGATGATTTCTTAGCGAATTTAAATCCAGATTCTCTAAAAATTGTTCAAGCAGTAATCGAACCTGCTTTAGCTCAAGCAAAACCTGAAGATCGATTCCAATTCGAACGTGAAGGTTATTTTGTCGCTGATCAATTTGATCATACTGTTGAAAAACCTGTCTTTAACCGTATTTTGGATTTAAAAGATAGTTTTAAGCCTGCAAAATAAAGTTTGGTAATATCAAAAAAAGCCTGATTGATTCAGGCTTTTTTTTATTCAAATTTAGGTTAATAAATAATTTTTGTGATTAAATTCACATGATTAGATAAAGGTGGGTATTTAAGAATAATTTAATAAGTTATAAATAAAAACTAAAATAACATTATATTTCAAATATATATTTGACTATTTGAATTTTCAAGCGCATATTTAATTCAACCGAAAGGTTAATTTGAAACTTTGTTTTCCTCAAAACCCTGCTTAAGCGGGGCTTTTTTTTGCTTTAGTTTCTGATGTTGCTGTAAAGCGATATACACAGGGCCTTTCAGTTTGCGCTGATCATTTAACTTTTTCTTAATATAAAATACCAAAGCAAAACAGGTGGTTGCTAAAGTTAAAAGAAGACTATTTAAGTAGCTCATGAGTGAGCTGATATAACCAATAGTGGTGAGTCTATTCATCATTTTGATGACTTGTGGACTACTTTCGATGCCCGTGATCGCCCAAGAACATAAGTGTTCACAATTATTAATAATGAGATGATAGTTATTTTCATGCATTCGAGAGCGCATTCGTCTTACGACAGCACGACCTGAATATTTGGGGGTACTATAATGCCGAATCGTAATTTTTTTGCCATGTGCAAATTTTTGCAGAGATGTAATTTCGATCGGATGTTTTTTAAAGAGATGAGCAAAACCTGAATAATGAATAACACGACCCTTACCCACATAAATACCATGATGTGAATAACCAAAATGCTTAACAATTAAGTGAGCACCAAGAGGGAATGTTTTGACGTGTTTATGCCGCATTTATAAAATATTCCAATAACTTTACAGATGTACATTTATTGAAAGAGAGTCCACAGTATAACCGAATTGGAAATAAATAATGAGGTATAAATACAATATAAGCACCCTAAAAAAGTTGCCTAATTTTTTTATTCAAGTCAAATGAAGTTATGAGAAGAAAGCATTTTGTGCTTCACAATTTTTAATTGCATCTTCTTTAGGAAGCTGTTTAATTTGCTCTTCAAACTCGATTTTTTGACGATCTATGGCAGTTTGAGGAATACCGCTCTCTTTCGCTAATTTTTCAATGTTGCCCCAAACTTCCTCACATGCTGAAGGTAGCTTATTACAACCACTAAGCGATATGAAAGTCGCCCCTAAAATAATGAATAGAATATTTTTCATTGAATCCCCAAATATATTTTTAATTATCCTATGAGCTTATCTTAATTGAACATTTTTAAATTGAACAGAAAATTTATCATAAAAAAAGCACTGTCTATGCAGTGCTTTTTTCTTTACTGAAGGGTGATTTTGTTACTCAATAAATCAGTAAGATCTTTTTTTGAATAGCCACGCGAAATAAGAACTTTTTTGATTCCGCGTATTACATCTTCATCTGATGCCTTTTGTAAAGCCTCGATCAACTGATCGTTAGTCTTACATGAACAATCATTTTCAACACAAGCAATTTGATTTTTATGCTCGTTCTGCTGCGAATCTGATGAAAACAGCTTTTGCCAAAAACTCATAGAGCCTTCATTTGCAACCAAAGATAGGTCGAAATATAGTCGATTTAAAATTTAATGCAAGTTTGTAACCGTGATTTAAGGCACATTTAAAAATAAATATTTCGATGATAAAGCTAAAGTTTAACGAAATTATGACATTGAAAAATTAAATTTTCCTTTATTTATATGATTTCTAAGTGAAATTCAAAAAGCATAAAAAATGGACAGTGTAAGAACTGTCCATTTGGTAAGAAATAAATTGTTTAAATTTTCTCTAAAAGAACGCCTGACTCGACATGGTGGGTATAAGGAAATTGATCGAACAGCGCAAATTTAGTGATTTTATGAGTTTCCGATAACATCTTCAAATTGTCGTGCAAAGTATCTGGATTGCATGAAATATAAATAATACGGTTAAAGCGTTGAAGTAGCTTCAAAGTATCATCATCAATGCCTGCACGAGGTGGATCTACAAATACAGTATCGAAGTCATAACTTTGAATATCAATATTGGCTTCTTGTAAACGTCTAAACTCACGTTCTGCATTGAATGCTAAGGTAAAATCTTCAGCTGAAAGGCGAGCAACTTGAATATTGTCTATTTGATTTTGCTCAATATTCCATTGCGCTGCATAAACTGATGATTTAGCCAGTTCCGTCGCTAGAACGCGATTAAACTTTAGCGATAATGGAAGGGTAAAATTACCATTACCGCAATAAAGCTCTAAAAGATCTTTATCACTGGTTTGAGCTGCATTACATGCCCACTCCAGCATTTTTTGACAAACTTGCGCATTAGGTTGCGTGAAGCTACTTTCAATTTGCTTATATTTGAATTTACGGTCAAATACGTGTAATTCTTCAACTACATATTCATCCGTCAATACAATTTTTTGACCACGGCTGCGACCAATAATCTTAATATTGAGTTTTGAAGATAAACTTTTTGCTAGTTGTTCCCAGTCTTGATCAAGCGGACAACGATAAATCAATGAAACCAGCATTTCACCGTTCAACGTTGAAAGAAAATGTACTTCAAACAGACGCTTAGAGAGCACTGCATTTGATTTTAGTTCAGACAGGAGAACTGGCATTAAATCATTAATAGATTTATCCGCGATTGGAAACTCATCAACACGTACAACTTTCTTTTGAATACCATCTTCCGCGCGTTCAAACATGGCATAAAACATATCATCTTCTGTATGCCAAATACGGAACTCAGCTCGCATACGGAAATATTTTTCAGGAGATGAAAAAACTTCTAGTTCGGGTGGTTGATATTCAGCAAATTGATTGCGGATACGTTCAATTTTTGCATCAAGTTGTTGTTGATAAATAGAAGTCATAAAAATCTAAAAAAACTAGCACAAAGCAGAGTGAATGGTAGCAAATAATAAGCCAACATTCTTCTAAATCTTTATGCTGTTGTGACTATCTTTTGGTGAGGTGCTCAACTAAATAGTCGATGAACACACGTACAGCTGGTAATAAACCACGGCGAGAAGGGTAAACCACATGAAAAATACCGTGTGGTGCATTCCAATCAGGCAGAACCTTAACCAATCGTCCATCTTTAATATAATCTTCAACAATACTATCTGGGAGTAATGCTACCCCACAATTCTCACTTGCAAGTTGTGCAAGCATCAGTAAGTCAGAGCCCATTACGACTGGACTCACTTTGACTTTAATCGATTTGTTGTTTGAATCATGTAGTACGAGTTGTTGATCAGTATGTTCATCAACCATGCTTAATATTCGATGATTTGAGAGTTCTTCAGGTTTTTTGATAGATCCAAATTCATTGAGATAGGCCTGACTGGCGAATAGATGTTGTTCAATATTTTCAAATTTTCGAATGACCAAACTTGGGTCATCATCCAAACTTGAGCGAACGCGAAGCGCTAAATCAATTCCTTCATTGATGATATCGACACGTCGATTAGTAACCATCAATTGAACTTTGATTTCAGGATACTGCTTAAGGAAATTTGGCAGTATTTTGGTCATTTCATGCTGAGCAATTGATACGGGTAAACTAACACGAATTAAGCCTCTTGGTTGTTCACTTAAATGATCTACCAAATCATGAGCAGATTGGGCAGCACTCATCATTACTTGCGCATGGCGATAAATGTTCATCCCAATATCAGTAACAGCAAAATGACGTGAACTACGTTGAATAAGCCTTACACCGAGATTTTCTTCTAAGTTATAAACACGTCGACTCAATTTTGATTTGGGAATGTCGGTTGCTCGTTCAGCAGCGCTAAAACCACCATGTTCGACAACAAGGGCAAAGCAATAAAAATCATCTAAATCTGAAAGCATGGATTCATTCCATATATGCAACGTTTTGTTAAAAAATACATTATTGTTCTGAATAGTCAATTGGCTTGCTGTGTTTTCTCTAAAATCTAAGGTTGTTATATTTAGTAATCAATATAGAGGGCTATTTAAAAATCTAAAAGCAATGGTTAAACTTATGTTTTATAGCGCGTAATACTTAAGGTTGACATGGCTTATACAACAATTGAACTTCAAGATCCTCAAGAAAATGTACAGTGCCCGCATTGTCAACACGCTGTTATCGACTGGAATGAAGAGCAATATATTCAACCTTGTGAGCATACATTGTTTATTGCCATGGACTTAGGATTTGAATTTATTTCAGATGAATTTGAAGCAACTATGCCTCGCACAGTAGACGAAATTCATGCAGATGATGAAAACTCGAATGTGTTTAATGAGATTACGCGTTCTGATTTAGCTCAGTTTAAAATTTATAAAGTGTCACTGGGTGTTGAAAACCTCAATCGTTATATTGGTTTTCAATGATAATTTTTTTAATCATAAGCAGATGGTCAAAAGACTTGGGGTTTCCTTGAGTCTCTTAATTTGATTGTATTTTGATATTGATTGCAAAGTTCTAAGGTTGTGTTTTTTCATGATAAGTTCAATGCTTTGCATAAAGAAATCATGGCTATCATAAAACGCACTGATGGATATAAACATCTGATCTATTTTTGGATTGGTTCGTGTTTTATCGATCAACTTCACCTTAGATCCAAGTGAATTCTATCTAACCCACTTGGATTTCAGCATTAGGATGACTCAACCTGCTTTTTTTAGGGGTTGCAATTAAATAAGCTAATGTCAAAGGACCGAGACGACCTGCAAACATCAGTATCATGAGCATATATAAACTTGCAGGTTGTAATTCTGAAGTAATACCTCTAGATAATCCGACTGTACAAGCCGCGGAAACAGCTTCAAATAGTAAATCTAGAAAGCGTTTATTAGGCTCTAAAATTAACAGTGTAAAGAAACCAATGAAAATGAGCATAGCAGTTATGCTAATGACCGCAAGAGCTTTATAGGTGACAGTTGCAGGAATCGAGTGTTTAAAAACAGTAACTTCGTCAGCTCGTCTCAAAAACGTGATCACACTCAATACTACAATAATAAATGTACCTACTTTAATACCACCAGCAGTACTTAAAGAGCCGCCGCCAATAAACATTAGTAGCATAGTCACCAAGGTTGCTGGATCACTCATACTGGCCACATCAATACTATTAAATCCAGATGATCGTGGTACTGTGGCATGAAACCAAGCATTTAATGCTTGGTCTCCAATTGACATTGGGGCGAGGGTCAATGGATTATTTGCTTCTAAACACCAAATCATAATAAAGGCAAATAGATTGAGTCCTGCGATGGTAGAAAGAATGAGTTTGCTGTTGGTTGAGAGTTTTTTCCACTTATGAGCGCGTTTGATATCCATAAGTACCACAAAACCTATTCCACCAATGATATACAACATACTGATGGTCAGTGTTACAGCATATTGGCCTGAAAAACTCATTAAGCTGTCTGGAAAAAGAGAGAAACCACCATTATTAAATGCTGAGATACTGTAAAAGGCTGCATAAAACAGAGCATCACTAAAATCGTAGTATTGAAGCCATGTAAAGGTCAGGATGAATGTTCCAATCCCTTCGAAAAATAGAGAATACAATAAGACGGCTTTAACAGTGAAAGAGGCCCTTGCTAAACTGGTTTGACCAATTGTTTCTTGAGCCATCACTTGTTGCTTTAAACCGAGTTTAGTGGAAAGGCTTAAAGCAGCCAAAATTGCGAAGGTCATGAACCCTAAGCCACCACATTGGATGAGTAGCATAATGATGAGCTGACCAAAAGTCGTATATGCTTCGCCAATATTGACCACAGAAAGTCCCGTAATTGTCACAGCAGACGTGGCGGTAAATAAGGCTTCTAGCCAAGAGACATTTCCTTCGTGTGCAAAGGGAAGTTTTAGCAGTAATGTTCCAATGATAATAAAACTGAGAAAGCCCAAAGCCAGCAAACTTGGTGGACTCAAATTAATACTTTGCGTTTTTTTGTTGATTAATTGATCATAAAATTTCATCATTTCGAAATAAATCTCGATGAGAGTTTACGTAAAAGATTGACAGGACCTTCAACAATTAAAATGTCATTTTTTTGCAGCAATGTACCAGGTGCGATGTCATAAATTACATGTGTGCCACGTTGTAATAGTAATGTTTGTACGCCGTCGCTGTGCTCCATGATATCTTTAAATTCTACACCTTGTAGTTTTTCACCCACTTCCACTTTGACAATATAACGGTCATCATTCAACGCCATATAGCGTCTAACCATTGGATAACTTAATGATTGTGCAACGCGAATACCCATGTCTTCTTCTGGATGAATAATTTGACCAATACCGAGATGCGTCAAAATCATATGATGGGCTTTCGATTTTGCTTTTACTAGGATTTTTTCTACGCCTAAATTTTTAAGGTTGAGGACACATAGAATACTGGCCTCAATATCTTCTCCAATTGCGACAACGACGGCATCGCAATTCTGTACATTCAGTTCTCGAAGTACATGTTCATCTGTGGCATCGGCGATGACAGCATGACTGATGTTATCAGAGATATTTTCAACGTATTTTTTTTCAGTATCGATTCCAATCACATCATGTTTTAATTGAGTGAGTTCTAATGCAACTGTACCGCCAAAGCTGCCTAAGCCAATTACTGCAAATAGCGCCATTGAATATCCTAAAATTTTAAAGATCAGAAAGTAATGATTTGATTTTAATTTCGCTTTGAGTGAGTTTATCTTGTTGATCTGAGTTGATTCAATTCATTTGTTGAGGATTATTTGTGATCACTATAAAAATAGTAAATCGTGATTGAAATCAATGTCCATGAAAGTGCTAAGTAAATATAAGTTAAATGAATATGATCAATCATAAAGTTAGCATGAACGAAACTTGTTGTGATCACAATTGCCATCATATAAATCAAGGTCATGCGATAGCGATAAATAGGTGCTAATCCCAACATGATATAGGGGAGTGCTGCATAACCTAAAAAAATAAAAACTTCGAGAAATTTGCTTAAGGTGGTAACTTCAGGATATAGATATTTCGAAATAAACAGAATTGCGGAAAAGATGATCCACATGAGAAAAGGAATAACTACAAAACTGAACCATATTTGCATGATTTATCTTAATATCTAAAATTTTAAAGTGATTGTTTTTCTATCTTTCGATTTAATTGTATATCAATTATTAAATTAAAAAAGCCTGTCAAAAATGACAGGCTGTATTGATTTTATTTAAGGAAACGTTGATAACCAAGATTATTGGTAATTTCTTCGTATGGATAACTGATACTTTCTAAGGTCTCAACTAAACCATCAGGGTTTTGTTGTGCATCTTCCGCTTCAAGACCGACCAATACACGACCTTCTGCTGCACCGTGGTTACGGTAATGGAACAAGGTAATGTTATGCGTTGGACCAAGACGTTCCAAGAATGTTAATAATGCACCCGGACGTTCAGGAAATTCAACGCGGAATAAACGTTCATTTTCAATATCAGCATGACCACCGATCAGGTAGCGAATATGTAATTTGGCTACTTCATCATCAGACAAGTCATCCACATCGTACTGAAACTTTAATGTCTCGAAGATTTCTTGACGTTCTTTTTCGCCGCTCTTTAAACTAATTCCAACAAATACTTGCGCTGCAGTCGCACTACTTGAACGGTAGTTGAATTCAGTAATATTTCGACCTTGAAGGGCACGACAGAAATTGAGGAATGCACCTTTTTGTTCAGGAATCGTGACAGCAAAAATAGCTTCTTTACGTTCACCTAATTCAGTTCGTTCTGCAATATATCGTAAACGGTCAAAGTTCATATTTGCACCGCATACAATTGAAACAATGTTTTTACCTTCTAAGCCGTGCTCAGCCACATATTTTTTAATACCAGCAAGTGCCATTGCACCTGACGGCTCAACAATACTACGGCATTCATCATAGGTGTCTTTAATTGCGGCACAGATTTCATCGGTATTCACCAAAACGACATTTGGCTCTACGATTGGGCCTGAGTTATCTGATTTTTGTAGGCGAATCACGTCAAACGGTTTTTCACCAATTTGCGCCACGGCTGTACCATCCGCGAATAAACCAACTGAAGGCAGAATCACACGTTCATTTGCTTCTAAAGCGGCTTTTAAACAAGCTGACTCATCATATTCCACAGGAATAACTTTGACATGTGGTGCAACATCACCAAGGTAAGCAGCAACACCTGCAATCAAACCGCCACCCCCAACGGCAACGAATACATAATCCACATCTCGCCATTGACGTAAAATTTCATTGGCAATTGTACCTTGACCAGCCATAACGAGTTCATCGTCATAAGGCGGAATAAAAGTCATTCCTTCATCTTGCGCACGTTGAATTGCGTATTTATTTGCGATATCAAAAGAATCACCATGAAGTACGACTTCACCACCTAAACGCTTTACAGCTTGGACTTTAATGTCTGGTGTTGTCTTAGGCATCACAATAATCGCGCGAATTCCTAATTTTTTTCCTGAGAGTGCTACGCCTTGAGCATGGTTACCAGCAGAAGCGGTAATGACACCTCGTTCTAGTTGAGCTTTAGGAAGTTGGCTGATTCTGTTATAGGCACCGCGGAGTTTGAAGGAGAATACGGGTTGTAGGTCTTCACGTTTAAAACGAATATTATTGTTAAGACGTTCACTAATTCGTGGTGCCGCTTCGAGTGGGGTTTCGATAGCAACGTCGTATACCGTTGCTTGTAAAATTTGTCGAACCAAACGAGACAGCATGTTAATTTTCCATCTAACAGTTTAAAATAGGCGCTTATTGTAACAAACCATAAGGCTTAGCGGTTTAAAATAACTGCAAAAGTCCAAATTAGTTGAGTGAAGTCATGAGTCTATATGCAACCCAAGATGAGAAAAAACAAGCAGCAGCACAAGCAGCTTTAAAACACTTACCGAAAGGGGGCATTTTAGGCGTAGGCACAGGCAGTACTGTTAACTTTTTGATTGATTTACTTCCTGAACTTCAATTAGAAGCTGCAGTTGCAAGTTCGGAAGCGACTGCGCAGCGTTTGAAGAAGCTGGGTATTGAAGTGGTAGATATGAACTCAGTGGGTGGTCTTGATGCATATGTAGATGGTGCAGATGAGATTGATCGTCATATGCACATGATCAAAGGTGGTGGTGCGGCATTGACACGTGAAAAAATCGTGGCATCGATTGCAAAAAAATTCGTCTGTATCGTAGATGATTCTAAATGGGTAGATCAGTTGGGGCGTGATTTTCCACTTCCTGTTGAGGTGATTCCAATGGCACGTTCTGCTGTTGCACGTAAAATTGTCTCTTTAGGTGGCGACCCAGCGTACCGTGAAGGTGTAGTGACCGACAATGGTAACGTGATTTTAGACGTGCATAACTTAAATATCTTAAATGCACTTGAGCTTGAAAAAACATTGAATGATATCCCTGGTGTGGTATGTAATGGTATCTTTGCTTTGAATAAAGCAGACATTGCGATTGTTGCGACCAACAATGGTATTGAAGAGCGTACAGCGGTTTAATTTTAACTCCTTGACGAGCTAATGTCCCCCAAATCCCTCTTTTAAATAGAAGGGCTTTTCTTCCCCCTTTCTTAAAGGGGGATTGAGGGGGATTTAATACTTAAAGAATAACAATGAATTTATCCGACCTTCCTGATATTGAAATCACCAAAAGTATTCGATCGAAAAGACTACGTCTACGTATAGATGGAACTTCAATTCGTGTGACTGCGCCATGGTTTTGTACCCATAAACAAATACAACAGTTTGTTCAAGATTCAGAAGCTTGGATTGTTCAAACTTGGCAGGCACAACAAAGTAAAATTCAACAGATTGATCGCGTTTTACCTTTATCTTTACAGTTATTTAATTTAGAAAATCCTATTCAAATTCAATATATTCAGCAGAAATTCAACTATAAGTTTGATTCAGTGATGAATGAGCTGTGTGTGAGTGATCGTCAGCCTGAACAATATTTAAAAGCCTTTGTTATTGATTATGCTAAACAGCATCTGCCTGTATATCTAGCTCAAGTATCTGATCAGTGTGGTTTAGCTTATCATGGCTGTAAGATTCGTCAGCCAAAAACGCGGTGGGGAAGTTGTACAGCACGTCATGACATTATGTTGAATAGTGCTTTGGTGCTTTTTCCTCAGGAAATAATACGCTATGTTTGTGTGCATGAATTAGCACATACAAAGCATTTTGATCATAGTGCTCAGTTTTGGGCGGAAGTGGCGAAGTATGATCCAGATTTTAAACTTAACCGAAAAAAATTAAAAATAACACCGTTGCCATATTGGTGGATTTAAAGAAGAATAATATGGAAAAAGATTTAAAAAAATGGAAGTCATTTGCGGAACAGTTAGACATCTTAGAATCTAGAGGTTTAGTTATAACAAATCGACAAGCAGCTTTAAAATACTTAGAGAGATTGGGTTACTATCGATTGAGTGGATATTGGTATCCATTTCGTCAAAATGAGCCCAAATCTTATATTAAAAAAGATGAATTCATTTCTGGGGTAACTTTTGAACAGGTTGTAAAGCTTTATGTATTCGATAAAAAATTAAGATTATTAGTGCTTGATGCTATTGAAAGAATTGAAATGGCAATAAGGGTAGATATTGCTTACTGTTTAGGTGAAATTAGTGCTCTAGCCTACTTAGAAGGGGTTACTTTTCATGGTGAGTTTTCTAAAAAGATAATAAAGAAAGGAAAAAATGCTGGAAAAACACAGCACCAAGTTTGGCTAAATAAGTTAAATGGTTCAGTTGAACGCAATTCTAAAAGTGATTTTGTTAAGCACTACAATAATGATTACAGTGGGAAGTTGCCAATTTGGGTCTCAATTGAATTGTGGGACTTTGGTATGATGTCAACTTTATATTCAGGTATGAAGATAGTGAACAAAGATGCCATTGCCAAAAAATATAAAGTTAAAGATGGTCAAATATTTAGCCAATGGTTGCGTAGTTTAAATCATATTAGAAATATTTCAGCACATCATAGTCGTCTTTGGAATGCTAATATTGTGGATCGATCTAATTTAATAGAATTTCAAGAAGGAATTTCATTAAATAATTCAAAACCATTTTTTTATTTGTGCATTATAAAGCAGATACTGGATGTTATATGTCCAAACAGTTTATGGGGACAAAGATTAAAAGCTTTGTATGCTGAATTTCCAATCCAAAATAGTGATTTTGTAAACCTGAATCAGACCGGTTCTGTCGATTTTTGGGAAAACTGGGAGTTATGGAAATAAAAAAGCCAACGCGTACAAAACAATAAAGTTAAGAAGAGGCGTTGGGCGTATTAAGGTATATATTAATATATATAATTAATATGTCAATTATAGTTGACAACCGTATTGTAAATTTTGTTTAAAACTCAATTAAGTCATTAAGAAACTTATCCAAAACAGTTCAGAAAGTCACAAGTTCCTGTCATACTACTGCCTGTAACGAATACAGTCATTTAGAGGTAGATATCGTGATTTCAGTTGGTATTGTTGGTGGTACAGGATATACAGGCGTTGAACTTTTGCGTCTTTTGCTGCGACACCCAAATGTTCAAGTGAAAGCACTGACTTCTCGTACTGAGGCTGGTCGTCGTGTCGATGATATGTTTCCAAGTTTACGTGGTCATACCGATCTAGAGTTTTCAGATTTAAGCTTAGATTTATTAAAGTCATGCGATGTTGTGTTTTTTGCGACACCACATGGTGTAGCGATGAAACACGCTGAAGAATTAGTAGCAGCGAATACAAAAGTAATCGATTTAGCCGCTGACTTTCGTTTGCAGGATTTAGCGCAATTTGAAAAATGGTACGGTATGGAGCATGATTGTCCAGATCTACTTAAAAATTCAGTGTATGGGCTTTCTGAGCTCAATCGTGAAAAAATTAAACAAGCTCAAGTCATTGGTAATCCTGGTTGCTATCCAACGACAGTTCAAATTGGTTTGGCGCCTGTACTTAGATCTTCAGAAGTATTGATAAAACCTGAAAGTATTATTATTGATGCAAAATCTGGTGTATCTGGAGCTGGACGCAAAGCAAGTTTAGGCATGATCTATACTGAAAATGCTGATAACTTCAAAGCCTACGGTGTTGTAGGGCATCGCCATCATCCTGAAATTGTTGAAGCGCTTGAAAATATATCAGGACAGAAAGGTGTATTTGACAATATCCTTTTTGTTCCGCATTTGGTGCCGATGATTCGTGGCATGTTATCTACAATATATATCGACTTAACAGAAGCAGGTCAGCAAGCCGATTTGCAAGTAATTTACGAACAGTTCTACCAAAACGAGCAGTTTGTTGATGTTATGCCGGCAGGAAGTTCACCAGAAACTCGTTCTGTTCGTGGATCAAATGATTTACGTATTGCGTTGTATAAACCACAACCAACAAAGTTAGTCATTTTAGTTGCCCAAGATAACTTGGTGAAAGGTGCAGCAGGACAAGCTGTTCAAAACATGAATTTAATGTTTGGATTTGCGGAAAATGCAGGCCTTAACGTGATTGGTTTATTACCATAAAAAACCTTTTTTGACTTCACACACATTTAACTTTGCAGTTAAATGTGTGTTTTGATTTTATAAATTAGAGATGACGATGCAAAACTCAGAATCAAATAATACGTCACAGCATAAAGATGAAAAAAATATCGGTTTTTTTCAATCGAATAAACCTCTTATGGCGGGTGGAATCATCTTATGTGCAGGCAGTTTACTTCTGGGCTATACGGTTGGTCATCGTCAAGGTCTAACCGTAGTTGGTTACGATGCTGACGCAGAACAATTGGTTGAAGTTGTCGAAAAACAAAAAAAAGAATTATCCGAGCTGAATAAGAAATTAAATACCTCAGTTCAAGAACGTGATGTTGCTGTAACTAACTCAAACGATATGTATGTTGCATTAAATCAAACTAACGCTGAAAAACTTCAAATTGAAGGTCAGAGTGCTATTTTCCGAGAAGTGCTGAGACAACGTGGTGGATTGAGTTTAACAGTGCAAAATTTAGCTGTTAAGTCACTTCCAGAAAATGTATATGAATATCAGGTTGATTTAGTTCAAGTCAGTCCGAATAAACGTAAAGCATCTGGTGAAATTGAAATCAGATTAATTCAAGGTACGGAAGTCTTAGTTGTTCCAATTTCAGAAAAATCATTCAATTTCGACCATTATCAGCGATTAACTGGTCGTTGGACGATGCCAAAAGGCTTTACGCCCCAATTTATTGAAATCCGTGTGAAAGGCTCAAGTGCTCAAACCAAGCGTTTTAGTTGGCAACGTGGTGAAGCAATCGAATCAACCGCTGCATTTGCAGCTGAAGTACCGCAAGCTGCGGCAAATTCTCAATAATAGATTATAGAGTGCTATGCGAAGTAATAAACGTCATAAATGTCTAAATGACATTAAATTATCATTTCAACAATCTGGATTGGTGGATTGGCACTTCAACCCACGATTGAGTGATGCACAAAATGATGAAGCCGATGGCGATTTAGCTGTAGCAACAGCACCACCGCAATTTAAACGACCTCCCTTATACAATGTGGTATTGTTGAATGATGATTACACTCCAATGGATTTTGTAATTGAAATTTTACAACAATACTTTGCATTGAATCTTGACCAAGCTACTGAAGTAATGCTAACAGTACATTATCAAGGAAAAGGTATCGCAGGTGTCTATCCTAGAGACATTGCTGAAACCAAGGCGAATCAAGTTAACAATTATGCGCGCTCTCAAAGTCATCCATTACTTTGCCAGATCGAGCCACAAGAATAAGGGGATCACATGCTCAGTCGTCAATTAGAAGTATCACTGCGTTTGGCTGTTAGCATGGCTCGTCAAAAGAGACATGAGTTTCTTACAGTTGAACATTTGTTACTCGCACTTTTAGATAATGATTCTGCAGTGAATGCACTAAAAGCCTGCGGTGCAGAAATTGTCAGTTTACGTAAAGAGCTTGAAGAGTATGTAGAGCAACATACGCCTAAATTAGGCGATAATGCTGAGCAAGCACCTCATCCTACAGAAAGCTTTGATCGTATATTACAACGTGCAATTTTCCATGTTCAGTCTAGTGGTGGAGATCGGACAGTTGAGGGTGCAGATGTACTGGTTGCAATGTACTCAGAACGAGATTCATTTGCGGTTTATTTGTTAAAACGCCACCAAATCAATCGTCTTACTTTAACTCAATATCTTTCACACGGTGCGCGTAAGGAAGATGTTCCAGCTGAAGAAGAAACGGATGACTTAGATGGTGACAATTCAGCCTCAGCAAATGCAGGTCCATTAGAGCTTTATACCTTAAATCTCAACGCAGAAGCTTTAAAGGGTAAAACTGATCCTTTGATTGGTCGTGAAAAGGAAATTGAACGTGCAGCTCAAATTCTATGCCGACGTCGTAAAAACAATCCGCTTTTGGTGGGTGATCCAGGTGTGGGTAAAACATCCATAGCAGAAGGTTTGGCTTGGCTGATTGTTAACAATAAAGCACCAAAGCCACTGCTGAATGCGGAAGTATATAGTTTAGATATCGGTGCACTTGTTGCAGGTACAAAATACCGTGGTGACTTTGAGAAACGATTAAAGCAATTGTTAAATGCTCTAAAGAAGAAGCCAGAAGCAATTTTGTTTATTGATGAAATTCATATGATCATTGGTGCAGGCTCAAGTATGGGTAGCACTATGGATGCATCGAATTTAATCAAACCTGCATTGGCAAATGGTACTTTACGTTGCATTGGCTCAACAACGTTTCAAGAATATCGTCAAGTTTTTGAAAAAGATCATGCATTATCACGCCGGTTCCAAAAAATTGATGTTAATGAGCCATCAATTAATGAAACAATTGATATTCTTCGTGGACTCAAGTCTAAATTTGAAGAATTTCATAAAGTTCAATATGATGACGCAGCTCTTGTTTCTGCAGTTGAGTTATCGGCTAAATTTATCAATGATCGCTTCCTCCCAGATAAAGCGATTGACGTAATAGATGAAGCAGGGGCACAACGACGTTTAAAAGCTGATCAAGATAACACTTTGATTACAGTTGAAAATGTTGAAGATATTGTTTCTAAAATTGCACGAATTCCACCTAAAACTGTGTCCAAAGATGATAAATCTGTGCTTGAGCATTTAGAGCGTGATCTTAAACGAGTTGTATTTGGTCAAGATGAGGCGATTACCGCATTATCCTCTGCAATTAAGTTGTCACGAGCTGGGCTTAAAGCACCAGATAAGCCAGTTGGTAGTTTCGTATTTGCAGGACCTACTGGTGTAGGTAAAACCGAGGTGACAAAACAACTTGCAAAACTGCTCGGTGTTGAATTAGTCAGATTTGATATGTCTGAATATATGGAACGCCATGCGGTTTCACGTTTAATTGGTGCACCTCCAGGTTATGTTGGTTTTGATCAAGGTGGCTTACTGACTGACGCAATACATAAAAATCCACATTGTGTATTGTTATTGGATGAGATTGAAAAGGCACATCCTGATGTGTTTAATTTATTGCTGCAAGTCATGGATCATGGTTCATTAACTGATAATAATGGTCGTAAGTCAGACTTCAGAAATGTCATTATTGTGTTAACAACGAATATTGGCGCTGAAAGTATTTCCCGTACAAGTATTGGTTTTACAGAGCAAGATAATAGTCGTGATAATCAGGAAGCAATGAAGAAGGCATTTACACCAGAGTTTAGAAACCGCTTAGATGGGGTTATTCAATTTAAAGCTCTACCTACGACAGTAATCGATTCTGTAGTAGATAAATTCCTTACAGAACTTCAAGCTCAACTTGATGACAAAAAAGTTGTTTTAGAAGTAGATCAGTCTGCACGAGATTGGTTAAGTGAAAATGGTTATGATCGTCTGATGGGTGCTCGTCCAATGCAGCGTTTGATTCAAGAGCATTTGAAAAAGCCGCTTGCTGAAATGATTTTATTTGGTGAGTTGGCTGAAAACGGCGGTAATGTAGCAGTAACAGTTAAAAAAGAAGATGGCAAAGCTGTTGGATTAAAGTTGGAAGTATTTGAAGATTCTGCAGCTGAACCAGCATAGTGTGTTATTAATTGTATTAAAGCCCGTTTATTTAAACGGGCTTTAATTTTTGGGTGAAAGTATGGACATACAAGTTACAAAAGTAATATCTACGACAGCTTTATTTTTTCTGACAGCACTGATGGAAATATTAGGGTGTTACTTTCCATATTTGATCCTAAATCAAGGGCGTTCGCATTGGTTGTGGCTACCCACTTTTGTCGCACTCGCTGCTTTTGTGTGGTTATTGACTTTGCATCCAGCAGCATCAGGTCGAATATATGCTGCATATGGAGGTATTTATATTTGTTCGGCATTGTTGTGGTTAAAGTTTGTGGATCAAATGGATCTTACTAAATGGGATATCATTGGTGGCGGAGTGGTTATTTTCGGGGCGCTGATTATCATTTTACAGCCACAAGGCTTAATTCGGTGAGTTGTCATAGGAGAAAGTCTGTTTAATTAAATTAATAATAAATCGACCTTGAATATTTTTGAGAAAAATTTAGAAGCCTATTTAATAAAATTTACATAAAGGCTTTTTAAATTGGCATGAAATAGGCATATATTTTCCGCCTATAATTTTGAAATACTTCAGAGTTTCATCATTATTCGACAATAAACGATGTAATTAGAATAAGGATTTTTCATTTGTCTACAACATATTCCAAGCAAGAAAAAACCAGCCGTATCAAAGGAATTATTGGTGCAGCTTCAGGTAATTTAGTTGAATGGTTCGATTTTTATATTTATGCAGTATTTGCTGTATATTTTACCCAAGCTTTAACTGCGCCAGATATGGATAGTTCTACCCAAGCCATCTATGTGTGGGGTGTATTTGCAGCAAGCTTTTTTATGCGGCCTATCGGTAGTTGGCTTTTTGGTCGAATTGCAGATAAACACGGTCGAAAAAAATCAATGGTCATCTCGATTATATTGATGGCTATAAGTTCTTTCATGTTCGCAGCATTACCAACGTATGAACAAGTAGGTATGGCTGCACCGTTTTTATTATTAATGGTTCGATTGCTTCAAGGCTTATCCGTTGGTGGTGAATATGGTGCTGTGGCGACTTATATGAGTGAATTGGGTTTAAAAGGTCAACGTGGCTTTTTTTCATCATTTCAATACGTAACGCTCACGGGTGGTCAACTCCTTGCAAGTTTATTGGGTGTAATATTCTTAGCATTTATGTCTGAACAGCAGCTTTATGATGGGGGATGGCGAATTCCATTTATTATTGGTGGTGTTGCAGCAATTTTATCTTTATTAGCGAGAAGTAGATTAGAAGAGACTTTATCTAGTGATGAAAGTGACAAAGAAGATTCTGGTACACTTCGTGAGCTTTTTAAAAATCACTGGAAAACTTTCCTATTGGTAGTTGGTTATACTTCAGCAGGCTCTCTTAGTTTCTATGTGATTACAGTTTACTCAAAAACTTACCTTACCAATATTGGAATAGACCCTAAAACGGTAGGGTTGATGATGACAGCCTGTATTTTTGTACTCATGGTGGCACAACCATTCTTTGGTGCATTATCAGATCGTATTGGTCGCAGAAATTCTATGCTGTTATTTAGTGGTCTAATGGCTATATTTATCTACCCAGTCATGGCAATCGGGATGAGATATTTCAGCGAAACTCCATTCATTGTAGCGATGCTTCTGATTTTCCTTATGCTATTGCTTAGTTTGTATACCTCTATTGGTGGGATTGTAAAAGCTGAAATGTTTCCTCCGCATGTTCGTGCGTTGGGTGTAGGTTTCTCTTATGCGATAGGTAATGCTGTATTTGGTGGTTCTGCACCTTCTGTTGCCTTGCAGTTTAAGGCCGCAGGAATTGAAAATTCATTTTTTATTTACGTGATCATTATTTTAATCGTATGTTTCTTTTGTAGTTGGCAACTTCCAAAAGAACCTAAATATTTAAAAGATGATCATTAAGATTTAGAAAATAAAAAAGCACCCGAGGGTGCTTTTTTAGTGGATGAAATTAATCTTTTTTTAAGCTTTCATTGATGAGGAACTCAACAAGTGCTTTTTGAGCGTGAAGGCGGTTTTCAGCTTCATCCCATACCACAGCATTTTTATGATCGAGCATATTTTCTGAAATTTCTTCACCGCGATGGGCAGGCAAGCAGTGCATAAATAAACAGTCTGGATGAGCAAGATCCATTAGACGTTCATTGACTTGAAAATCAGCAAAAGCTTTTTCACGAATTTTTTGCTCTTCTTCTTGTCCCATGCTGGCCCAAACATCAGTAACGATAAGGTCAGCATTCACTGCAGCATCTTCAGCAGAGTCTACAACTTCGGCGCAGTGCGCGAATTCAGAGAGAAATTCAAGTTTTGGTTCATAACCTTTTGGTGATGCAATCTTGAGCTTAAAGCCCCACATATGTGCAGCTTCGATATATGAGTTACACATATTATTACCATCACCAATCCATGCAACGGTTTTGCCTTGGATAGCGCCACGGTGTTCTACGAATGTTTGAACATCAGCAAGCAATTGGCAAGGGTGGTGATCATCGGTCAGTGCATTAATAACTGGGACTTTAGAATATTCTGCAAAACGAGTGACAATATCGTGGCCAAAAGTACGAATCATCACAATATCAAGCATGCTTGAAATAACGCGAGCTGAGTCTTCAATCGGTTCGCCGCGACCTAATTGTGTATCGCGGGACGAAAGGAAGATTGCACTACCACCAAATTGGGTCATACCCGCTTCAAAAGAAACACGGGTACGTGTGCTCGATTTTTCAAAAATCATTCCCATTACTTTACCAACAAAGGGTTGGTAGACTTCATGATTATGCTGCATGCGTTTTAATTCTATAGCACGATCAATAATGCGATTTAATTCTGCAGTTGAAAGGTCACGTAAAGTAAGAAAATGTCGTAGAGCCATGGTTACTCCACAATCATTGTTTCGTCAAAATAGTGAGTGAGACGACCAATAATTGTTGGTTGATGAAAAAAACGAGAATCGACTAATATACTATATGTAAAGAGAATTGCAAAAAAACTAGACTTTTTGGTGCCCATCTAGGAAGCGATCGACAGAATAGCTGATGTATTCGATGGTTTCTTGATCGGTTTCAAGTACTGGTATCCCCATTAAAATCTTCCATTCTAAATTTCTTAAGATTCCAAAATATAATTGAGCAGAAAATAAAGGATTTTCACATTTTAACACACCAAGTTTATGCGCATTTTCTAATGCATTTGCGATCGCTAACTGGATATGTTTAGGGCCTTTTTCGTGCAAATAAAGAGCAAGTTCTGGATTTTTTTGGGATTGCTCAATCACGAGGCGCATAAAGGCAGTGTGATCTTCTTTTTTAATGTGGCGATGAAAGTTAAGTAGTGTATGTATCAGATAAGATCTAAAATCGCCATGATCTGGATCATATGCAACACAGATATCTTTAAAAAAGAGTTCACGTCGATAATCACATATAGCAGTAAAAAGGCCTTCTTTGCCGCCAAAATATTTATAAATAGATGCTTTGGAGCCTCCAGCATGTTGAACAATATCATCCAAAGACACAGCATCGTAGCCACGTTCCAAGAATAGCGTATTGGCGCTTAGCAATAATGCTAAACGTCGTTCTTGACCACGGCGAGTATGGGGCATATCACAACCAGAAGTTTCAATATGCGGAAATGGATGTTGCATGCAGTAACAATAGCGAAAATGAAATTGAAGATGGAGTATAACAAATTAAAGCACTTAACGCCTGACACTCAAAATAATAACAAAATCAAAAAATGAATGATAATTCATTTTTATATGACTAAAGTTTTAGAGCAAAAATACTAAAAGGTCATATATCAAACTAAATTTATAGATATACTAAAAACTCGATAATTATAGTAAACACTGTGGAAAGGAATATGACAGAACAATCGTCTGCAGGCTTAAGATTTAGACAAGCATTAGAAGTGGAAAAGCCATTACAAATCATCGGAACTGTAAATGCATATGCAGCAATGATGGCAAAACAAGTTGGCTATAAAGCAATTTATCTATCAGGCGCAGGTGTTGCAAACTATTCCTATGGTCTTCCTGATTTGGGAATGACGAGTTTAGATAATGTGCTTGAAGATGTTCGTCGTATCACTGAACGTGTAGATACGCCTTTGCTTGTGGATATTGATACAGGTTGGGGCGGTGCATTTAATATTGCACGAAGTATCAAGCAAATGATCGCTGCTGGAGCTGCTGCAGTTCATATTGAAGACCAAGTTGCGCAAAAACGCTGCGGACATCGTCCGAATAAAGAAATTGTGTCACAACAAGAAATGGTAGACCGTATTAAGGCTGCTGTTGATGCAAAAACTGATTCTAATTTCGTGGTCATGGCACGTACGGATGCACTGCAAAAAGAAGGGCTTCAAGCTGTCATTGATCGTGCATGTGCATGTGTTGAAGCTGGAGCTGATGCTATTTTTGCGGAAGCGATGACTGACATAACGATGTATAAAACAGTCTGTGATGCTGTTGGTGTGCCTGTGCTAGCGAATATCACTGAATTTGGTGATACCCCTTATTATACGACCGAAGAGCTAGCAGAACAGGGAATTTCAATGGTGTTATACCCATTGTCTGCGACACGTGCGATGCAGAAAGCAGCATTAGAAGTGATGCATTCAATTCGTAAAGACGGCACGCAAGTGAATGTTATTGATAAAATGCAACAACGAAAAGAATTATACGAGTTCCTTGATTATCATACTTTCGAAAATACACTAGATAAGCTATTCACTCAGGAGAAATAAAAAAATGGCTGAAGGAAAAGTATTGACTGGCGCAGGATTGCGTGGACAAGTCGCAGGTAAAACAGCACTTTCAACCGTTGGGAAAAGTGGTGCAGGCTTAACATATCGTGGTTATGATGTTCAGGATTTGGCGGAAAATTGCCAATTTGAAGAAGTTGCATATTTAATTTTCTTTGGTGAACTACCTACGGCGCAACAACTTGCGGACTATAAAGCAAAACTAAAATCACTGAGAGCGTTACCGCAAGCATTAAAAGAAGTGCTTGAACGTATCCCAGCAGATTCACATCCTATGGATGTTATGCGTACAGGTGTTTCTATGTTGGGTAACTTAGAAACAGAACAGTCCTTTGGTGAACAGCAAGATATAGCTGATCGTATTTTGGCAACATTGCCAGCCATTATTTGTTATTGGTATCGATATAGCCATGATGGTGTTCGTATCGAAGAAAATACTGATGACGACTCAATTGGTGCTCAATTCTTGCATTTATTGCGTGGCGAAAAACCTAATGAATTGCATGAACAAGTCATGAATGTTTCTTTAATTCTCTATGCAGAACATGAATTTAACGCTTCAACATTTACGGCACGTGTGTGTGCTTCGACGTTATCAGATTTACATTCGTGTATTACAGGTGCGATTGGTTCTTTGCGTGGTCCACTGCATGGCGGTGCAAATGAAGCGGCAATGGATATGATTGAGCAATGGAAATCTCCTGAAGAAGCTGAGCGCGAAATGCTGGGTATGCTCGAACGCAAAGAAAAAATCATGGGCTTTGGTCATGCAATTTACAAAGACAATGATCCACGTAATGGGATTATTAAGGTATGGTCTGAGCGTTTGGCTAAGGATGTAGGAGATACTGTTTTATATCCAGTATCAGTACGTTGTGAAGAAGTCATGTGGCGAGAGAAAAAATTATTCTGTAATGCTGATTTCTTCCATGCTTCTGCTTATCACTTTATGGGTATACCAACGAAACTATTCACGCCAATTTTTGTGATGTCTCGTGTAACAGGATGGGCGGCACATGTGATGGAGCAACGTGCGGACAACCGTATTATTCGCCCAAGTGCGGATTACACAGGACCTGAATTGCGCAAAGTTGTACCAATTGAACAACGTGCTTGAAAAGCATAAAAAAAGCTCCTTCGGGAGCTTTTTATTTTGTTGAGCTGAGTAAAATGGCATCTTGTTTTTCGTAGCCTGTTTCAGTAGGAATACCCATATAACTAATAACTGCAACGCGATAATTGGGGAAAGTGTTAGGAAATGCGTAAAGTTTTTTGATCTGAGGTAAATTACGATGATATCGAATATTCTCGAATTGTTGGCTTTTATACATTGAAGGTTTAGAACTTTGGCTGAGTTGTACCTGAGATTGGAATTTACTTACTTTAATTTCAGGCACGTTTAACCAAAAATTTCCAGTCTGTTCTCTTTGTTTATTTAATTTTAGGTTAGCAGTCTTAGGGCTTAATGGCGCTGGTTTAACAAGGCGAGCTTGAATACTTTGAATTTTGCGAAGCGTATGCTGAGTTTCAGTAATGTGATTTCTGCTATTTAATGGGGTATAAATGGATTGAACCTCAATCGCTTTATGTGGGTTTCTGCTGTTGAGCAAATAATAATAAAGTGTTGGTGGTCGACCAGATTCATCATGGTAATGGCGTAAATAATATATTTTCTGATCTTTAATATCTGAACCTAGTACTTCTATTGTCTCCGGACCGCCGACTGTGGCAAAGGAGGGTGAAGAAATAAGGCAGAAGATGATACCTAGATAAGTTTTATGCTTTAAGTGATTATTGTTCATTTGGACTCATCTTTTTGTATTTTATATTGAGCATGATTTAAAATTTTAGAATTATGATGAAGAATAGGTTAATCAATTGTGTTGATTAACCTAAATCTAGAAGTTTACTCGGCAGTAGTGCTTACAACTTCATCTTCATCATCTTCAGCAGTATCCATTCCTAATTCTTTTAGCTTACGAGTCAAGGTATTGCGACCCCAACCTAAAAGCTCAGCAGCATGGCGTTTTCTTCCTCGAGTTTGTTGTAGTGCAGCATTAATTAAGGTGCGTTCAAACATAGGCGTGGCGATATCCAATAATTTCATTTCGCCATTTTTGAGTTTTTGTACAGCCCACTGACTAAGCAACTCATCCCAATGCTGAATAGCGATACGATCTGCTTGATTGTGTGGATGATTTGGATCATCAAATTTTTGGATTGGTAGTTGTTTTAACTCAGAAGGAAGATCTTCTGGGTAAACCTCTCTTCCAGTAATCATCACTGTCAGCCAGCGACATGTGTTTTCAAGTTGACGTACATTACCTTGCCAAGGCAACTGTTTCATGTATTCAATAGTTTCTGTACGTAAAATCTTTGGACTTACACCAAGTTCTTTACCTGCTCGTGCGAGAAAGTGTTGTGCGAGCATCGGAATGTCTTCCGAGCGGTGAGCAAGTTTAGGAATATGAATACGAATTACATTCAGACGATGATAAAGATCCTCACGGAAGCGTCCATCATGTACTAATTTTTCTAGATCTTGGTGAGTCGCAGCGACAATGCGGACATCAACACGCACTGGAATGTGTCCACCGACGCGATAAAACTCGCCATCAGCTAAAACACGCAATAAACGCGTTTGGGTTTCGAATGGCATGTCCCCAATTTCATCAAGGAATAATGTACCGCCATTGGCTTGCTCAAAACGACCTTGTCGCTGAGTATTAGCGCCAGTGAATGCACCTTTTTCATGACCAAATAATTCAGTTTCAATCAAATCTTTCGGAATGGCAGCCATATTAAGCGCAATAAATGGCTTGCTGCTACGTGGTGAATGACGATGCAATGCATGAGCGACTAACTCTTTACCTGTACCTGACTCACCATTAATTAATACCGTAATGTGTGATTGCGACAAACGTCCAATTGCTCGGAAGACTTCCTGCATTGCAGGAGATTCTCCAATGATCTCGGTTGATTGAATTGGCTGTACGGTTGATTTCGCAGATTCTTGTTGTTGGAGCTTATTAATGTGCATGATGGCACGATTGACAAGTGCTAAAGCCTCATCAATATCAAATGGTTTTGGTAAATATTCAAAAGCACCCGTTTGATAGCTTGATACCGCTGACTCTAGATCCGAATGCGCCGTCATGATGATCACAGGTAGATCAGGATAATGACCTTTGACTTTAGCGAGAAAGGTAAGACCATCAATTCCTGGCATACGTATATCAGTCAAAATTACATCAGGTGTATCATCAAGTAACTGATCCAGTGCAGATTGAGCCTCTTCGAAACTGGTAACATCTAAACCTTCTTCTTTAAATGTTTTTTCTAGAACCCAACGCATGGCGCGATCGTCATCTATTACCCAAATTTTATTTCGCGACATGGTTTAACTCCCAAGGTATATAAAGACTAAATACGGTTTTGCCCGGAACAGATTGGCATTCAATCATTCCATTGTGTTGATGCATAATATTTTGCGCGATGCTCAGACCTAAGCCTGTTCCTTTAGCACGCCCTGTGACTAATGGATAAAATACGGACTCTAAAATTTCCTCTGGAACACCAGGGCCGTTATCTTCGATATCAATTCGAACAGTTGAGCGATGTAAAGTTCCGTTAATCGTGACAAGGCGATGAATACGTGTACGGAGGGTTAATTCAGGTTGAGTGTCTTGAAAAAACTCTTTGTTTTCAGTCATGGCCTGAACAGCATTTACACTGATGTTCAACATCACTTGAATAAGTTGATCCCGATCTGCTTCAACATCAGGTAAGGAAAGATCATAATCACGAGTAATTTTAATTTTCTTTTTTGTTTGATTCACAATTAACGAACGAACACGCTCCAAAGGCTCGTGAACATTTACAGGTTCATAGCTTGGTAACTGCCGAGAGCCGAGCATTGTGTCAGCAAGATTTCTCAGGCGATCTACTTCACTAATAATAATGTCCGTAAATTCTTTATATTCAGGGTCATTTAAACTACGTGCCAATAATTGAGTTGCGCCACGTATGCCCCCTAATGGATTCTTAATCTCGTGCGCGACACCTCTGATTAATTGGCGTGCGACCTGATGTTGTTGAATAAAATTTTCTTCTTTAGAAATTTTCAACATTCGATCAATTGGATTGAGTTCAATCAGAAGGAGGGGGTGATAAATTTTGCCAGTGTTAAGTTGGGCAACAGAATAGTCAACATGTACATCTTTAAAGTTCACAATAATAGTCGCTTCACGGCGGGTATAAGCTTGCCCCGTGAGTAATGTATTCGTGAGTGCTTCTTCTGTGTTAAATGAATCACCTGGAGATTGTAAAATACTGAGCACAGATTGACCTGATGCTCTTAATAAGCTGATATCAAAGAGTGCTTCACATGAGGAATTTAAATAAAAAATATTTAATTCACTATCGACTAAAAGTATCGCAGTGCTCAAGTTGTCTACGAGTAAACGGTAATCAATCGTTGGTTGTTGATTCATTAACCTCAAAATCCTGTCTTAAAATAGAGCAATTGCATCTATGTGTTTTTCCATCACTGCTCACAAAGAGGGAGTTATTTAATTTTAACGTCCCCAAATAAAGCAAAATATGAGCCAACTTTGTTTGAAATCGTTAAATACAACTAAAATGAACGCATTTATTAAGAAAAAATGTGCGAAGCGTTTGCAAAGCATTCATGTAAAGTTAGGTTTATTTAATAATGCATCATATTGGTGCGATTGCAATATTTTTTAAAATTTATGGGAATATTTTGGTGCGTTATGCAAAGAGTGGGGTTTTCAACTGTTTTTATGAATTGAAAAGACATACAATACGCGGATTCTAGTGGAGCGCAGATTCATGAAATCCCCCAAAGTCGGTTTTGTTTCTTTAGGTTGTCCTAAGGCATTGGTAGATTCCGAGCGAATTCTTACTCAGTTAAAAACTGAAGGTTATGATGTAGCGTCGGATTATGACGGTGCTGATTTAGTTGTTGTTAATACCTGTGGTTTTATTGAATCTGCAGTACAAGAGTCATTAGACGCGATTGGCGAGGCGATGAGTGCGAACGGTCGCGTCATCGTAACAGGTTGTTTGGGTAAAGATGAAGAAAAAATTCGTCAAATGCATCCAAACGTACTTAAAGTTACTGGTGCAGCAGCTTATCAAGAAGTAATGGAAGCTGTGCATCAATATGTTCCTGAGCCTCCTAAGCACAATCCTTTTATTGATCTTGTGCCAGAACAAGGTATTCGATTAACACCAAAACATTATGCATATTTGAAGATATCTGAAGGCTGTAACCACCGTTGTACCTTTTGTATTATTCCAAGTATGCGTGGCGATCTCGTATCTCGCCCAGTTGGTTCTGTATTAGAAGAAGCGGCGGCTTTAAAACGATCTGGTGTAAAGGAAGTCTTGGTTATTTCTCAAGATACTTCGGCATATGGTGTAGATACAAAATACAAGCTTGATTTTTGGAATGGTCAGCCTGTAAAAACTAAGTTCTATGATATGTGTGAAGCATTAGGTCAATTGGGTATTTGGGTGCGTCTGCATTATGTCTACCCATATCCACATGTTGATGCAGTTATCGATTTGATGGCACAGGGTAAGATCTTGCCTTACTTAGATATTCCATTCCAACACGCTAGCCCTAAAATTTTAAAACTGATGAAGCGTCCAGCGCATAGTGAAAACACGCTAGAGCGTTTAAAAGTTTGGCGTGAAAAGTGTCCTGATTTAGTCATTCGTTCAACATTTGTTGTTGGCTTCCCGGGTGAAACTGAAGAAGATTTCGTGCAACTTCTAGATTGGTTGAAAGAAGCTCAGCTCGATCGCGTTGGTTGTTTTACATACTCTCCAGTTGAAGGTGCAACTGCAAATGATCTGCCAGATCATGTGCCTGAAGAAATTAAACAGGAACGCTACGAACGCTTTATGCAGGTTCAGCAAGAAATTTCTGCTGCAAAATTACAAAAGCGTATTGGTCAAACCATGACTGTGCTGGTTGATGATCTAGAAGAAGAGTTTCCAGTTGCAGTGGCGCGTTCTTATGCAGATGCCCCTGAAATTGATGGAAATGTCTTTGTGGAAGATATTGATAAGAGCATGATTAAAGCAGGTGATTTACTGGTTGTTAAAATCACTGATGCGGATGAATACGACCTTTATGCAGAATTGATTGAAATTAAAACCGCATAATTGTTTGAAGTAATACATATAAATGAATTCGGATATTGGAGTTTGTAATGTTAGATTCTAAAAAACCACGCTTTGGTCGTATTCTGCTAAAACTTTCGGGTGAAGCGCTAGCAGGCAATAAAGATATGGGTATCGATGCACAAGTGCTTGATCAAATGTCTTTATCTATTGCTCACTTGGTTGGTCTAGGTGTGCAAGTTGGTATCGTTGTGGGTGGTGGTAACCTTTATCGTGGTAGCCAATTACAGCAAGATGGGTTGGTTGGTCGCGTAACAGGTGATCAAATGGGTATGCTAGCAACTGTGATGAACGGTTTGGCGCTACGAGATGCATTGGTACGTCGTAATATTAAAACCCGTTTAATGTCAGCATTACCAATCGGTACAGTTGTAGAATCATATTCTAGCCGTGATGCGATTCGTCATTTAAATAATGGTGAAGTTTGTGTGTTTGTGGCGGGTACTGGTAATCCATTCTTTACGACAGATACGGCTGCATGCTTACGTGGTATTGAGATTGAGGCTAACTTAATTCTCAAAGCGACGAAGGTAGATGGTGTCTACAATAAAGATCCAAGCAAATATGAAGATGCTGTTAAATATGATGCATTAACATTCGACCAAGTCTTAGATGAGAAGCTTGGTGTAATGGATTTAACTGCGATTTGCTTATGTCGTGACCACAATGTTCCACTTCAAGTATTCGATATGAATAAATCAGGTGCGTTATTGTCAGTGGTTATGGGTGAAAAAGAAGGTACTCACGTTACTAATTGATGTACGTGGCTTTCAAAGCTATTTATACTAAACACTATTTTGATTTAAATTTTGAGAATTAGGTAAGGAAGATCACATGATTAACGATCTTAAAAAAGATGCTGAAGAGCGCATGAATAAATCATTGGACTCATTAGAGCATGGTTTTGCTAAAGTTCGTACAGGTCGTGCACATCCATCAATTCTTAATGGCGTAATGGTTCCTTACTATGGCTCTGATGTGCCATTAAACCAAGTTGCTAACATTGGTGTTGAAGATTCGCGTACATTACTTGTTCAACCTTTCGAGCGCACTATGGTTGCTGCAATTGATAAAGCAATTCGTGAGTCAGATTTAGGTTTGAACCCAATTACTGCTGATTCAATTCGTGTTCCAATGGCGGCATTAACTGAAGAAACACGTCGTGATATGCAAAAAGTAGCACGTAACGAAGCTGAAAATGCAAAAGTTGCGATTCGTAATATTCGCCGTGATGTATTGGGTGATATTAAAGCATTGTTGAAAGAAAAAGAAATTTCTGAAGATGATGAGCGTCGTGCGGGCGATGAAATCCAAAAGATCACAGATAAATTTGTTGCTGAAGTTGAAAAGCGTTTAGCAGCAAAAGAAGCAGAGTTGATGAAGGTCTAAGCTATATAATGACCATCTCAGCAGAGCTTCTGCCACAACATGTTGCCATCATTATGGATGGCAACAATCGTTTTGCAAAAAAGAAACATCTACAAAAAGGTGATGGACACCGTGAAGGAAAAAATGTCCTTGATCCGATTGTAGAACATTGTCGTAAAGTGGGTGTGAAAGCACTTACTGTCTATGCCTTCTCAAGTGAAAACTGGAATCGACCTCAATACGAAGTTGATTTGCTCATGAAACTGTTGGAAGAGACGATTAATGAACAAATTCCTCGAATGATTAAGTTCCAAATTGGGCTAAGATTCATTGGGGATCGCTCTCGTTTGACGCCAGAATTGCAACAATTAATGTTGCAAGCAGAACAAAGGACTGCTACTTTCACAGAAATGACGCTCACAATTGCTGTGAGTTATGGCGGAATGTGGGATATCGCACAAACTGCTAAAACAATCGCACAACTCGTCAAAGAACAAAAAATTGATGTTGATCAAGTTGATGTTGATTTGTTTGCTCAGCATGTCAGTTTAGGTGACTTACCTCCAGTCGATTTATTGATTCGTACTGGTGGTGATTATCGGTTGTCTAATTTTTTATTATGGCAATCTGCATATGCTGAGTTGTATTTTACTGAGACGTTGTGGCCAGAATTCACAACAGAAGAATTGGATCATGCCTTTGGTGTGTTTTTAGGGCGAGAAAGGCGCTTTGGAAAAACTTCTGAGCAGGTCCAACAAGAGAAAATAGAGAACTAATAATGTTAGAGCGGATAATTACCGCATTGATTTTAGTGGCTGTAGTCTTGAGCTGTATGTTTGCGACTACGTCCATTTATCCAATGTTAGCGTTAATGATTATCGCTGCCGGGGGGGCAGGCTATGAGTGGTTTAAACTCATGCCTCGTCAAACTGAACAAGTGAATAAGTTTAAAGCAGGATGCTTTGGTGTAATCACTGCTGTATTTTCTGCTATTGCACTTTATTTTGATGATCTAGCACTGCTGTTATGGAGTGCTTCGATTATCACTTGGATTATTACCATTTACTGGGTTAAACAATATCCTCTTTATGATGCTTGGTATAACACTTCACTGAATTTGATCGGTGTTGTGATTATCAGTGCTGCAGTATCAGCAATATATGAAGTCTGGACAAGTTCACCTTGGTGGCTCATGTATTTATTCCTCTTGGTGTGGGGTGCAGATAGTGGTGCTTATTTTGTAGGTAGGAAACTTGGTAAGCGAAAACTTGCGCCAGAGGTTAGCCCGAATAAATCTATCGAAGGGCTGATCGGTGGTGTAATTACCGTAATTATTGTTATCTTGTTTGTACAATTTAACTATTTAGATTTAACCGCAGTAGAGCACATTCTATTTTTACTTCTATCTGTGCTGACAGTATTTAGTTCAGTACAAGGTGATTTATTTGAATCAATGATTAAGCGCCGTGCAGGCATTAAGGATTCAGGTCGTATTTTGCCTGGTCATGGTGGTGTATTAGATCGCATTGATTCATTGCTTGCTGCCGCACCTATTTTTGCTGCGGGAATATTTGTTTTAAAACTTGTTGGTGTAGATTTATAGATGTCTCAATCAGTATGTATATTAGGTGTAACAGGTTCAATTGGACAAAGTACCTTAAAAGTCATTGATCGACATCCAGAGAAGTACAATGTTTTTGCGGTATCTGCATTTAGTCGTGTAGAGCAGTTAAGCGAAATATGTCAACAGTATCATCCACAGTATGCTGTTGTACCTGCGGCGAAAGTGGATGAACTACATCAATTTTTCAAATTAAAAAATATCACTTCAACCGAAATTCTCTCTGATGAATCTGGTTTGATCGCTGTTGCTGAGCATCCACAGGTGGATATTGTGATGGCGGCCATAGTGGGTGCAGCGGGATTGTTGCCAACACTCGCTGCTGTTCAAGCGGGTAAGCGTGTTCTTCTAGCAAATAAAGAATCGTTGGTGATGTCTGGTGACATCATGATGAAGGCCGCTAAAGAGAATAAAGCCTTATTATTACCTGTAGATTCTGAACATAACGCAATATTTCAGTGCCTGCCTCAAAATTATTTACAATTAGATACAGGTGGTAAACCCCAGTTAGGTGTTTCACAAATTTTGTTGACTGCTTCTGGGGGGCCATTTTTGCATCATACGCTAGATGAGCTCAGTAAGGTGACACCTGCACAGGCTTGTAAGCACCCTAATTGGTCTATGGGGCAGAAGATATCAGTTGATTCGGCAACGCTAATGAACAAAGGTCTCGAGTTGATCGAGGCCTGTCATTTATTTTCAATTCAAGAACATTTTGTTACAGTGGTTGTGCACCCACAAAGTATTATTCACTCAATGGTTCAGTATGTTGATGGTAGTACTTTGGCTCAAATGGGTAATCCTGATATGTGTACGCCGATTGCACATGCATTTGCATGGCCAAATCGGATTGAAACACATGTTCCTCCGCTAGATTTATTTGTAAACGATACGCTTAATTTTAAGCAGCCTGATACTGTGCGCTTTCCAGCGCTGCAATTGGCTCGTGAAGCAATGAAATCTGGAGGATTGGCCCCTGCGATCTTAAATGCTGCAAACGAAATCGCGGTTGAAGCATTTTTAAAAAATAAAATCAAATTTTTAGATATTCCTAAAGTTGTTGAATCAACTTTGAACCATATTCAAAATTCAAATGCTGATTCTTTAGAGCTAATCCTAGAGACTGATTCGCTTTCACGTCGTTATGCTATTCAACTCACGAATTCACTGAGTACCTAAGATGAATATACTTTTCATTATCGTCGCGGCTATTTTGCTTCTAGGTCCATTGATTGCAATTCATGAATTTGGACATTACTGGGTAGCACGAAAACTTGGCGTTAAGGTTCTTGTGTATTCAATTGGATTTGGTCCAACAGTTCTAAAGTGGACCTCTAAAAAGTCAGGCATTCAATATCAGCTCTCTGCATTACCTTTAGGTGGTTATGTAAAAATGCTAGATGAGCGTGAAGGTAATGTAAGTGCAGAAGATTTACCTTATGCGTTTAATCGGCAATCCCCTTTAAAACGAATTGCAATCGTTGCTGCGGGACCACTTGTTAATTTAATTTTTGCTGTTTTACTGTTTTGGATTCTGTTCTTACCAGCTCAGGAACAATTAAACACTCGAGTTGGTAAAGTGATTGAAAATACGCCAGCCGCACAAGTAGAGATGCGTTCTGGTGATAAAATCATAGCAGTGGATGAAACTGCGACGCCAACTTGGGAAAAATTGAATTATGCGCTGATTGATCGCGTAGGTGAAACTGGTACGATTCAAATTCAAGCTGATCGTGATGGTCAGGTACAAACTTTTAATTTACCGATTCAGCAATTTCTAAAAGATCAGTCTCAATCACCTTTGGATGTCTTGGGGTTTTTACCATATCGACCTCATATTCAACCAGTTGTTCATAAATTATCTGAAGATGGTGCTGCTATACGCCAAGGGATGAAAGAAGGTGATGTAATTGTCGCGATTGATAATAAAAAAATTAACGATTGGTTTGAAGTTGTTGATATAGTACAAAAATCACCAGAAAAACTATTGAATATTGAAGTGATGCGTCAAGGCGAGATTGTTCAATTAAAGGTCATGCCGCAAGGAAAGCGTGACAATATGGGCAATACGACAGGAATGTTGGGAGTGCAAGCTCAATCTGATCAGATCAATATTCCTGCTGAATATAAGCATACAATTCAATATAATCCAGCGGAAGCTTTTGTGGTTGCGGTTGAAAAAACGGGTCAATTATCTTCTATGATCCTTGGCTCAATTGTCAAAATGATTCGTGGATTGATTGGCTTGGATAATCTCTCGGGTCCAATTACGATCGCTAAAGTTGCAGGTCAAAGTGCTGAAATGGGGTGGCAAACTTTCATTTCATTTATGGCATTAATGAGTGTAAGTTTGGGGATATTAAATTTGCTTCCGATTCCGATGTTGGATGGTGGGCATTTAGTTTATTACATAATTGAATTAATTCGTGGTAAACCTGTTTCTGAACAAATACAATTGGTTGGATTAAAAATTGGTATGGTGTTGCTGGGAAGTATGATGTTTCTCGCAATATTTAATGATTTTATGCGTTTATAAGCGTTATAGATGGATAATTAACTTACTGGAAAACAATAGGCATGCAGCACAAACATTTATTTATGCCATTGGCACTCGTTAGCGCAATGGCAGCAGTACAACAAGTATATGCAGCAGACGAGTTTATCGCGCGGGATGTGCGTGTTGATGGATTAGTTCGACTAACGCAAGCTAATGTACTCGCAATGTTACCGGTGAATGCTGGGGATCGCATTAATGATCCAGTGATTGCGAATGCGATCCGTGCGTTGTATGCCTCTAATTCGTTTGATGATATTCAAGCTTTCAAAGAAAACGATGTTCTGGTTTTCAAAGTCGTTGAACGTCCTATTATTTCTAAAATCAATTTCAAGGGTAATAAGCTCATTCCAAAAGAAGCCTTGGAAGAGGGCTTGAAGAAAATGGGTCTAGCTGAAGGTGAGGTGCTCACTAAATCTGCACTTCAGACGCTAGAAACCGAGCTTGAACAACAGTATTCACAACAAGGTCGCTACAATGCGGATATTCAGGTTGAAACTGTTGCAAAAGCTAATAACCGTGTAGATGTCAATATTAATTTCATTGAAGGTAAACCAGCTAAAGTTTTTGAAATTAATTTAATTGGTAATACTGTATTTAAAGACGATGAAATTAAGCAAGTCTTTGCTGTCAAGGAAAGCGGATGGTTATCTGTCATTTCCAGAAATGATCGCTACGCGCGTGAAAAGATGGCAGCAAGCCTTGAAGCATTAAGAGCTTTATACCTTAATAAAGGTTATATCAATTTTGAAATTATCAACTCTAATTTGAATATCAGTGAAGATAAAAAAAATATTTTCATTGAAGTTTCAATGAATGAGGGTGAGCAATTTAAATTTGGTGAAACCAAATTTTTAGGTGATGCTTTATATAAAGACGAAGATCTTCGTGCACTAAAGATTTATAAAGATGATGCAACTTACTCACAAGAGTTGGTGAATGCAGTAAAACAGTTATTACAGCGTAAGTATGGTAATGCTGGTTATTACTATGCGGAAATTAATGTTGTGCCTCAAATTGACAATGAAACAAAAAAAGTTAATTTGAATTATTACATCAATCCGGGTCAGCAAGTTACGGTTAGACGTATTAATTTTACAGGTAATACCAAGACTGCTGATGAAGTTTTACGTCGTGAAATGCGCCAGATGGAAGGTGCATTAGCGAGTAATGAAAAAATTGATCTTTCAAAAGTCCGTTTGATGCGTACTGGATTTTTCAGCAAAGTTGATGTTAAGCCGGTACGTGTTCCAGGAGCGCCTGATCAAATCGATTTGAATATCGCTGTTGAAGAACAACACTCAGGATCAAGTACTTTAGCTGTTGGTTATTCGCAAAATGGTGGTATCACATTCCAAGCAGGCTTAAGTCAAACTAACTTCTTAGGTACAGGTAACCGTGTAGCGATTGATCTTTCTCGTTCTGAGACACAAGATTATTATAACCTAAGTGTTACTGATCCATACTTTACAATTGATGGTGTCAGCCGTGGTTACAATCTCTATTATCGTAAGACGAAATTAGACGAAGACTATAACGTTAACAATTATGTTACAGATAGCTTCGGTGGTGGTCTGAGCTTTGGTTACCCAATTGATGAGAATCAGAGCTTAAGTGCTGGTATTAATATTGATCAAACTGAAGTAACGACTGGTCCATTTGTTTCTACTTATGTACGTGATTATTTACTTGCCAATGGTGGTAGGGAAACAAGTACTGGTAAGTATTGTCCAGTCGACTTAGAGCCAATTAAAGATGATAACGGTAATGTAATTGGTTATGAACCTTGCTCTGAACCTGAAGTTGAGTACGGTAATGAGTTTAAAGGTGATTTCTTTACTTATAGTTTAAATTTAGGTTGGTCTTATAACACATTAAATAATCCACGCTTCCCAACGTCGGGTATGTCTCATCGTGTTAATGCAGAGATTGCATTGCCGGGTAGTGATGTTGAATATCAGAAGGTAACATACGATACTCAAGCCTTTATTCCTTTAGGAAAGGATTTTGTATGGCGTGGTTATGGTAAGGTAGGTTTCGGTAATGATTTACCATTCTATAAAAACTATTACGCTGGTGGTTATGGATCTGTTCGTGGTTACGATAATAGTACATTAGGTCCAAAATATCCGAGTATTACAGATGCTGCTCTAACTAGAGAAGATAGAAACCCTGAAGAGGTGGGGGGTAATGCATTAGTTCAATTTGGCACTGAATTAATCTTACCAGTTCCTTTTAAAGGCGACTGGGCGCGACAGGTCCGTCCTGTTATTTTTGCAGAAGGTGCTCAAGTGTTCGACACTCAATGTGACGTACCTACTGGAAATATTTATTTTGGCGCAACCAATCCGACGGCATTCGATGCTAGACAGTACTGTAAAGATAACTTTGGCTTCGATGCCGGAAATATGCGTTATAGTGTTGGTGTAGGCTTCACATGGATTACGATGATTGGTCCACTATCATTAAGCTATGCGTACCCACTGAATGATAAGCCTGGTGATGAAACTAAGTCTGTTCAATTTGAAATTGGTCGTACTTTCTAGTACGGCCTTTTGCCTTAAAAGGAATAATAATGAATATATTTAAAACAATGATATCAACGGCTTTACTCACATCTGTAGTTGGCTTTGCACATGCAGCAGGATATGGGGTAATCGATTTAGAAAAAGTGGTAGAAAATAGCACGTATTTAAAGCAGCAGAATGCTCAGCTTGAGCAGACAATTAAACCGCAAACGGTAAAGTTGGAACAGTTAGGTAAAGAAATTGAAGCTTTGGCTAAATCAGCTCAAGCCAATCAATCGAATGCCCAGCAACTATCCTCTCAATATCAAACGAAGATGAACGAATTTCAATCTTTGCAACAGACTGTTCAATCACGTGTTCAAAGTACCATTCAAAATACAAATAAAGTTTTTGACTCAAGAATTAAACAAGTTGCTGAACAATTGCGCAAAGAAAATAATCTTGATTTAGTTTTAAATAAAAATGCTGCCTTGGCATATGACCCAAAATACGATTTAACTGCTAAAATGATTCAAAAGGTTAATGCAATCAAATAGTCAATGAAATCAAATCAATTTCGTCTCGATCACTTGGCCAAACTTGTACAAGGCCAAGTCATTGGTGATGCAGATCTGTTGCTAGAGGGTCTTGCAAGTTTAACTCAAGCGAACTCAAACCAAATTTCTTTTGTAAATTCTGATAAGTATTTAGACGAAGCGATTTCATCTCAAGCAGGTGCGTTAATTGTCACTTCTGAGATGCAGGCTCAGCTTAATCAGCATAATAATTTTATTGTCGTACAAAATCCGTATCTTGCTTTCGCGATTTTAACTCATGTGTTCGAATCTAAAACTGTGCAACGTGGAATCGAGGCCACCGCAGTAATCGATCCGAGTGCTATGATTGGAGATAATGTATACATTGGTCATTACGTTGTAGTTGGCCCACATGCCGTGATTGGTTCAAATACAGTAATTCATTCGCAAACTAAAATTGATGAGTATGTTGAAATCGGTGAGGATTGTTTCATTGATTCGCATGTCACGATTACGGGTCGATCTAAAATTGCTAAACGTGTTCGTATCCATGCGAATACCGTAATTGGAGGAGAGGGTTTTGGCTTTGCTCCTTATCAAGGTAAGTGGAACCGAATTGCTCAACTCGGGTCTGTTCAAATTGGAAATGATGTCAGAATTGGTTCTAACTGTAGTATTGATCGTGGCGCTTTGGATGACACTATACTTCATGATGGTGTGATTATTGATAATCTTGTGCAAGTCGCACACAACGTTCAAATCGGTGAAAATACTGCGATTGCTGCAAAATGTGGTATTGCGGGCAGTACTGTGATTGGCAAAAACTGTATCCTTGCAGGTGCTTGTGGTATCTCAGGGCATCTAAAAATTGTAGATAATGTGACGCTAACAGGAATGTCAATGGTCACAGGTAGCATTTTAGAAGCTGGGACATATTCTTCAGGAATGGGATTACTCGAAAATTCTCGCTGGAAACGAACGGTTGTTCGTCTAAGACAATTAGCAGATGTGCCATTGACCAAATTAGTCAAACAAATAGATGATATGCAGGCTCAGTTAGAGTCAATCGAATCAACTTTAAAATTGCGTAAATAATATGACAGAGTCTACTTTATCTTTTTCAATTCCTGAATTGCCGATGAATATTCAAACAATTCGTGAATATTTGCCGCATCGTTATCCATTTCTATTGGTAGACCGTGTTACAGAGGTGACTGAGAATGGAATTGTCGGATTTAAAAATGTCTCCATAAATGAAGAGTTTATGCAAGGTCATTTTCCAGGTTATCCAATCATGCCGGGTGTCTTAATCGTTGAGGCGATGGCACAAATTTCTGGCGTTCTTGGCTTTATTATGAACAATGAAAAACCCAAACCGGGTTCACTTTTTCTTTTCGCTGGCGCTGAAAAAGTTCGTTTTAAAAAACAAGTCGTTCCTGGTGATCAACTCGTGTTAAAATCAGAGCTTGTAATGCAGAAACGTGGTATTTACAAGTATCTTTGTAGTGCGAGCGTTGATGGTGTAATTGCAGCGACAGCTGAAATTATTATTTCTCATCAGAAATTAGAGCAAGCATGAGTAACAGTGATTTAATCCACCCTACAGCAATTATTGATCCTACGGCAACAATTGCTTCTGATGTAAAAGTTGGTCCTTACTCGATTATTGGTCCTCATGTGACGATTGATAGTGGGACAGTATTACACTCTCATGTGGTGGTTGGTGGATATACTCGCATCGGTAAATCAAACGAAATTTTCCAGTTTGCAAGTGTGGGTGAGGTGTGTCAGGATCTTAAGTATGCTGGTGAAGAAACTTGGCTTGAGATTGGTGACAACAACAAAATTCGTGAGCATTGCAGTCTGCATCGCGGTACAGTGCAGGATCAAAGTATTACTAAAATTGGTAGTAATAATCTTTTAATGGTGAATACGCATATTGCGCATGACTGTGTGGTGGGTAATAACAACATTTTTGCAAACAATGTTGGTGTCGCAGGTCATGTGCATGTTGGTGACTTTGTTGTTGTCGGCGGTAACTCAGGTATTCATCAATTCTGTAAGATCGACTCATACAGCATGATTGGTGGAGCATCATTGATTTTGAAGGATGTTCCTGCTTATGTGATGGTGTCTGGTAATCCGGCGCATGCATTTGGAATGAATGTAGAAGGTATGCGTCGTAAGGGTTGGTCCAAAGATGTAATCAATGGTTTGCGAGAATCATTTAAGTTGATTTATAAGAGTGGTCTGACGACACAACAAGCCATTGAGCAGATTACTGCTGAAATTTTACCAAATGTTTCTGAAGCACAGCTCCTTATAGACTCTCTGAATGAATCTAAGCGCGGTATTGTTCGTTAAGGGCTTTTGCTAGCATAAAAAAAAGACATCTTATGATGTCTTTTTTATTTAACTTTTTTTGAAATATCCAGCTTCTTCTGAGTCAGGATATGTGCTTAATAATTTATTTTTGTAAATTTCAGCAGTTTGAACATTTTTATTTACATCTTTCGCGATGCTATATAGCTGATATAAAGATCGCGCTGCTTTCCCTGAATTTGGAAACTTCGAAGCGACAGTTTCATAGTGTTTTCTTGCTTCTTCATAATTGGGTGGTTCAATTGCTAAATTGAACTCAGCTAACCAAAAATAGGCATTACCTGTATACACACTATTTGGATTGTTACGTACAAAGTTTTGCATAGGTGCAATAGCTTTTTTTGCGCCACCTTGTTTGTATGCATCTAAGGCAACTGTATAAGCTGCTTTATCCAGTTCTTGTTGGTTGGTATGATTCAAGTTCGTTGCATTTTGTGATGCTGTGGTATTTGAGTTAGTGCTAGTGCTTGGTGCAGTTGGCTCATTGGGAGCGGGTGGTGCAGCATTAGGATCTTCGGCATTGGACTCCTCCACAGGATCAATTTTTTGTTGAAGGAGTTCTAATCTTTGATCTAGATCTGTATAGCGATTTTTTAATTCGTTGGTCAGTTGATTAATTTGATGTTCTTGTTCTTCTAATTTGCCTTGAAGTGCACGAATTTGATTTTCTAAGCGTTGATTCTGTTGGATAAGTTGCCAACTGGTGTTGGTAGGAGCGGTAGCGGTGTTATTCACTGCGACTGCTGTTTGGTTCAAACTTGAATTTTGGCTTAATCCTTTTGATTCGATAGGAATATTGGCAAAAACTGATGTTGAGCTCATCAATGCTAGTGCAAGAAAAGTACGCTTATTGAGCATGTTCATTATTCCATTTGTATCCATACTCAAATTTGAACTTTGAGTATTTTCAATTCTTAATAATCAGATCATTTAAAACGTCATAGCATTTAAAATCAATATAAATTTACAATGAAACTGTATAAATGAAGAAATTTAAGTTGAAGTTATTTAAATGAAAAATATCAAGTTTGTTGTTAATAGATTAGTAAATATTCACTTGAACTTTTTTAGTGCCTTTAAAGCCCATTATGGTCTTGCAAGATCGTTAAAAATCTCTATACTCTGTTCTTGCAATGGTAGCCCTGCTGGTGGCTTCGCAATTGTACTCTGAAAACCCCGCCAGGACCGGAAGGTAGCAACGGTATCAGAACTATGATGTGCCGGAGTTTTGCTAGTAGGGTTGCCACCATTATAATAATTTTATCTCTTATTCTTCATTCTCTTTTCGTTTTATAGCTTTCATAATCGCATCCATTTCAAAGCCTCTATATTGTAAAAAGCGAATTTGTTTTGCTTTTAGTTTTGCGTCCTGAGCAACTTCATAGCCATATTTTTTGACTTTCAATAAGTATGCTTGTTCATACCAATCTATTTCTTCCATTTCTGGTTCAGCCAAGGCTTTATCAACGTGTTTGCTTTTAAGCGCTAGCTTTATTCGATTTGGACCTTTTCCTTTGCGTAATTGGCTACGTACCGTCATTTCTGCAACGCGAGCATCACTTTGATAATTTTCTCGTGCTAGCTCATCAACTAAGCTCAAAACCTCTTCCTTATTTTGTGCATACAAAGCAAGTTTATCAATTAAGTCTTTTTTTGAGTATTCTTTGCGAGTTAAGACTGCAAATGCATACGATCTCAAACGAGTCCCTGTTAAGCCTTTATTCTGTGCTAGAACTGATGAATGAGTGTCATCTAAATCACATTCATCTGGTGCTTGATTGGCGAGGTATTGATTAGACGAGTGTTGATCATTGATGAGATGTTGAGGTTCATCTTCATTCATTATTGATTTTAAGTCCTCATAATGAATGAACTTGGGAAACTTCTCTGACATTTTAAATCCATGCTCTTAAGCAAAAGCGCCCATAATTTGGGCGCTTCGATTTCAAATTTTTGAAAAATTATACTTCAAATAAATCTGCTTCTTCGTCATTTTCTTCAGTTGGGGCTGGTGTCGCTGTGGTTAACAACTGTTCACGAATCATGCGATCAAGATCTTGTGCAAGTTGAGGATTTTCCTCAAGGTGACGAATCACGTTGTTCTTACCTTGTCCAATCTTGTTGCCTTGGTATGAATACCAAGCACCAGCTTTTTGAACAAGTTCTTGTTGTACAGCGAGATCGACCAATTCAGCAAGCTGATTTGTACCTTTACCGTACATGATTTGGAATAATGCTTCACGGAAAGGAGGTGCCATTTTGTTCTTCACCACTTTAACGCGTGTTTCAGAACCAACTATTTCATCACCTTCTTTTACTTGACCAATACGGCGAATGTCTAAACGTACAGAAGCATAGAATTTGAGCGCATTACCACCAGTAGTGGTTTCTGGACTTCCAAACATGACACCAATTTTCATACGAATTTGGTTAATGAAGATCACCATGCAGTTGGAGCGCTTTGCATTACCTGTAATTTTACGCAATGCTTGGCTCATCAAGCGTGCTTGTAGACCCATATGAGAGTCACCCATTTCACCTTCAATTTCGGCTTTAGGAGTTAAGGCTGCTACAGAATCGACAACAATTAAGTCGATAGCGCCAGACCGTACCAGCATATCTGCAATTTCTAGTGCTTGTTCACCGTGATCAGGTTGTGACACCAATAAGTTATCGATATCTACACCAAGTTTGCGAGCATATTGAGGATCTAAAGCATGCTCAGCATCGATAAATGCACAAGTACCACCAGCTTTTTGACATTGCGCAATCGCTTGAAGTGTCATGGTGGTTTTACCTGATGATTCTGGACCATAAATTTCAATAATACGGCCTTTAGGTAAACCACCAATACCTAGTGCGATATCCAATGTAAGAGAGCCTGTAGATACAGCTTCTACAGCTTGAACAGTATTGTCACCAAGGCGCATTACCGTATTTTTACCAAATTGTTTTTCAATTTGGCTTAAAGCAGCACTCAGTGCTTTGCTTTTATTATCATCCATCTCATAACCTCAAAACGATGTAAATCACTGATAACTTAAGTGGATGTCTTTAATTAAGTCTAATGTCCACGGCATTTATAGTGACAGAAAAAATAGGACTGTTCTATAATTTTAAACTTCAAAACGACAATATTTGTCGCTTTAACTTATTCATCATCGTATGACCAAACTTCGTCATATTGCTGACCATTTTGTTGACGGAATCTTGTAATATCACGACGATCTTTTTTGCTTGGTCGATGATCTGGTCGTGCAAGATTATGCAATTTTCTTTGTGCAGAAAGCAACTCACGACGCGCGATACTGACTTCAGTTTCTTCATAGAGTAATTGTGCAGCGGGCGCACCACCTCGAACAGACGATAATGCTTTCACAATGACGGTTTTCTTTTCAAATCCCTGCTGAATCGTTAACTCCATTCCTACACGTACTTCTCTGGAAACTTTAACGCGATCATTGTTATGATGAACTTTACCACCTTCAATTGCTGCCTTGGCAATTGAGCGGGTTTTAAAAAAGCGTGCTGCCCAAAGCCACTTATCAATTCGCATTGAATCTGTGATTTTAGTTTCATGCTGTTTTGACATTCATTTCTTTCTCATGGTTAATTTGGTCTAAATAGGGGATTAATGATCTTAGATCATTGATTGCAGGATACTGAAGTTTAGACCTTTCGCGCTCAGGTTGAGCGCTAGATGGTTGGGTAATTGTGATTAGATGCTCAATACCAAAAGATTTAGCACCTTCGAGTACTACTGCAGTATCATCAACGAGAACGCAGTGACGAGGTTCAAATGGGTGCATTTGCTGTAATTGATCCCAAAATTCAAAACGCTCTTTAGCAAAACCGATCGTTTCGCTACTGATCATCACTTCAAAATAAGAGGTGAGGTCAACTTGATTCATTTTCAATGCCAAACCTCTTTCATCAGCATTGGTGACTAACCACATTCGGTATCCAGCTTGCTTAAGGCTTGATAATAACGCAATGCATCCCTGTCTCGGCTTGATGAATTCTTTGTGATCGTGTTGAAGCTGAAAGGTATCAACGCCGACTTTGGCTGTCCAAAAGCGCGTAGAATACCAATCGAGCGTGTGCTTATGATCTTGATAAAATTTAAATAGAATTTGATTGCTCTGTTCTAAACTGATTTGATGAGTTTTGGCATGTCGCTCAGGGAGTTTGTGATTCCAAATTAAATCGTCAAAAGCAAGATCGAGTAGGGTTCCATCCATGTCGAACATGATGATGGGTTTGTTCATTCATCTTTCCTCAGGTATTGTTGCAATTTAGCACAAATAGAAACAACAAAATGGGTGTTATTTAAATATGGATTTACACCATCATTTGATGCAAAAGGTTGAACTCGCATCAGCATTCTTAAATTTAACCTAAAGATTGGGCGTGCGTGGTGACTTATATATTTCATTCCATTCGCATTATATCGAATTAGATGTGTGAGGTCACAAATTTAGATCTTAAGAATGAATACAAAAATAGTATAGAGGTTGCGATGAAAGCATCTTATTTTTTGAAAATGGTGCATAGGAGTTTGAAGTATGACAAAACATGATAATAGTTCGAAACCACACAAAGAATCTAATGAGGATAAAGGGAGTCAGGACTCTTTTAAAAATAAAGAGCCTGTGAAAAAACCGAATGAACAGCCTGAAAGTCCAGTCAAAGAGCAAAAATAAAAAAACAAGCCTTCTTAAAGAAGGCTTATTTTTTATGGTGATATTGACTCTAAGGTGCGCTCTGATTTTTGGAACTATTGCGGGGTGTTATTTAAGATGAATTGAGGATTGTTGGCAATCACGCTTCGGATTTTGTTTTAAAAGTGTTAGAGTTCTTCTGATTGAAATGGGTTATGTGTTTCAAAGTGGTTATATTTTATAGGTTTGCTACTATAAATATAAATCCAAAAATGCAAATTAAATCATGCTGCATTTAAGCTGAGGTTCTTAATATGATCGTCATGCTTAGAGTGTGTAGCGCCAAAAGACAAAAATAGGTTTTATCCATGTTTATCACAACGCATGCTCCCCAAGATCAGCAAATGTTAAATTTGGTTCCGATTTTGGCTGTTGCAAGCCAAATATTATTAGAAGAATATCAAAATTATTGTGCTGGACGTGATTTTAAAATCAACGAAAAAGATGATCATTCTCCTGTAACTCAAGCAGATTTAAAGGTCAATCAATATCTGCTCAGAGAGCTTACAAAACTTACACCTGATATTCCAATCATTTCTGAAGAAAGTGATTATTCGGAGCGACATGAATGGCCTCAATGTTGGATGCTAGACCCTTTGGATGGTACGAAGGAGTTTATTCATGAGCGTGATGAATTTACGATTAATCTGAGTCTTATTCAGAACCATCAAACTGTATTTTCAGTCATAGTCGTGCCGACAGAGCAAGTTATGTATATGGGCTATTTGACGGATCTTCCTTATAAATATTCATTTATGAACAATATTTGGGAAAAATATTGCAAATTTAAAGCCTCACCAGTCGATGCCATCCAAATTGGACTGAGTCATAGTAGTAAAAATCCTAAGTATCAACACTATATTGATTATATTGAAAGAGAAATACCGGTTATACGTCGTGAAGCTGGAAGTGCTTATAAGTTTTGTATGATGCTTGAAGGTGAGATAGATATTTACCCAAGATTTCATCCAACCTCTGAGTGGGACACCAGTGCTGGACAAGGCTTGCTAGAGAGTATAGGGGGTGGTTTATTGACCTTAGATTCTGTGCCATTTACCTATAATCAGCGTGATACTGTTTTGAATAACGGTTTTATCGCCTATCGTGATCCTGAAATGAGGCAATTGGCTTTAGATGCGTTGTCAAATGTACTTTAGGGGAGTGGAACTATAATTTCATCGTGTTATAGTCAAATTAATTTCATTTATTAGAATTATTATGTCGCTGAAGTTGCTTCCTCCAAGTATGCTCAGAGCGGTTGATTTACTGCCCGATGTTGCTGTGCCTGTTACATTATTTACTCGCCACTCAATACGTGAAATGGTGGTGGGTCAAGGACTCGCTGGATATGATTTGCAATTAACTGATCAAGGTAAGGATCTAGCGCAGGCTTGGGGGGCTTATCTTATAGATCAAACAGATCGTGTGATAGAACACTGTATTTCTAGTCCAATTCAACGTTGTATTGATACTGCTGCACTGATGATTCAAGGTGCTGATCAAATTAATCCTAAGTCAAATACCCATCATATTAAGATTGTTGAGCAGGGGCTTTTGGTCGAGCCTGGTAGCTTTGTTTTAGATATCGATCAAGCTGCGCCATATTTTAAGCAACAAGGTGCTTTGGGCTTTATCAATAGCTTTGTAAACAATACCTTACCTGGGATGAAGCAGCCAATTACAGGTGTGGTTGATGTTTTACATTTGCTTTATCAAACTCACCCTCAACAGAATCATGGATTAAGTTTGGCGGTTAGCCATGACACTATTCTGGCTGGTATTCTGGCTGTGATTTCAGGTAAAACACAGATTATTCAGCAGGATTGGCCAGAAATGATGGAAGGTTTGTTTGTTTGGTTTGAAGGTGAAGCATTTATAGATGCAAAATTGAAATGGATATGGCGTGGTCAATCTAATGAGCTGTCTATTCGTGAATTTATAGAGCAAGAAAGATAGTAATTTTAATATTTTTTAAGCATTATTGATAAATTTAAGATATAAAAAAAGCCCTTAAAGGGCTTTTTTTAACGCAACTTAGTTAGAAGCTAAAGCTTTAACTTGTGCATTTAAACGGCTCTTATGACGAGCAGCTTTGTTCTTGTGGATGATACCTTTGTCAGCCATACGGTCGATTACAGGTACTGCAGTTTTGTAAGCTTCAGAAGCTGCTGCATAGTCACCCGCAGCGATCGCTGCTACTGTGCGTTTAAGGTAAGTACGAACCATAGAACGTAAGCTTGCGTTGTGTTTACGTGCTTTAACGTTTTGACGAGCACGTTTTTTTGCTTGAGCAGAGTTTGCCACTCGTGCACTCCTTGAAATTGATTGGTCTGGGCGGGCTGAAATTTCAACTAAATACAAACATTAGAAGAATTTACACCAGCCCGTAAACAAGTGCCATATTGTGATTAAATGATGCGGCAAAGTCAAGTCTTGACATGCTTTGACAACATTTTTGATGCAGATAAAATGCGGTTAGCGCGTTAGATTATATGAATATTGGAAGGAATGGCGAAAAAATGATTAAAAATATTAAAAGTGCAATAGTTATAGGGGCAACTGGTTTAGTTGGTCGATCTTTGGTAAATCATTTGAATCAATTGGTAGATTGCGAAAGAATTGTCGTAGTTGTTCGTAAGCATGATGAACAATTTGAAAAGTTCACTAAAGTTGATCAGTTGGTCATTGATGACTTTTTAATGTTAAATGATGAGGACGCTTCTGGATTCTCACATGCGTTTAGTTGCCTAGGAAGTACAATTAAAAAAGCAGGCTCTAAAGAAAATTTTTACAATATCGATTTTGAAATAAATGCTCATTTTGCTGATTTGCTCGTGAATACCGATACTTTTTTTGCAATTGTAAGTGCGGAAGGGGCGAATGAAAGATCTCCATTCTTTTATAATCAAGTGAAGGGAAAGTTAGAAAATTATCTAAAATCATTATCACTCTATCAATTGGCGATCATTCGACCTTCACTCTTAATTGGTGAAAGAGCTGAAACAAGGACACTCGAAGATATTTCTCAGAGTATTTTCAAGCGAGTATCGCAATTTCTGCCAAATACATTCAAATATAAGCCAGTGACAGCAGAGCAAGTCGCTAATACTATGGTCGTGAGCGCAAGAACTCAAAATGAAAAAATTAAGATTTATGATAATTTAGAGATTCAAAAACATAACTGAGGGTATAAAAAGTGACAACGCCAACATTTGTAACGTGTGATTTACTGGATGACCATCCTGATTTAGATATTCAAGTATTGTATCCATCTATTGATGGAAAATTCTTTAAAAGTTACGGCGGTGTAAAAAGCTTTGGGGGGGAAGCGGTCACTGTTAAATGTTTTGAGGACAATTCACGAGTAAAAGAGTTACTCGCTACAGATGGGCAAGGCAAAGTTTTAGTTGTAGATGGTGGTTCTTCCATGCGTTGTGCATTGATGGGAGATATGATTGCTGAGTCTGCCGTTAAATATGGATGGAGTGGTGTCATTATTAATGGTTGTGTCAGAGATGTTGATGCCATTGCGAGTTTAAATCTAGGCGTGCACGCACTTGCAGCTATACCTCAAAAAAGTAATCGTAAAGGGGTGGGCGAAACCAATATCACGATTCAAATTGGAAATATCACAATCCAACCAAGTGATTATATCTATGCAGACAATAATGGAATGATTGTGTCCAAGACAAAATTAGTCGACTAATTTAAATAAAACAAAAAAGAGGTAATCGGTATGGTGATTCATCAATTAAAAGTGGCTCAGGCGCTAGCTTCAGCTGTTGCAGAAGGTGGACGTGGGACTTTAGGTACACCGTTTCCTAAACAGCCAGAAAAAGCATTAAAGCTTTACGAATTTGAAGGATCACCATTCTGTCGTCGTGTAAGAGAAGTGTTGACTTTACTTAATCTTGATTACGAAGTGTATCCTTGTCCGAAAGGTGGAAGAGTCTATCGAGATCAAGTAAAAACACTTGGGGGTAAGACTCAATTTCCTTTTTTGATTGATGAAAATACTGGGGCTAAACTTTACGAGTCTCAGGATATTATTCACTATCTTTTTAAGCATTATGGTAAGACAGGTCAAACACCGAAGCAATTCTCACATTACCCCAAATTGCCTGTAGTTGCTCTAGCTGGAACACTGATTAATGGTGCTCGTGGGATTTTTATAAATAAAGCGATTAAGCAGAGACAACAACCCGAGCATTTAATTGAGCTGTGGGGGTTTGAAGCGAGTCCATACACCAGAATCGTGCGCGCTGAACTTACAGAACTTGAATTACCTTTTAAGTTTCACAATGTCGCTAAAGAGCGTTGGCAGGATCAAGGACCAGCGATTTTAAGATTGAAGCCTGGGAAATATATTCCTTTGGTTGGCGGTAAACGCGAGCAGGTTGTAAAGGTAATGAATCGCAAGGGGAAGGATATACAAGTCCCGTACTTAGTTGATCCTAACACAGGCGTAAAATTGTTCGAATCGAAGAAGATTGTAGAATATTTAAGAAAAAATTACGGTTAATTTTAGTTTGAGTGCTTTTTGGTCATGAATATAGGTGTATTCGTGACCAGATGCTAAGATAAACCATCATTTTGAGTTTTCCGCTTTTCCTCCCAAACTATGTTTAAAAAAATTTCTGATTTGTTTCAAAAAAAACCATCGGCTGAGCAAATTTATTTACAGACCCACCAAATTCGTCATGATCCTGAATTAGGATATATTATCGATGACATCGTATTGAATGAATTAAATGAAAGATTGTCATATTTTTCAAACCGAAAGGTAACTCGTTTTGATGATTTGGAAAATTTATTTTATCGCGGAATGTTGATCAAAGAGAAAATTGATCTCGAGTTGAATACAGGTCGTTTTACAACGAGATTAGGTAATAATCAACAGAATCTAGAACAGTTAAAAAAAATCGTGATATTGCTCAATGATTATTATCGTGAATTCAAACGTGAGCGCTAAAGTTTGCGACTGAATGTTTGTGATATCTAAAAATAACTCATTCTCGATTTTGAACATGATAAAATAGTGCAATGTCCTACCAGACTTTTAAAGCGATCTTCATGTTCCAAAAAGAAATTTCTCAACTTAATCTATCACAAATAAAATCTGGCGAAAAAAGATGGTTAGGGGCGCTTAAAGGCTCTGCCATCGCTTTGCTTTTAAAAGAAATAAGTCAAAATTCCGATCGACTCTTTGTTCTGGTGGCTAGAAATAATCAACATTTAGCTCAACTTGAGAGTGAGCTTGAATTTTATGGTGTGAAGCCCACCATCTTTCCTGATTGGGAGATCTTACCTTACGATCGGTTGTCTCCGCATCAAGATATTGTCTCAGAAAGATTATCAGTGCTCTCTAATATGCCAACAAAAGGGATACTGCTCATTTCAAGCACAACTTTGGCACAACGTGTTGCGCCGAGGTCTTGGGTGTTAGGTGAGCATTTTGATATTAGCGTTGGGCAAAAATTTGATTTAGAAAAGCAGAAACAACGCCTGATTCAGGCTGGTTATCATTTGGTCGATACTGTATATGATCACGGAGAATTTGCTGTTCGGGGAAGTTTAGTTGATATTTTTGCTTCAGGGCAAGATGCTCCAATTCGAATAGATTTGTTTGATGATGAAATTGATTCTTTAAAATTTTTTGATCCAGAAACTCAAAGAACAACGACAAAACTTGAACAGTTTAAGGTTTTACCAGCTAAAGAGTTTCCCTTAAAAGAAGGTAGAACTCAATTTCGAGACCGTTATGCTGAAGAGTTTCCAACGGCTAACCCGAAAAAGAATCCAATTTATCAGGATGTAATGGAGGGTATTTCTTCACCGGGATTGGACTATTACTTTCCGCTGTTCTTTTCAAAAAAAGAAATGCTAGAACAAAGTAGTATTTCATCATACTTACCAAATCATTCCATTGTCATTACAGATCGCAATATTGAAAGTGAATTAACTCAATTTTGGAAAGATATTTATCAGCGTTATGAAGACCGACGTCACAATGTTGATCAACCTTTATTAGCTCCAGAGCAAATTTTCTTTCAACAAAATCAAATTTTTGAACAACTCAATCAGTTTCCTCGTATTATCGCGTCTGACGAAGTTTTTGAACCTAAAGCGGGTGTAATTAATACCTCTGCTGAACAGCCACCTCGTTTAGCGGTAGAGCCTAAACATCAACAGCCTTTTCATGCTGTAAAATCATTTATTGATGCTGCGCAACACCCTGTCTTACTCGTCGCTGAAAGTGCGGGACGTCGTGAATCGTTAAAGGACTCCTTACGAGCAAGCATGGGTGAAATTCCTGTTGTAGAGCATTATCAGGAGTTTATTAATCAACAATATTCAGTAGCAGTAACGCATGCACCACTTGAACGTGGCTTGGAGATTAAAGGACAAATATCTGTCATTTCAGAAAATCAACTCTATGAGCATCGTGTTGTACAACGCCGTAGAAAACGCCAGCATGAAGTTTCTGAAGAGTTCTTAGTTAAAAGTTTAACTGAATTAAGTATAGGTGCACCTGTAGTTCATATTGATCACGGTGTAGGTCGCTATGCGGGATTAGTGACTTTATGTATTGATGATCAAGACCACGAATTTTTGCAACTTAACTATGCTGATGATGCCAAAGTTTATGTTCCTGTCACCAATTTGCATCTGATTAGTCGATACAGTGGAGGTGATCCTGATTTAGCACCACTGCATAAACTTGGTACCGATGCTTGGAATAAAGCTAAGCGCAAAGCACTAGAACAAATACATGATGTTGCAGCCGAACTTCTTCATATTCAAGCAAGACGCCACTCAAAACCAGGTATTCAATTTGAATTAGATCACACTACTTATATGCAGTTTGTTAGTGGTTTTGCTTATGAAGAAACGCTTGATCAAGCGAATGCTATCGAAGCGACTTTATACGACATGCAACAAGCTAAACCAATGGACCGTTTAGTCTGTGGTGATGTTGGATTTGGTAAGACAGAAGTAGCGATGAGAGCTGCTTTTGTTGCTGTACAGAACAATAAGCAAGTTGCTGTTTTAGTTCCAACAACTTTACTGGCACAACAGCATTATGAATCCTTCAAAGACCGATTTGCTGATTGGCCTATCCGTATTGAAGTGTTATCTCGATTTGGCTCAAATAAAACACACTTAAAAACGATCGAGGATTTGGCAGAGGGTAAAGTCGATATCGTCATTGGAACGCATAAAATTTTGCAGGAAAATGTCCAGTTTAAACAACTTGGATTGATGATTGTTGATGAAGAACATCGCTTTGGTGTGCGAGATAAAGAACGTATTAAAGCGATGCGTGCCGATGTAGATATGCTGACGCTAACCGCTACGCCAATCCCGCGTACCTTAAATATGGCGTTTTCAGGTATGCGTGACCTCTCAATTATTGCTACACCACCTGCACGCCGTCTCGCTGTTAAGACCTTTGTCAATGAGCAGACCGATGCCACGATGAAAGAGGCGATCTTGCGTGAACTATTACGTGGTGGTCAGGTTTATATTTTGCATAATGAAGTGGATACCATTGAACGAGCAGCTGAAAATATACGGTTGTTAGTTCCTGAAGCTCGGGTTGCAGTTGCGCATGGTCAAATGCGTGAGCGTGAGTTAGAGCAGGTCATGCAGCAGTTTTATCATAAAGAATATAATGTATTGGTGTGTTCGACCATTATTGAAACGGGAATTGATGTACCAAATGCCAATACAATTATCATCGAGCGAGCAGACAAGCTAGGTTTGGCCCAACTTCATCAACTGCGTGGCCGTGTGGGGCGCTCTCATCATCAAGCCTATGCGTATCTGATGGTTCCGTCTATTAAAGGCTTAAAAGGTGATGCTGAAAAACGACTTGATGCCATTCAGCGTGCTTCTACTTTAGGCGCTGGTTTTGTATTGGCGACAGAGGATCTGGAAATACGTGGAGCAGGCGAGCTTCTAGGTGAGCAGCAAAGTGGTTCAATGCATGCAATTGGATATAGTCTATATATGGAAATGCTTGAGAAAGCGACTAAAGCCATCCAAAATGGTAAGACTCCTAACTTTGATGCCCCTTTGTCACTCACGGCTGAAATTAGTTTACATATGCCTGCATTAATTCCAGATGAATATTTAGGTGATGTGCATCAGCGTTTATTGTTCTATAAGCGAATTAGTAATACGGATACACAAGAAAAACTCGATCATATCCGTATGGAGCTTATCGATCGTTTTGGTGTGCTACCTCAACAAGTGAAATATCTTTTTACTGTTCATCAGGTGCGTATAAAAGCAGAAAAATTAGGTATTACCAAGATTGATTTGAGTAAGCAGGGTGGCCAAATTGAATTTTCACCTGATACTCCTGTTCAAGCGATGAGTATTATCCAAATGATGCAAAAACATCCGACATTTTTTAGAATGGACGGTGGTCAACGTCTGAAAGTGATGGTTATGCTTGAGGAAAATGACAAAAGAATTCAGTTTATTAATGATCTTTTAGATGAGTTGATGAGAGGGCTCAACTGATCTAAGTTGGGCTTGAATCTAGACTTGTTCATTGCTCAAAATGCATTGGCTGAAAGTCAACCTTATGGGTTGATTTTTTAGCGATGAATTGCAATGAATGAGTGAGATTCAAATCAATGAAATACATATTTTTTTGTATCGAAACACATGACTAATAATACTCAGTCTAAAACTGTTGTGTTAGTATTAGCTATCCATTTAATTTTTGCGTCATTTATAAATATATGTTTAGTTTGCATCCACAACTTGCTCAAGATACTTTTTTTGTTGGAGACTTTCCACTTTCAACTTGTCGTTTAATGAATGACATGCAATTTCCATGGTTGATTTTGGTACCGCGCGTTCCTGGTGTAACTGAATTATATGAATTAAGCCAAGCAGACCAAGAACAATTTTTAAGAGAATCTAGCTGGTTATCTAGTCAATTATCTCGAGTTTTCCGTGCGGATAAAATGAACGTTGCAGCACTAGGAAATATGGTTCCTCAACTTCATTTTCATCATGTAGTTCGTTATCAGAATGATTCTGCATGGCCTAAGCCTGTTTGGGGGGCTTCACCTGCAGTTCCTTACAGTAATGATGTTTTAGCGCATATGCGTCAAACGCTCATGCTCGCGCTTCGTGGTCAAGGTGACATGCCTTTTGATTGGCGTATGGAGTAAATACGTCAATTTCAGGGAAGAATAAAAATAATGTGAATTGAGGTAATAGCAATTGCCATTTGAACGAATGCTGGATAAAGAGCCACAGCAATTTGAAGTACTCCTCAGGATGATGGGGTATGTGATGATCGCGATTCTTGTTGTGATCTATTATTTCACTTCACAAAACCAAAATTATCAGATTTTATACCCTCTATTTATTTTCTTGCTGATTCTATTGGCACCCCGAATTTCACACAGCATCCAATATCGTTATGGTAGTAAAACCAGACGTTTTGCGTTCTTTATTATTGATGTTGTTGTTGTTGCTGCCGCCTTAGCAGCAGTGCATTTAAGTTTGTTGCCAACATTTGTGTTTCTGTTCGGATTGGTGTTTACCGCCGTTAATAATAAAATTTCGATGATGGTGAGTTCGATTGCAATTTTGGTCGCGATCATTGTTTTTTATATTTGTACAATTTTTATTTTTGGTTTTGAAGATTATTTCCAGCAAACTTCAATCGAATTATCCGTAGTCTCGTGCATATGTGCGATTCTTTTTGTGAATTTTGCCAATTATTATCAGAATCGACGTGTAAAAAAATTAGATGTTCAACGTCAAACTTATTTTAAAGAAATGAATCGATATATTGAATTGTCGAATCAGTTAAGCCGCTATGCACCAATTCAATTGTGGCAATCAATCATGCGTGGTGAAACTGAAGCGAAACTTGAATATAAACGAAAAAAAATTACGATTTTTTTCTCTGATATTCAGGGATTTACTGAGCTTTCAGAGACTCTTATTCCAGATGACTTAGCTTTTGTTTTGAATGATTATCTGAGCCATATGACTGAAATTGCCAAGCAATATGGTGGAACAATTGACAAGTTTATGGGTGACGCGATTCTCATTTTCTTTGGAGATCCAGATTCGCAAGGTGTTGAACAGGATGCCAAAAATTGCATCGATATGGCGATGGCAATGCGTCAACAAATGAAATTTTTGCGTGAACGCTGGGTGAAAATGGGATACTCAGCATTGCATATACGTATGGGCATTAGTACTGGTTATTGTCACGTTGGTAACTATGGCGCAGTTCATCGAATGGCATATACCATTGTTGGGCGGGATGCGAATTTAGCTGCAAGACTTCAAAATGCTGCAGAAATTGATGAAATTTTAATCTCGGATGAGACTTATAAGTTAGTTAAAAACTATTATCTTTGTGCACCTCAGGAACCTATAGAGCTGAAAGGGATTCATGGTTCAATTAAAAGTTGGCAGGTCATGGAAAAATATAGCACCAAGCAAACCCATCAACATTGGTTTGATTATGAGTACAAAGGGTTTCAACTGGTGCTGAATATGGAAGAAGTACAAAATTACGAATATGCTGAATTAATCGCAGTTTTAGAAAAAATGATTGAACGTATTAAACTTCAGCAGGATTTAACTAACTCTTCTGGTATTGTGAAGTTAAAACTATCTGATGAAGTAAAATATCTAAATTAGAATTTTATATCTACATAAATAAAAAGGTCACTTAAGTGACCTTTTTTATATAGTTTTACAAATGATTAATGATTTTCAGAAGCATGGTTAATCGTGTACTTCGGAATTTCAACTTCTAAATCATCATTTTCAATTTTTACTTGGCAAGAAAGACGTGAATCTGGCTCTAGACCCCAAGCACGATCGAGTAAATCTGCTTCTACATCATTCATTTCTTCAAGACCATCAAAACCTTTACGAACAATGACATGGCAGGTCGTACAAGCTGCAGACATATCACAAGCATGTTCAATTTTGATACCATTTTTTAGAAGGCTTTCGCAAAGATTGGCATTTTGCTCAACTTCAAACTCAGCACCTTCAGGGCAAATTTGCGCATGTGGAAGAACTTTAATACGTGGCATAAATTTTTACCTATGTTTAGTTTGAGTTTGACCAATCGTCAAGTTTAGTGCCTTTGAGAGCATGATCAATATGTTGATTCATTCGTTTTGCAGCAAATGCATCACTATGAACTTTTAACGCAGCAACAGCAGCTTCAATTGCTTCAATATCAGAAGTTTCAAGTTGTTGAGCCAAATGAGTTTGTGCAGAAATTAAATCCTGAGCTTCCTGTTCAGTCAAGAGTTTAATATCAGCTTTAAGCGCTTGAGAAAGAGCTTCAAGTTCTCGTTGAGCCTCAACTTTAGTTTCATGTAAATGACGAAGGGCTTTATCTTCTGCTGCAAATTTAAAACCATCAACCAGTAGGCGCTCCATATCAGTATCAGATAAACCGTATGATGGTTTAATATCGATCTGAGCTGAGACGTTAGATGTTGTTTCACGAGCAGATACCGATAAGAGACCGTCAGCATCGACTTGATAAGTCACTTCAATGCGTGCTTGACCAGCAGTCATCGGTGGAATGCCGCGTAAAACAAAACGTCCGAGACTACGGCAATGTTCTACTAAATCGCGCTCACCTTGGACAACATGGATTAACATCGCAGTTTGACCATCTTGATACGTGGTGAACTCTTGACGACGAGCGACAGGAATTGCAGTATTACGTGAAATTAATCTCTCTACTAATCCACCCATGGTTTCAATACCAAGTGATAATGGTGTTACATCAAGTAGTAAAGAACCATCGGTGCTATTACCAATTAATTGGTTGGCAGTAATTGCAGCACCAATTGCAACGACTTCATCTGGATTAATGGTACACAGAGGTTCTTGACTAAATACTTCTGCTACAGCTTTTTGTACCGCATAAGAGCGAGTAGAGCCACCAACTAAAACGACATTTTTAATATCGTCTAATTCCAATTTAGCATCACGTAATACTCGTTTGCACACTGAAATCGTTTTATCTAGAGCAACTTTAATGATGCTTTCAAACGTTGCACGATCCAATGTTAATTCGTTTTCTAAAAGCTGAAGATTAACTTGATCTTGGTCCGATAAAGCTTCTTTAGCTTTACGTGCTGCAACAAGGAAGTGTGCATACTCGTTATCATCTAAGGTCTCGATATTGAGTGATTTTTTAGCCCACTTGACGATAAGACGATCTAAATCATCGCCTCCAAGTGCAGTGTGTCCACCTGTAGCGAGTACCTCAAATACACCCTGTGAGAAACGTAGGATGGATACGTCGAAAGTACCACCACCTAAGTCGTAAATCACATAATTTTGATCTGTACTTAAATTTGTTGCTTGATCTAAACCATACGCTACAGCTGCTGCTGTAGGTTCGTTTAATAATCTCAGTACGTTTAAACCAGCGAGCTGTGCAGCGTCTCGTGTTGCTTGACGTTGTGCCTCATCAAAATAGGCAGGTACTGTAATGACAGCACCATTTATGGGATTTTTTAAACTTGCTTCAGCGCGATCTTTTAGATTTTTTAGAATGTCAGCAGAAATTTCAACAGGTGTTTTACGACCTTGTGCTGTTTCAAAAGCAGGCATCTGATTGTCTTCACCCACCAATTGATACGGGTGTTGAAATTTAATATCAGCTTTTGAGCGTCCCATAAAACGTTTTACAGAAACAATAGTATTCTGTGGGTCACGAGTTATAAACGGTTTTGCGTCATTGCCGAGCACAGTAGAGTTTTCAGCATAATGTACGATAGAAGGAAGTAACACTTGACCTTGTTCATCGTTTAGAACTTTAGGTTTGCCAGAAAGCACAGTTGCTACAAGAGAGTGGGTCGTACCTAAATCAATACCAATAGCAATGCGATGTTCATGTGGCGCACTTGATTGTCCAGGTTCAGCAATTTGCAAGAGTGCCATGTGTTAAATCCCTTGAAAATAAAACAAAAAAATAAAATTAGAATTCGTCATCTAGGTCAAAATCTTCATCATCGAGAATACGATCTTCAGCTTGATGTATATCATTCATCACTTTTTGGAAGAAACGTAATTTTCGAACAGTATCGCGAGACTCAGCCCAATCTTCAGCTTCATAGTCTATTTTGAATTCACGAACTAAACCATCGATCCATTGTTGCACTTCAGTTTTTAAAGATGAAAGTTGTTCAGAACTTTGAGCTTCATCTAACTGTTCACGAATTTCTAATGCAGATTGTAAAAATTCGAAATCATTGATGGATTGATCTAAATGATAGTCTTGTTTTTTGAGTGTGAGTAAATATCCAGCACGACTGTCAACTTGAGATAGAACTTTATAAGCTTGATTGATTTCGCTAGATTTGATCAAGGCTTGGTCTTTATTTTCAGCTTTATCTGGATGATATTGTTGCTGCAATTTTAGAAAGTTAGCTTTCAAAGTTGCTAAATCAATATCGAGTGCTACAGGGAGATTAAACAACTCAAAATGATTCATGGATTGGAAATTCCAAAATAGTGAGAAATAAAAGTGGGCGCTGAATAGAATTAAAACAGTGCAAGGCACTGTTTTAATCAGGTAAAAAGAGAATGATTATTTTAAACAGTGAAAGATTCACCACAACCACATTCACCTTTCTTGTTCGGGTTATTGAACTCAAAACCTTCGTTTAGACCATTTTTAACATAGTCCATTTCCATACCTTCTAGATAAACAAGGCTCTTCGGATCAACGAAAACTTTAACCCCAAACTGTTCAAAGACTTGATCATGTTCATCAACTTCATCAACGAATTCGAGAACATAAGCCAATCCAGAACAACCTGAAGTTTTCACACCAACGCGAATACCTTCACCCTTACCGCGATTCAATAAATAATTGCTGATATGAGTTGCAGCATTTTCAGTTAAATTGATCATGAAAACTCCATTCAATCATCAAGCGCTAAATTAAGCTTTCGCTTTTTTGCTACGGTAGTCTTCTACAGCAGCTTTAATTGCATCTTCTGCAAGTACAGAGCAGTGTACTTTTACAGGAGGAAGCGCAAGTTCATTTGCAATATCAATATTCTTGATTTGCTGTGCTTGATCTAAAGTTTTACCTTTTAGCCATTCAGTTACAAGTGAACTTGAAGCAATTGCAGAACCACATCCGTAAGTTTTGAAGCGAGCTTCTTCAATTACACCATTGTCATCCACTTGGATTTGAAGACGCATAACGTCACCACAAGCTGGCGCACCGACCATACCTGTACCTACGTTTTCTGCGTTTTTATCTAAAACACCAACATTACGAGGATTTTCGTAATGATCAATCACTTTTTCGCTATAAGCCATGATGCGTCTCCAAACCTCAGGGTCGGCTGATAATATTTAATATGGGTGCATCTTATTAAATTTCAATATTTAAGCTTAATAAGATGCATGTGTTTGGTTTAAATTAGTGTTCTGTCCATTCAACTTTTGACAGATCAATCCCTTCTTTGTACATATCCCAAAGTGGAGAAAGGTCACGTAATTTTTCTACAGCAGCTTTAGTCACTTCTAGTACATGATCAATGTCTTCTTCAGTCGTATATTTACCAAAACTGAAGCGAATTGAACTGTGTGCTAACTCGTCAGATAAACCTAATGCACGAAGAACATAAGAAGGTTCTAATGTTGCAGAAGTACAAGCTGAACCAGATGAAACAGCAGCATCTTTAAGTGACATCATTAAAGATTCACCCTCAACGAAGTTAAAACTTACGTTTAAGTAGTTTGCTACGTTTTGAGTCGGGTGACCATTTAAGAAAACTTGTTCAAGATCTTGTAGACCATTCCAAAGTTTGTCACGTAGAGTGCGTAAACGAGTTTGTTCAGCAACTAGGTTTTTACCTGCAAGTTCAAATGCTTCACCCATACCAACGATTTGGTGAGTTGCAAGCGTACCAGAACGCATACCGCGCTCATGACCACCACCATGCATTTGAGCTTTAAGACGCACACGTGGACTACGACGTACGTAAAGTGCACCGATACCTTTAGGACCATAAATTTTGTGAGCAGAGAAACTCATTAAATCAATTTTCATGGTTGATAAATCGATTTCAACTTTACCAGCTGCTTGAGCAGCATCTACGTGGAAATATGTCTTATTCGCGCGAGTTAATTCACCAATAGCGGCAACATCAGTCACAGTACCAATTTCATTATTGACCATCATTAATGAAACAAGAATTGTATCAGGACGTAAAGCAGCTTGAACCATTTCAGGAGTAATTAGACCTGTTTGAGCTTCTGGTTCAAGATAGGTAATTTCAAAGCCTTCTTGTTCTAATTCACGGCAAGTATCTAAAATTGCTTTATGTTCAATTTTACTCGTAATAATGTGTTTGCCTTTTGAAGCGTAGAACTGTGCAACACCTTTTAGTGCAAGGTTGTCAGATTCTGTAGCGCCAGATGTCCAAACGATTTCGCGTGGATCTGCTTTTACAAGATTTGCAACTTGCTCACGAGCGTATTCAACTTTTTCTTCAGCTTGCCAACCATATGCGTGCGAACGTGATGCAGGGTTACCAAAAGTCCCATCGAATGTAAGGCATTCCATCATGCGCTCAGCAACTTGTGGGTCGACTGGAGTCGTTGCAGCATAATCAAGATAAATTGGACGTTTCATGTCAAATACCTGTAACCGATAAAAGGGCTGAATCTAATGGAGCTGTATTCTGGCGGATCGCAACAGTTTGAACGTTATCGCGAGCAACTAAATCAGCAAGAGAGATTTTAGCTAAGTAATCGGCAATGTGGAGGGAGAGTTCTTGCCATAAATCGTGAGTTAAACACATTGCGCCATTTTGGCAGTTACCTTTGTGGTCACAACGTGTTGCATCAACAGTTTCGTTTACAGCTTCAATAATTTCTAAGACCGTAATATCAGAAGCATTACGCGCTAAATGGTATCCACCATTAGCACCACGTACACTCGAAACCAAGCCATGACGCTTTAATTTAGCAAATAGTTGTTCTAAATAAGCCACAGAAATAGTTTGGCGAGTAGCAATTTCTGCCAAAGTAATGGTTTGTTCAGTCGGCTGCAAAGCTAGATCAAGTAATGCAGTCACTGCGTAGCGACCGCGAGTGGTTAAGCGCATGATTCGATACACGTGTAAAAGGCTAGATGATGAAATTTTATGAATTCCGACTAATTTAGTCAAGTATTTTTTCTAAAAACCAACTAAATTAATCGGAATTAAATATGGCGAGGATTTAAACAGATAAAACTTTATTATTTTAATAAATAATCAATAAATTATACACGATTAAAGCCACGAATAGAACCGAAACTATCCCGAACGCAATATTGATACGTTTTTGGTTGGTTTGCATGCGACGAATACGATTTTTATATTGTTTTACCTCTACTTGAAGTGTATTGATTTTAGATCTTTGTAAGTCAATTTTTTCAAGTAATGGTGCAATGCGTTTTCTCGAAGCCTTTGTATCTTGGTCTTCAGAAGCTGTTGTTAACCAGTTTTTCCAATCTGAAAGTAATTTCGGTGTTGAGAGATGTAATGCTAAATCTCTGAATTCGTCTTTAAGGGTTTGATCACCTTCAATACGCATTTTTTTCAAACTTCTGCGGTTTGCAAACCCGAAAATTTGAATGATATCGACTAAAGTACTACTTACCTTGAGGTCAGGTTCTTTTTCTGGCGCTTGAAGGTCAAATAAGATGCCTTTATCCGTAAATTGGATATAAAAGTCAAAATAGGGGATATAACTATTCATTTTAATTGTAATTTGTTGTTCTACAAATTTTTTTGCTTGAAGGCGAACAACACGGTCATGTTTTAAGACGAAAGAATAGAATGTCTCTAAAACTAACATAACAATGTTAAGCAACAAACGGGTATGACCTTGTTGTTGTTGCGATTCACTCATAAAAAAATCCTATTCAAATTTAATAAATCTAAAAAGTTCTATTAACACAAACTTAAATTAAGTCTAAGATTACATCATTTATCATTGCTTTGTAGAACAGTTTTGAACAAGGTTCAATAGCGATATTTGATATTATCAATGTATTTTATGCACGAATAGTCAGTTTAGAGGCTAAAATATACAGGAGTATAACTGTGGATCAAGATTTAAATAACAATAAAGAACAGGAATTAATGGATAACACGCAACCTTCAAACTCACGCAAAACAAAGCATCAACGCAAATCTCCACTTGATTTTCGTAAATATACTAAACAAATTTGGCTTGCTGGTTTAGGTGCTTTTTCTCGTGCAGAAGAAGAAGGAAATAAAATGTTTGACTCTTTAGTCAAAGTTGGAGAAGAGCTCGAATCAAAAACGGTTGAACTGACAGATCAAACGGTAAATAAAGTTGCGGAAAAAACGAAAGAGTCTGTAACGGATAAAAAAGATAAGGTGGAAAAACTTTTAGATCATGGGGTAAGTACTTCGCTTAATCGTATTGGGCTTGTCTCAACTAAAGACGTACAACATCTTGAAAATATGATTTTAGATATTCATCAGAAATTAGATGTGCTCATCGCTGAAAATCAAGCTTTACGGGCGAAACTTGAAAAAAAATGATGGATTGAGAGTTAAAATGGTAATTTTGGTATTTTTTGTCGCTTATTTTGATTAAAACAGGTCGAGCAGTATTGCGTTTCCCCCCAAAGCATTGCTATAAAGTCGTTATGGCCTTTTAAAATACAAGCCTTGGATTTTAAACAAACGATATAAGAGGACGTAATCTTCATGAATAAATCAGAATTGATCGATGCAATTGCAGAGAAAGGGGGATTGTCTAAGACTGATGCTGGTAAGGCATTGGACGCGACTATTGCTTCTATTGGCGAAGCGCTGAAAAAAGGTGACTCTGTTACTTTAGTAGGATTTGGTACTTTCAGCGTTAAAGATCGTGCTGCACGCACAGGTCGTAACCCGAAGACTGGCGAAGAATTACAAATTAAAGCAAGTAAAGTTCCAAGCTTTAAAGCTGGTAAAGGTTTAAAAGATTCTGTAGCTTAATTCTTATTAAGTCCAAAACGCGCCGACTTGGCGCGTTTTTTATTAAAAAGAAAATTTATGCCTTGATCTGATATATTCGATATGGATTATCAGTTAGAATCGCTGTGAAATAAAATATTGGAATACCTATGGAATCGTTTCGTAAACTCATTAAAGGGTGGCTCGGCAAAGTCCTTCTAGTATTATTTTTGACACCATTGGCATTGGTCGGTATTGAAGGCTATTTCGGTGGTGGAAACAAAGATGGAATTGCTAAAACCGTTAATGATTTAGAAATTTCTAATAAAGAGCTAGAAGTTCAAACGAAGAACTATAAAGATCAATTCTTACAAATGGTTCAAGGTGATGAATCACTTCTGAATCAATCATATATTGAACAAATGGCTCTAGATAGTTTAATTGATCGTGCTTTATTGGTTCAGCAGGCTGAAAAGTTAGGCATTAGTTTAAGTGATGCTCAGATTGAGCAAATGATTGCTCAACAGCCAAGTCTGCAGGTTGATGGTAAATTTTCACAACAAGCTTATGAAAACTATCTTCGATCAATTAATATGACGAGCCAGGGTCTAATCCAAAATTTAAGACAAGATCATGCGCTTCAAATGTTAGTTTCAAGCATTCGTGATAATTCTTTGGTAAGCCAAAGTGATATTCAGCAAATCGCAAATCTACAAGGTGAGCAACGTACGTTATTTATGTCATCTGTAAAATTGGATGATTACAAAACGTCTGTAAAAATAACTGATGCTGAAGTCGCTGCTTATTATGAAAAACATAAAGTGCTGTTTAAGCAACCTGCCTCAGTTGATCTTGATTATGTATTGGTAACGCCTGCTATGGTAGCAAATGCCACAACAACTGTTACAGATGCAGAATTAAAACAAGCTTATGATCAATATGTAACTCAACAAAATAAAAATGCCAAAGTTGAAGTCCAACATATTTTGATTACAACAGATAATCGTACTGCGCTTGAGGCTGAAAAAATAGCCAATGAGGTCTATGCAAAAATTAAATCAGGATTATCTTTTGCAGAGGCTGCTCAACAGTATTCTGAAGATTCTAGTTCTAAAGATAATGCGGGCCGAGTTGATGGTTATGAAGCTGGTGTATTCGGTGATGCTTTTGATAATGCAGTTCAAGCTTCAAAAGGTACGATTTCTAAGCCAGTAAAAACCGATTTTGGTGTACACATTATTCAAGCTAAAGCTGATCAAGTGAGTGTTGCTAGTTTTGAGTCTGAAAAAGCACGTCTTGAAGCTGATTTATTAAAATCTAAAAATGCCAATGCTTATTCTGATTTAGTGAATGGTTTAAATGAGCTCGTTGTCAGTAGTGACGCACTGGATGTAGTTCCTCAGGAATTAAAATCGGCTAAATTGGTTGCTGCGAATAATGTAACTCTTGCCACTCAAAATACAGTCCTAGCGGATCCTGCTGTAAAATCTAAGATCTTTAGTCAAGATGTAAAAAATGGTGATCGTAACGCGACCAGCAATATACAATTGGCTAATGGTGATACAGTTTGGTTGAAAGTTCGTGAATACCGTGAAGCTGGTGTTCAACCTTTATCAGTAGCCAAAGCGAAGGTTAAAGAAAAGCTGTTGAATCAAAAGGCATATGAAGCTGCTCAAGCAAAAGTTGCTGCAATGTTAAAGGATTTTAAAACACTACCTTCACAGCAGGTTTTAACTAAGCATCAGCAATCTTTCGTAAATGCTGGTGTTTTTACTCGTTCTCAAGGTCTTAAACGAGAAATTGAACGTGCTGCATTTAGTGTGCCTGCACCTAAAGCAGGAATGTGGTCTGTGACTACAGCACAATTACCAAATGAAATGGTAATTATCGGTGTGGCTGAGGTAAAAAAACCATCTATGGATTCGATTTCGGCTGAAGAAAAACAGCAGCTTGCACAGCTTTATCAAAACTATCGTGGTACACAATTACTTAAAGATTACACTGAGTATTTAAAGTCAGTTGCAAAAATCAAGTAACTCACCAGTAATTCTATCTTCATAAAAAAAGCACTTCGGTGCTTTTTTTATTTTGCTATGATTTATTCAATTCGATTAATTCAAATAAGTATTACGATATTGGCTTGGACTGCATAGATAATGTTTTTTGAAGGCTTGACTAAATGCAGTCTCTGATGAATAACCAACTTTGTGCGCAATTTGTTGAATTGAAAGCTGGCTCAAGCGTAAAAGTTGACTGGCTAATCTTAAACGGTGTTTCTGTAAGTATGCTAATGGTGTTTCATTCACCATATTTTGAAATAAATGAGCGAATTTTGAACGCGACATAAAGCAAGTTTCTGCCAATGATTCTACAGTCCAGTTTCGTTCTGGTTGGCTGTGAATCGCTGAAAATGCAGGGCTCAGTTCTGGGTGAGTAAGAGCATTTAACCAGTTATTCTGGTCTGTAAGCGTGGAAATGTAATCTCTCACGCATTCGATTAACATAATACTCACCACGTGATCCATAATCTTATGTCGACCCGGTCGGTTCATCTTGGTTTCATCAGCCACGAAATAAAGCCCGATCCTTAACCACTCCGGCTCTCTAGCATTCAGTGCATTGTTTAAATGGATATAAGTGGGTAAGGCTTGGATCAATGGTCCACCCATAATACTGTCCATATTAGATCGTATACTGAAGATGAGAGATTTCTCAGATTTATCATCTTCGTCACCGAGGATAATTTCATCATCTCTTAAACCTTTAAATAAATGTTCTATTTGAGTAATGTTGACTAATCTTTGTTCTTGATGGCTATAGGCTTGATGTGACATTCCAGAAGGAATAATTGCCATATCTCCAGCTTTTAAGTGTAGCTGTTCGCCATTTTGAAATTTAAAAAAGGCTTCACCGTATAATAAAATATAGGTAATCATGGCTGTTTGATGACTTAACTCAAAAGCCCATTTACCTTGTGCTTGAAGGTAGAGATATTCCGTATTTTTGAGGTGAATATCTTCAAAAACTTGACTGAGGGCATCCATGTTTTTTGTATATTTCCTATACGCTCACAATTGCTGAATTTTAACATGCGTAAAGCTTTCTATAATGAATTTTAGCTTCAAAATCGTTGTTGAAATACGACCCAATAGCTTTTTTGGACGATTACGACTGTATTTGCAATCTTAAATAGCCAAAGATAAAAATAAGAAATAGAAAAGGAAAATTGCAAGTGAATGCAAAGGTAAAAGTTGAAGAGTTATTGAGTCAGAACCCGATAGCACAAGGCTTACAACTGGATAAGAAACGTTACTTGTGGTTGCTTAGTCCAGCATTGCCTGTATTAGGGATGGGTTTTTTGGCTGGATATCAATACGGACCTAAAGCGACTAAGAAATTGTTTGCATTAGGTGGACCTTTATTATTACACGTAATTATTCCCACCATTGATGCTTTGGTCGGTACTGATGAGAATAATCCGAGTGATGAACAGATCAAAAAATTAGTCAGTGATCCTTACTATGATCGTATAGTAAAAATGTTTGTTCCTTTACAATATGCAGCCAATTTTTTTGCTGGATACGTGGTCTCTCGTAAAGAAACCCCATTGTTGGATCAGTTGTTGATTGGTTGTACTATGGGGTTGATCAACGGTATTGGTGTGAATACTGCCCATGAACTATGCCATCGAACGAAGCGTGCAGATCATTATTGGTCACACGTGACACTAGCACCACTTGGATACAATCATTTCCGTATCGAGCACCCATATGGGCATCATAAGCGCGCAGCTACTCCAGAAGATCCAGCGACCTCTAAGATGGGTGAGACCTTTTACGAGTTTCTTCCAAGAACCATTAGCGGTGGCTTGAAGTCAGCAATACAGATTGAAAAACATCGATTAAATCGTAAGGGTGAGTCGTTCTTTTCACTGAAAAATGAGCTATTTCACGGCGCAGCCATTAGTGCAACTTTTCACGCAACGATGCTAAAACTGTATGGTAAGAAAATTTTACCATTCTTAGCCATACAGTCACTTTACGGTGTGACTTTATTTGAAATGGTCAACTATCTTGAGCACTACGGCTTATTGCGAGAAAAGAAGGAAGATGGAAGTTATTCGCGTACTATGCCTGAACATAGTTGGAATAATAATAACATCACAACCAATCTATTCTTATACCAGTTGCAGCGCCATTCGGATCATCATGCTTATCCGACACGACCCTTCCAAGCATTGAGAAACTTTGAAGAAGCGCCAGTGTTGCCAAGTGGATATGCGACGATGTTGATTCCAGTTTTAATACCTAAGTTATGGTTTAAAATTATGGATAAGCGCATATTTGACCATTATGGTGGCGATTTAAATAAAGCCAATATCCATCCTAAACGACGAGCAAAAATTTTTAAAAAATTTGGTGTTATTGATAAATTATTGGGCTAACACTCAAAAATAAAAAAACCGACCATGGGTCGGTTTTTTTATAATACTTTTAACATGCGTATTTCGCATGCATCACTATGTCCAGTATTTCCTAATGGGTGTTGTAGATGTTGAAAACCTAATTTTTCATATAATTTTACAGCCTGCCAGAGAGATGCTGTAGTTTCGAGATAAATTTGCGTGTAACCCTGATCTCGTGCAAATTGGATACATTTTTCTAGAATTTGTTTTGCAAAACCCAAACCTCGTATTGAGGGCATGAAATACATCTTTTGTATCTCTAGAGTGTTTTCGTCGCCCAGCAAAGGTGCAATGCCTCCACCACCTAAGACCTCGTGTTGGTCATTGCTAATAACCCAATATATCGATTGAGGTTGTGTATAAACGTCATAGAGTTGATCTAGAATTGGATCTGCAACTGCGAAGCCTGATTCAGCAGCGAGACCAAACTCCACTGAGACTTCACGGATGATTTTTGCAATATGGGGATTATCTTGGGGTTGAATAGTTCGAATAAAGTACATAATCGATGAAACTTAGTAAATTTTCACAGAGTATATCTAAGTTTCATCGCAGTTGAATTTAATTCAACGTGATTTATTTCAATTCGCTTGATGATTTTCCAAGTTCACGGCGCGCAACAATAAGCTGTTGAATTTGTTGTGTGCCCTCGAAGATATCTAGGATTTTGGAGTCGCGCGCCCATTTTTCCAATAACTCATCTTCGGTGTAGCCTACACTTGCAGCAAGTTCGACACACTTCAATGTAATTTCATTACAAATGCGTCCAGCTTTCGCTTTTGCAATAGAAGCTTCACGCGAGTTAGGCTTTTTATTGTCTGCCATCCATGCAGCTTTTAGGGTTAATAAACGTGCAGCTTCCCATTCTGCTTCCATGCGATAAATCTGAGCTGCAATATTTGAGGATTGAAGGTAAGGAGCGGCATATTCAGCATCTAGTTGGTCTTTAAAAATTTCCTTGATACGCTCTAAAGACGCTTTAGAGCACCCAACTGCCATTGCAGCCACAAGAGGGCGTGTATTATCAAAAGTTTCCATGACGCCTGCGAAACCTTTTGCAACATCGATTTCAGCATTACCTAATAAATTTGCAGCAGGGACGCGACAATCGATAAAGCGAATGACAGCAGTATCTGAAGCTTTAATTCCGAGTTTATGTTCAAGACGTTCTACGGTCATGCCAGGCGTGCCTTTAGGAACAACAAATGATTTGATTGCTGCACGCCCAAGTTTTTTATCGAGTGTTGCCCAAACCACGACTGAATCAGCTCGTTCGCCAGAAGTGACGAAAATTTTCTCGCCATTTAAAATATAATCATCACCATCTTTAGTCGCTGTGGTGCGTATTGCTGCAGAATCAGATCCACAGCCTGGCTCGGTAATTGCCATCGCAGCCCAAGTTCCCTTGAAGCGCTCAAGTTGCTCTTCATTGGCTACAGCAGCAATTGCAGAGTTACCTAATCCTTGGCGAGGCATGGTAAGTAATAAACCAGTATCGCCATAACACATCTCAATTACACCTAAAGCAGTAGACATGTTCACGCCATTTTTGTTGCCTTGAGTCGTATCTCCACGTTTATTGACGGCAGCGCCAGCATTCATACCATCGCCACCTTCATTCATACCATCCAATAGGGATGCTAACATGTCGAGTTCTTTGGGATAAGCATGTTCAGCTTTATCATATTTGCGTGAAATAGGGCGAAGCACGTTTAACGCTGTTTGGTGAGCTTGATCAACAAGCATTTTAAATTTTTTCGGATTTTCTAAATTCATCATCTTTGACCTTAAATTTTTATTGTTTGATTAAGCATGTAAACCAGAATGCATAATGGCAGTAGCACGCAAATCCCGATACCAACGTTCAACTGGATGTTCTTTGGTAAAGCCATGTCCACCTAAGAGTTGTACGCCATCAGTGCCAATTTTCATTGATTTTTCTGCACACAAAATTCGTGCTAAGTATGCTTCACGATGGAAATTTAAACCTGATTCTGCGCGGCTTGCAGCATTCAAAACCAACATTTTCATAGCATCAATTTCAATAGCCATATCCGCGATCATAAATGCAACACTTTGACGGTGGGATATTGGTTCACCAAATGCAGTGCGTTCATTGGCATACTGAATGCAATATTGTTTAACCGCTTGGCATGTACCCACTGCTATTGCACACCACATTAAATTACCCAGGTCAATGAATGCTGAGTAATCGAAATCTTGCTCACTCAGTTTAAATGCTGGTGTGTTGTTAAATTTTAGGCTCACAGATTGAGTTGCTTTAAGCCCCATTGCTGGATTAGCTTTATATGAAATGGTTTCACTTGGCTCAACAATGAAAACTTGAGCTGTTCCATCTAAATCTGCGGAAACCAATAAAAGATCTGCATGCTCACCTAGAATAACGATAGTTTTTTCACCATTAATGACAAAATGATCGCCTTGGCGTGTCGCTTTTGTTTTTAATTGGAAAGGGTTGAAAGCAGGTGTATTTTCCTGAACAGCAAAAGTCGCAAATAGATCATCTTGTTCGCTAAATGCCGACAAATACTTATTTTGAATCTCTGCTGAACCCCACTGTGTAATTGCATTAATGACTGAGAACGTGGAGAGTAATGTAGCTGTTAATGAGAAGTCACCTTGTGCAAGTTGCTCTGCGATCAGAACATTTGTAACCACATTCTTTTCTGAAGCAACACCGCCGTATTGTTCAGGCAATGCATAATAATTGACACCTAAATCTTTAAATTGAGTCCATAAGTTTTCTGGAAAAGTAGCTTGGTGGTCGGCTGTATGTGCTAGGGGGTAGAGAACTTCATGAGCAAATTGTTGCATCGCATCAACAGTCATCTGTTGTTCTTCAGAAAGGCTGAGATCAAATAAACCTTTCTGCTGATTGGATAGGCGTTGAGTGGGAGTATTGGATTTTTGTTTAAAAATTTTCTGTGTAGAGCCCAAGGTTTTAAATCCAGCCTTAGAGCCTTGATAAAGCGAGCGTTCGATAATTTTTCTTAGTTTTAATTGATCGATTAAATCACTGCCTGCGAGCTTAGTGATCAAGGCTAAGCCTAAACCTTGCGCTTTGTTTGCGATATCATTCATTGTTGTAAATTCCCTGATGGTTTTTTTATACAACAAGATCGTGACATGTGTTTAGTGAAATGACTATGTCGAAAATGACTAGCTTAAAAGACTTTTTTGACCAAACAGATAAATGGTAATTGAATAGGTATTCTAATGAAATTTAAGATATATTCTTTTTAGTAATTAAATTTTTTATTTAATAAATTGACCATAGTGACACGATAGATCACTATGGTCTTAGTTCATTAAATATATGATTGGATCATTTTACGTACATTTGTTTTTGCTTCGATCACAGTCATGAATGTATATGCACCTATGAACTTACGACTGATGAACATAAATTCTTTTGGTGGAACTGAAAAATAGCGCGATGCCATCGACTTGGATGCTCGTTGCATCACACGGCTATGCAGCTGGCTTTGTTTCCAATCATAGCGCTGCTGTTCATCCATAATGCCTGTTGGTAGGTCTGGATTATTGCTATAAGTACTAAAAGCTTCAGTAGCTAGAAGGAACACTTTTGCCATGTCAGGTTTAATGCTTAATGGCATTGCATCGAAAAACTCATAACCTGTCATAGCATTGACCATGGCTTGAGCATCATGATGATAGCCCGCGGTAATTAAATTACGAGCTACCTTGAGGAGTTGATCATCAAATTGACGGATCGCACCGAAGTCTAAAAGAATGATTTTATCTTCAATTTGCGCGCCGTCACCTAAGCGTACTAGGTAGTTACCAAAGTTAGGATCAGTCTGCATCTCGCCCCATTCAAACACTTCACGAACGGCAATTTCAAGCGATGCTTCACCTAATTTATTGCGACGTTCCTGAGGGAGTGAAAGCATGACTGGGCTATTAATCGGAACACCGCGCTCAAAAGTCATAGAAAGCACTTGATCTGTACAATATTGATCAATAATTTGTGGAACAACATAACGCGGATCATCTTTTAAACGCGCTCTAAAACGACGTGTTGTTTCAGCTTCAATTTTGTAATTTACTTCACGGTGCATCATTTCGCGAACTTCATCAAACCATTGATCAAATTCACGTGTTTGAGGAACCATACGTGTAAGTTTTAGCATGTTCTTAAACAAGCTCATATCTGAGTCAATTGCGCTTGCTACACCTGGATATTGAACTTTGAGCACCAATTCAAGACCATCAGACTTACGTGTTGCACGGTGAACTTGCGCTAATGATGCGGTGCCTAAAGGCTCATGATCAATGGTGAGATCATCGAGTTTAGAGCCAAGTTGGTTGCGCAGTTGCTCATGGATCGCAGGCCAGGCAAGGGCAACGGTCTGATTATTTAAAGTGTTTAAGGCTTGCGTAATCTCTTCAGGTAGAAAATGTTCACCATATAACGCCATCATTTGACCAATTTTGACAATTGAGCCTTTTAATTTACCGATTTCAGCAACGAGATAGTCAGCTTGTTCTTTCATCGCTTGTTTACGTTTTTTTTCTTTTTCTTCTTCGCTTGAAAAAATAGAACTCGCACTTGAAGCAGCCCAGCGTGTGCCAGCCAGTAGAGAAGCTTTCGCAATCGAAAGACGGCGATCCATTGAAGAAGTTTTTAATTGTTTAAGCTTTTCATTCTGATCTGACATGAAGTTTAGGTCCTTTAAGCGAATCGCGCAGAGAAATCATTGTATTGAATATTACATGTTATGAACGTATTAAAATAGTTCAAGTATTTCAATATCAGGTGTATAAATGGTCAATTTATTCAAACTTAAATAGCCTAAGCTTTTTAAAGTCGATATTTAACTGGGAGTTGAGCTCGAGCAGACAGGGACACGCGATACTCTGAAATGAATAATTTCATTAAGTTGACAACAGTTTCATGAATAAATCCAAGGGCATATGCTTTGATAATAATGACGCTAGGTAAGCTGAAGACAAAATATTTAACATCATCCGAACTTGGATTTTCAAAAATTTGATGATCCATCAAAAATTGCTTAAGAAATTGTTTTTCTGTTGTGACACGAGGAGAAGAATCATCACTCCAGTAATTTTGACGCATTGCCATTAAATTATTGTGTTTATAACTCATACTTTAACTTTTGAAATTCACTTTAACTTTTATTAGTTTGAGTCTAAATTTGCTTTTTCAAGTCGGGTGAACTTTTAGAGAGACGAAAAAAAACGGGCAAAGCCCGCTTTTTTTTAACAGTTAATTAAACTGCTACGATGTCAACAGCGTTAGGACCTTTAGGACCTTGAGTTACGCTGAATTCAACTTGTTGGCCTTCAGCCAAAGTTTTAAAGCCTGAACCTTTGATTTCGCTAAAGTGAGCAAAAACGTCAGGACCGTTTTCTTGTTGGATGAAACCGAAACCTTTAGTTTCGTTGAACCATTTAACTGTACCTTTAACAGTATTAGACATAATAGGAATCCTAATAAAACTTTAATGTTATGAGTTTGAACTCAATGATGTAACTTGGAAAAAAAATGAAACTTAAAATCTGAAACCAAACGTAGGATTATGACTAACACTGCGAAATAAAAGATTTAATGAAACAACATAAATTTTCTAGTTGGCTTCGAGTATACACGATTATTTTCAATATCGTTAGTTTTAATCAACTTTCTCGCTATTTTAAAACTTGAATGAGTAGACCTTATTCAATAGATAATTCTAACTATTCAAATTTTCAATACAAATTTGCCGAATAACACGGATAGAACTTTTTATTAATAGGACAAAACAAGGTATCATAGACCGTTTTTAAAAATTCGACCTTGGAGACGCCTTAAGTGGATCGACCGACTATTAGCCCTGAACATCTACAGGAAGCCGCTGAAAACTTAACAACTATTCGAGATTTTATTCGTTTTGGAGTTACAGCATTACGTCAATACGATGCACACTTAGGTCAAGGTACTGAAGATTATTTTGCTGAAAGTTCTGCTTTAGTTTTACAAACTCTGTCACTGGACTGGAATGCCGATGCTGAGATTTTAGACTCAAAATTACTGCCAAGCGAAGTTGCGGAATTCTTGAGCTTACTCGAACGTCGTATCAATGACCGTGTTCCTACTTCATATTTATTAAATCTTGCTTATTTCTTTGGTAAACCATTTTATGTCGATGAGCGTGTACTGATTCCACGCTCACCAATCGTTGAGCTGATTGAAAATCGTTTTGCACCTTATTGTTTGACTGAAAATGGCGAAATGGGTGAGGCGGTCAATAATTTGCCAGAGAATCCAAATCCTAAAACTCCACAGCGTATTTTGGATATGTGTACTGGCTCTGGTTGTATCGCGATTGCTTTGGCATATGCATTCCCTGATTCTGAAGTCGATGCTACTGATATTTCAAAAGAAGCCCTTGAAGTTGCACAAATCAACTGTGAGCATCACAATAAACAGTATCAAGTCGCTTTATTGGAATCTGATCTTTTCGCTAAAATACCTGCCGAAAATCAATACGATTTAATTGTTTCTAATCCGCCGTATGTAGATGCTGAAGATATGGCAGATTTACCAGATGAGTTTCATCACGAGCCAGAATTGGCATTGGCAGCGGGTCAAGATGGTTTGGATCTTGTGCGTAAAATGCTGGCTCAAGCCGCAGACTATTTAACTGAAGATGGTTTAATCGTCATTGAAGTGGGCAACTCAGAATGGGCAATGAAGCAAAACTTTAATACTGTTGATTTCTACTGGTTGCAATTCCAACGTGGTGGGTCAGGTATTTTTGCACTGACTGCAGCACAATGCCGTCAATATCATGATTTATTCATTCAATCTGTTCAAGTATAAAGGAGTTGTTGAACATGGCTGGCAATAGTATTGGACAATTGTTCCGTGTAACAACTTGTGGTGAATCTCACGGCGTTGGTTTGATGGCGATTGTAGATGGAGTTCCACCAGGTCTGAAGTTATCAGCTGAGGACTTACAAATAGACTTAGATCGTCGTAAACCAGGTACCTCTAAATTTGCAACACAACGCAAAGAACCAGATGAAGTTGAAATTATTTCAGGCGTGTTCGAAGGTAAAACCACTGGGACATCCATTGGTCTTTTAATTCGTAATACAGACCAAAAATCTAAAGATTACGGTAATATCGCACAAACTTTCCGTCCAGGTCATGCAGACTATACTTATACACAAAAGTATGGTTTCCGTGATTACCGTGGTGGTGGTCGTTCAAGCGCGCGTGAAACAGCAATGCGTGTTGCAGCGGGAGCAATTGCTAAAAAATTCTTATTTGAAAAATTTGGTATTGAAATCCGTGGGCATGTAACACAAATTGGAACTGAAAAAACAGAAAAATTAGATTGGAATGAAGTGCCGAATAATCCATTCTTTTGTGGTGATGTAGATGCTGTACCACGTTTTGAAGCACTTGTGACGTCTTTGCGTGAAAAAGGCACAAGCTGTGGAGCACGACTTGAAATTATTGCTTCAAAAGTACCCGTAGGCTGGGGAGAACCTGTTTTCGATCGTTTAGATGCTGATATCGCTCATGCGATGATGTCAATTAATGCAGTTAAAGGTGTAGAGATTGGTGATGGTTTTGGCGTGGCTGAACAATTTGGTCATGAAACACGTGATGAACTGACAACTGATGGCTTCTTAGCGAATCACGCTGGTGGTATATTAGGTGGTATCTCAAGTGGTCAAGATATTCGTGTATCAATTGCACTAAAACCTACTGCTTCTATTACCACACCAGGCAAAACAATTACCATTAATCGTGAAGATACGGATGTTCTTACTAAAGGTCGTCACGATCCTTGTGTGGGTGTTCGTGCGACACCAATCGCTGAAGCGATGCTTGCAATCGTGTTAATGGATCACTTTATGCGTCATCGTGCCCAAAATGCCGACGTTGTTGCGCCATTTGAGCCAATTTAACCAAAGTTAAAAAGCGTATGATGTAAAAAGCCAGATGATTGATCTGGCTTTTTAATATAATTTTAAAATTGCAATTGAACGTTTTATGGGGAATTCAATTGAAAATAAGGATATTGGTTGGGGCGATGGTCTTATGCGGATTATCGTATAGTTATGCGAATGGCTTAACACAATCTCAATTTGATATTGAAGTGAAGTCAATTTATAACGAAATTGAAGCGAGTCAAATTCGATTACATCAATCGGTCGATAGTAAGCAGAATATTTCGTTGATCATTCAAAGAGCTTGTGAATATGCAGATGCGTTAAATGCTTTAGAACGATTAGCACAAAAGAATATTCATATGGCTAAAGCAAAGGAAGAAGCATTGTTTGCAAGAAAAATGAGAAATTCTTTTGATCGATCATTCCAAGATTTAGGAACAAGTTATCAAAAAAGTTGTAAGTCTTAAAAAAAAGCCAGTTCAACGAACTGGCTTTTTAATGAATAATGCATTTATTCGATAGTTTGACCTGTATAACCTTTGATAAAGGTTAAGTAAGCAGAAGATTTCTGACCATCAGTTTGCAAGATTGGACGAGTCACTTCGCCGTTAGCTGTCACAATTTTTAGATCAATTTGTTTTGCATCTCTAAATGAGTTTAAAAAACTTACAGGAACGATAATAAAATTAGATGAATTTGTTACACCTGCCACAGTTGCATATTGGGTTGGTTGAATTGTTGAATAGACATAAGGTTGACCATCAACAATAAAGTTCAATTGTTTTATATCGTGCTGTACAGTGTCATTTACATCTGCAGTTATTTTAAAACCATTACGCTTTTCATCATTCCAACGTAGTGCAAGTTCAGGGCAAATTTCATCAGTAGCACAGATGAGAGGTCCTTTGGTTACAACACGTTCTGGATAACTTCCTGCACAACCTGTTAATACAACCAATGCTGAAATAAGCGCTAGTTTGATTTTCATGATTTTACCTATTGTCTTGTTTATTATAACTGTGTACACAATTTGTTAAATCTAACGAAAAATTCTAAAAAATGAAATGCCTAGCAGTCTAATAACACGTTGCAGTTTTGTATCGATGATTAAAAAAGACCCATAGTGGGTCTTTTTTTACTTTTGCTTAAATTGTTGGTAGCCACTTTTAAATGTTTGATAGGCAAATGATGCATGCCCATCTTTTAAAATGCTATGCGTAATAGCACCTTGATCTGTTACTACAGCAATATCGATAGATTTAGACTGATCAAACATAACGACAAAATTCATTGGTACATCAATGTAATTTGTAGAGTTAATGAGATCGGAATTGTTGACTGATCGTGTATTGGTTTGAGTTAAAGTTGTGTAAGGATAAGTTTGACCATCTAGCGTGAAAATCACTTGCTTGATATCAAAAGATTTTCGATCAAATAGATTGGTATGTACTCTAAATAAATTATTGCTCTGCTGTTTCCAATCAAATGTTAACTCAGTACATGGTTTTGATGGTTCACAAATCACCTGACCACGTGTTTCAATTCGCTTGGCATTTTCTGAAGGTTTAAAATCAATAACATTAGATGCATAAGCTTTTGCAGAACTTGCATTTGGTTTATTGGATACAACGATACACCCACTCAGTGAAAGAGCAGTAAGAATAGATATAAATTGAACTTTCATTATTATCAACCAGTTAAATAGATGTTGTTTTTGTATATGCTAAATTTAGCATAGAATCCATATAAGTGTTAACCAGTTATCAAAAAATATATATTTATTGTCTTATTTTGCTATTTTTCTTTGTGGTGATGCTTGTCATGTTGCTTGAATTAAGCTTAAAGGCGTTAAAAAATAATTGATTGAGTCCTTTATAGTCAAACGTTTCTATTTTTGATTGAACACTTTTCAAAAGGTGATATAACTAAAAATAAAGCGTTAATAAAAGAGTATGAAATGAAAACGACTGTGAAATATGTGGTGCTGAAGAGCGAAGACTATCAATTGGGCACTCCATTGTTTGAAGAAACCATCGAGGCAGACTATGCTTATTTCGATTCAATTCCATCAGTCATTCAGTACCAGAATCATGAGTTTAAAGTGAAGTCAAAAGAACTTAATCGAAAGCAAATATTTGATGACTTTGAAGAATCACAAACAATCTTAGTTAAAGTCATCGCACTGAATTAATTTAATGGCAGCCTTGAGCTGCCTTACTCATTCTCATCACTATTCATTATCTATTTTATAATATAGTTCTATTCGAAATTAAGCACGGTTCAATATGCACCAAACATTCCCAATCCAAAGTAGGTTAGGTGGATTTTACTTTTTCTATAGCACCATTGTGGATTATTCTTAATTTAAAACTATATATTTATTAGTGGTTTATATCGACTTTAACGATGCTATAAAAGTCTTAAAAAATCACGTGTAGACTATTTGTAGACTGTTGAGAAGCATGATTTAATAAACTTACTGAAGGTTTATTGGATTAATCATGAAACTCAACAAGTCTAATGTTGATGCTATCCCATTGACGGATTCTGGTCAAAAAATTATCAGAGATACAGATTTGATCGGTTTCGCGATTCGAGTCACCACGAAATCAAAATCTTATATTGTTGAACGTAGACACGAGGGTAAACTTTATCGAGTCGTGATTGGGAAAGCGAATGAAATATCCGTAAATTCTGCTCGAGCAAAAGCCCAAATGATTTTGGCTCAAATCTCCAATGGGGAATACATTAGTCCAAATGAAAAAGTAAACGTAAATAATTTTTTAAATATCACTGTCGCTGAAGCATTAAAGATTTATATCGATAGAAATGATTTCAAACCTAAAACAATTAGGCAGTATAAAAAATACTTTGATTTATACTTAAAGTGGTCAGATCGTAAGCTCTTTGAAATAACAAAAAAAGAAGTCCTGGATAAATTTATCGAAGTATCTGAGCTCAGCAAGTCATCAGCCAATGGTGCTATTTCATTGCTTGGCACAGTCTGGAAATATATTCATGTGCTTTATTCAACAGATGAAAGCCCAATTTTAAAAAGCAATCCGGTAGATATTATTGCGGTAACTAAAGGTTGGAATAAAATTGAAAGTCGTAATAGGCATTTAGATAAAAGTATCATTCATAAATACTACAACGCCGTTCTAAATTATGAGGATGAGCTCAATTTAGAAAATACTGCACGATCCAACACGCATAGAGATATCATCCTATTTACCATGTATACCGGTTGCCGTCGCCAAGAAGTCTGCGGTCTTAAATGGGAAGATGTAAATTTTAAAGAAGGTATAGTTATTTTTAGAGATACGAAAAATGGTTCAAATCATGAATTTCCAGTAGGGGACCACTTACTATCCATACTTAAAGAAAGATACTTACTAAAAGAAAATGATTGGGTCTTCCCAGCGACTAAACTTCCAACTTCTCATAATATTCACGCTACTGTAGTAGATACTGCACTCAAGAAAATAGGTACCCAAGTTAATTTTTATGTATCGATGCATGATTTTAGACGCACCTTCGCGACGATATGTAATTTACTAAGATTTAACATCTATGTGACTAAACGACTGCTTAACCATACTGCTAGACCGCGTTTAGATGTCACGGGTGGCTATGTTCAAATACCGATGGAGGAATTAAGAGCTTCCATGAATATGATTGAGGCTGTATACCAAGGAAAAATTGATTGTTTTAACTACGAAAGTGTCTGGGATGAAAGACTCAAACTATTAAAGGCAGGATAAACCTGCCTTCTTAATTATACGTATTGAGCAGTGCAGGTCACAGTTCTCCTTTTTTCGAAAGCGAGTACATCAGCTTTTCTATAAGCAACTCGACGACCTATTTTGGTGTAGGGAAGTTCAGACCCATCACAGCGCATTCTAGCTAAAGTCCAAGGCGAACAATCTAAATATAGGGCTACCAAATCTTGTCCAAACTTTTGATCATCTGGAGCATCTAAAAAAGGTTTTAATAATTTAGATCGTTCATCCTCATTGATATTTTTTAAACTTTTCAAAGCCATGAAAACACCTCTGTTGTTTGTATTTGTTTTTCATTTTGAAAATCTGATACATAAATTTTTTTCATTACTTTCTCCAAGTTGCTTCCTTAAACTTTGCATTGATGACCAAAGAATCAATTTCACCAATACCAACATTTTCGAAAATATGGGTCATTCGCGTCCCGAACACTGTCAGTGTTCGGGTAATAGAGGAATAATTAAATTTCATGTTTTCACCATACTTTTCGCATAGTTATCTATTTCGACTTTAACCGCTGCAAATTGCTTTACCTCAATCTGTGCCAAGGCATCTAAGCCTAAGTATTCACAAACGGTTTTAGTGTCTAAGCCACGTTCTGCAATAAAGTCTTGAAGATGAGCTAGTTGTTCATTTGAAATGCCATTGAATTCAGGTGAATTGAGCCATTTCTTTTCATCTTTGTTGTATGGACAGCCTAGTTCTTTAGCCCGACGTTGAACTGCGTACCACATATCCATTACGTAACGATGGCCCTGAGGTAATGATTCAGTGAGTTGGTTTAAATCCCCAGCATGTTGAGCTTCTGTGCAGCTTTGTTTCCAATTTTCATAGTCTTGATCCGCTTTGATGGTTTCCAACTGCTCAGGTGTCATTCTGTTGATATGGTCTTTCGCTTGTTTAATGATGTCAGCCAAGAATGTAGGATTCTGTTTTAAGTCAGGTACCCACACCTCACCAGTTTCACCACCTAAGCCACCAGCATTTTTTGCATGATGAGTAGGGCAAGGCTTAAAGCTAATGACACGTGCATTTTTACCTTCACCAGTGGTCACAGTAGTTAGATAACCCATAATGTCGGCTATTCGATAAAGCTCGTTACGGTTCTTACCGCCTAGATCAGGACGATATACAATTTGATCGCCGTTTTGATCTTCAGAAGCATGTGCAATGAAAACCACATCTTTTCCTGAAGCGATTAAGGTGTTCACGTATTGCTTAAAAATATTGTTGGCCAGGCCTTGAGCTTTAAGTTTGAGTGAACCATCTTTTTGTTTGTTGGTATTGTTCAAAGCCAAGTGCGTCTTGATGCTTTCAAGCATGGCGCCAACAGTATCAATAACCACTGTGTTATATGGTGCTAAATCTTGAGGTGTAAGATTTGCTACATCTGACCATTGTTGAACTTGAACTACTGCACCACGACGAAGTTCACCAGTACGATGTGCTCCTTTATCAAAGTCAAAGGAAATGGCTTTATCACCTGTAAAGCCAATTGATGTTTTGCCAAGTCCTGGATCCGCATATAGATAAACAATGATGGCTTGCACCAATAATGTTTGGTTCGCTTCAATGATAGGAAGGGCCATTACACACCCCCTAACATGCGATTCTTATGCATGTGAGTAATCAGCATTTGATTAATGTTGTAATGGTCATTGTGATCTGTGAAATCTGATACAGAGTTACCTAATACATCGTGAATTTTGTCGATCGTCAGCGATGTAATCATTGCATCATCAAATTCACTACCAGGTACGCCGTAATCATTCGTGAATTTTTCGTAGTCAAATGACACATCTAACGTATATTCATCAAGACGTACTACTGCATAGCCAGTCGTTTCAGAGGTCAGTTTTAGTGCTGCAACTGATGTTTGATTAGGTACATAGCTTGAATAGCTAAGCTTCAAATCTGTCGCTTGAGGTTGTTTAGTGAAGACTAATGCACCAATCGTTACACTTGATACTAATAAACTTACCGCGACGGTATTGAAAGGGGTGAAATTTAGATTCATAATTGATCTCGCAGTTTGTAAAAGCACATCGGGGTTCGAAGATCGATGTGCTTTTTTGTTGTCTGTGATATAAATATGAACTAACGGTTCAATTAAGTCAAGAACTAATAGTTCAACTTTGTTTTGTTTTTATGTTTTAATAGGCAAAAGAAAACCCACACAGGGTGGGTTGATCTTAACTGGATACCTTATTTTTTTACTTCAGTAATACTGATCGGCTTGTCTTTTTCAAACTCGACAATACCTTCACCGCCTTTGAAGTGAATAGAAACACCATCATCATTCGCTAAGCGAACTCCACTACCAGAAACAGCATGTTTAAGATGATAAACTTTACCCGATCCATCAATCATTTGTGCAGTTTCAAATAGGTCAGATGATTTTAGGAAAAGTTTTAAATCATTAGGACCAACAAAACTGATAACTTGTGTGTTTTCAGGGGCATTGCGTATCACGTTTTCGCGCGTTACTTCTTTATTTGGAGTCGAAGTACAGCCAGTGATCGCTAGAGCTACAAGAGTTGCACCTAACACGTATTTCATTTTATTTTCCTTTTTATTATCTAAATCATTAGAGTAAATATAATAAATGGTATAAAACTACGTTTAAATCCACTGTTACAGAGTTATTACACAAAAAGAACCCATCGATAGGCATCGGTTGGTTTGTTTTGCGCTACTTAGTTATAACAGGTGAGGATTGCGATTGACCTTGATTAGATAGTAGTAACCAGATATGGCACGAGCTTTACTTTACTGATTGCAGTCAATCACATACTTTTCTTTGTAGTAGTACACGGCTCTATCGAGTGCCTGACTTAATTCTTCATCGGTATATTCTGGTGAAAGTTGCTTTAAAGCAGGGACGTACTGCTTGTAATAGATATCAGGCCAGTCTTTGCAAAGGATCTGTTTGCGTACTTTTTGTGAAGTATCTGGATTTTCCAATAAATCAAAATAGCCGTTAATTTTTTCATCCGATTCTTCAAACTGCTTTGTTATCTTTGCACGTTCTTCTTCAGGTAGAGCGGCTGGCTGCTTTTGGCAGCCAGTGATGATTAGGGCAAGAAGTAGGGTGGTTATGGTTGTTTTTTTCATAATACACTTTTTGTTGTTTTACTATACAAAGTATATGTAAAGTTAAAAAAAGTAAAACTGTCAAGATTACTTTTCAACTTTTAATTGAGTATCATTAAGATGGGTAGAATGGTATTGAAATTCTTCTGAGCTTCTGATATGGATTTAGAATATAAGACTTTGTCAAAAATCTTTAATAGTGGTGTCTTAGCTGACATTGCTGAGGGAGATTTGTCTTATATTTTTAAAGTTTTAAATAAATTCTTTCCAGAAGAAGACGCTGAGCTTTCTTTGAAAGAGTTTTATGAAAAAACATATCAAATTCTTCTTAAACAATATCCTAATGAATATATCTATAAGAACTTGATAGCCAATAAAATTCTTTTAGGACGTCACTCTCTAAACACAGCTACTATGTTGTCTGAGTTTAGAGTAGGAACTAACAAGGCCGATTGTGTAATTTTGAATGGCAAATCAACATGCTATGAAATCAAAACTGATTACGACTCTTTGGTTAGATTAGATGACCAATTGGATGCTTATACTCAAATCTTCGACGATGTATATGTTGTTTGCAGCCAAAAGCATGTAAAGTCTGTTTTAGAAAAAACAAAATCATCAATAGGTGTAATTTTTCTATCAGAAAAAATGACTTTTCAAGAAATAAGAAAAGCTCATCATAATGAAATAAAGAATAAAAAATTATTATTGCAATCTCTTCGTAAGAATGAGTATGTGGAGTTGGTTCAAAATTTAACAGGACAAGTATTAGAGGCTCCAAATACACAGTTATTTGATTTATGCCTGGAAAGGCTAGAGTTAAACAAAGATGAAAAAAAATTAAATAAGTTGTTTATTGAAACTTTAAAGAAGTCACGCAAAAACAATGAGCACTTTATAAGTCATATGCCAAATTCTTTGGTTAATGCTATTATCAGCTATAAATTTAATAAAGTTCAGATGCACTCATTAATAGACTGTTTTGCTACAGAGGAAAAACTTAATGTACTATCCAATATTACGAGGAAAACTTAATGAGCTTTTAGCATTAAGAGAGTTAGCAAACCTTTCTGTTGATAAAAAATTTTGTCCCGTTATCGAGCCTGTAAGAGGTTCTCTAGCACCACTTTTTAGAACAATAAAAGAATTAAATGATAAGGAAATCGTACCTTTAGTTTTTATGAATCCAACAGTTGGGGATTTAGTTGGATGCAGTGAAAATATTATCAATGAATTTAGTAAAGAAGAAGGCTTGCGCTTTATACCAATTTTCGCAGTGAGTGATGGTGTTGATGATCTACGTTCATTATTCTCTCAATTCAATGAATATGCTTTGTTTTTAGTTGATGGACTAAATGCAAGTATTATTGAAGAGTCATCTGAAGCTATTCTAACTTTTATTAGCGCTACAACAGCACCAAATTTAATTAAGCGATTAAGTAATGTAGTTCTGTATGATGACTTCTTCAAAAAGCAAAAAAGAAATGCTGACTATCCTATAGAATCTCCATTTTCATCATTACATACTTACTATAATGGCTTTGGAAATGTTAAGGGTTTTGGTGATTACACTATTCTAAGTGAAGAATATAGTGAATCTGGTGGCCCTGCTTATGTAGTTACGATACATATCACTTATATCAATTCTGAAAAATTTGATGAAGCTTTTATTCGTCACTATTCCTCAAATTATGAAAGTGACACTCCGGCTAACCCTGGTAAAAAGTTCATTGAAGCATTAGGTAAGTTCATTTCTGAAAAAAGAAGTAAAACAATTAATTTTCTAGAAACCTCAGCGTGTCAAGATTTTGAGAGAATTTATAATGCACAGCATTTCCCTGGCCTAGGGCAGGTGAAGAAAATTTCAATTATGCATCACATTGAAACTATTAATGATTACTTAATAAATAATTGAGTGAATAATGTCAATTGAAAGAGTTTGTTGCCAACAATGTTTTAATGAAACAAATATTGCTCAGTACATCACACATAACGGTGATTTTAGGGCTAGTTGCTCATATTGTGAATCTGAAAATGTTAAAGCTGTAAATCCAAAAGAGATATTCCAGTTTGTAGAAAAGTTTGCTTACGGTTTAAAAGAGGTGGATGATGGAAAGCCATTATTTGCTTTATTGGAAGAAGATTTTTGTTTTTTTGAAGAAAAAGTTCTTGATAAACAAAATTTACTTTCTAATATTTTAAGTGATAACCAAGAGTTACTTTCTAAGAAATATTCTGTTCCAGACATTCAACTAACAAGAGATAGTTGGGATGAATTTCGCAATGAAATCACAACAAAAAACCGATTTTTCCCACAAACAGAACTATATAAGAATATTTTCACTAATACCAAAGAAATGAATAATGGGCAAACAAATGCTTTTATATCATTAGTCGATTCTTTAACAAAATCTTATTCTACGGGCAGAGTCTTTTATCGAGCAAGAGTTGATGAAAATAAGCTAGATATTAAACAAATGCGAGCACCTCCTGCGAATATAGTAACTCCAGGAAGAGCAAACCCTGCTGGAATTTCTTATCTTTATTTAGCAGAAGATGAGAAAACCTGTATTGCTGAGGTTCGCCCAAGTAATGGTAGCCTAGTTAATATTGCAACTTTCAATTTAAACAAGGAACTAGATCTGCTAGATCTAACAAATCCAAGAAAAAAAGCTTCTTTTCTTCTACAAGAAAGCGAAAGTTTAGAGGATAGTATTACACATATAAATTTACTTGAGATTTTTGCACAAGAGTTATCCAAAGCAATATTACCTCATAGAAGTCACTTAGATTATATTCCAACACAATTTATTAGTGAGTTTTTCAAAACAGTTTGTGGTTTCGATGGAATTGTTTTTAATAGCTCATTTGGTCATGGTAAAAACATTGTTTTATTTGATGAAAGTGTGGTTAAAGATAATTCTATGAAATATTGTCGTATTTCGAGTGTTGACCATAAATATGGTGAGGAGTAAAAAAAATTATAAATATCATTAAGGTTTCTACTAATGTTATCCAAAATATTAAACATGCTTAATGTAATCTACATTTTAATTTTTAGTTTTTTTTAATAAATATTCTGGATATGATTCCATGTTTTTTACTCAATCGGTTTAATAAATTATAGCTATAATTGCAGATATTGCTGCAACAATTGAAAAAAACAAACCCACGTAACTCGTCCAGTGTGGTTTGCTGGCTTCATTAATTTGCCGACTTAGAATTTCATTACTAATAAGTTGAATAGTAGATTCACGTATTAAACCGCTATGGCTTTCACCACTTAAAAACTTGTACAGTTCCTCTGTAGGCAGTTCTTTAATTTGATTTATCGTCAGTTCTAGAAAATTAAAGTCTATTGGCTCAGTGAGTTTAACTGGATAGTCGTGCTCTATTTCTGTGTTTTGAAATAAATCTCGCATTGCTTCTGGTGTTGTTAATCGCCAATGCTGATTAGCTTGCGGCTCTTTATTGTAGCTTTCTAGAGCTTCAAGTTGTCTAGCAGCTTCAAGATTTAACAGCTGTGTCTCTTTAAAACCATTTTCACTGTTTCCCATCTGTTCGCTTAACTTCTTTAAGAGTTCAGGGGTTAGAGTCCCGAGCTTTATTGGACCGCTATTTTGTTTATTTTCTTCTTTCAATTTTTCCCCCATAAAACACCAGCACTGCATCTCGCGGCTTATTATTCCTTCATGGTCACAGGTGAATTACTTTTCAAACATCCCGATACAACCCAACAACCTTACCCACCAACTTACATCCATCCACCAATGGAATCGTTTTTTCAGGCCAGTCTGGGTTAAGCGGTTGCAAATACATATTGCCGCTTTCAACAATCAGCTTTTTAAAAGTTGCCTCTAGATCGCCTTCACAAGAGACGATGACTAAATCACCTGTTTTTAAATCATTTGTTTGAAAGTTAGGATTCACATAAATTTTGTCACCAGGGCGGAAGTCTGGAAGCATTGATTCACCAACAACTTCCAATCCATACCCATTCTTTCCACACTTAGGATTAGGGGGTAACCATTCTTCGAATTGAGTCCCATTGGGTACTGAGTCAACTGAAGTCCAAGATCCTGCTTGAACCCATGAAATAACTGGGATTAAACGACCAGTGATAGGGAATGGGGTAGTGATATTATTATCATATTTAGATTCATGTTTTGAAATTTGCGTAGAATGCAAATTCATTTGTCCTGCGCCAGAAATTAACCATTCAGAGTTAACTTTTAGAAATTCAGCAATTAAAGGGATTTTTGAAGTTTCAGGAATAGCATCAGCATTTAGCCATTTACCAGCACCCTTATCTGAAACTGAAAAATGTTTACTTAGTACTCGAGCACGTCCACGAACTGGATAACCAGCATTATCCATGGCCATATGAAGTCTTTTCGAAAATTCTTCTTTTACTTTATCTGTACGGCTAGTCATAAGATACCCATGTGAACCAATGGTTCAATCTTAAATTATATTGATGGAACTATCAGTTCGTGTTATTGTTGAACCAATAGTTCAAATAATTGGAGTTTCAATGATTAACATCAAAGAGATTATTAACGATGCTGGCGGTGTATCAGTGGTTGCTACAGCATTAAATCTTAGTGAGCGCTCTATTTATAAATGGATAGAAAAAGGAGCTTTACCTCGTTCTGAGTACACAGGTGAAACTGACTATTCAACCCAAATAGCAGCTCTAAGCACAAATTACGGTCGTAAGTTAATACTTCAAATAGGTAAACCTAAAAAACCAAAAGTTGAACTAGATACTAATCTTCAAACAGCATAATAAACACGTTCAAAGGGATTACGAATGAACATCACTGATGCTGCATATAACACAGTTCACGATTATCCAGGCGGAGCAAATGCACTTGCGCCACGTCTTGGTATTAAAAGTCCTGCTGTGCTGAACAGCAAAGTCAATCCAAATACGGAAACACATCATCTAACGCTTGTCGAAGCTTCAAAGTTAATCGCGATCACAGGGGATTGCAGGATTTTGCAAGCACTTAATGCTGAACACGGAAAGGTCTCAATAGATCTTCCTCAGATTCCCGAATGTAGAGATACGGCGCTAACAGATCTAGTTTTAAGCATAGGTAAGGGTGGTGGGGATGTATGTGCAGTATTTAGGGAAATGATGGCAGATGGACGTATTACACAAGGAGAAGCCTTGGACATGTCCAAAGTCATACATCAACTGCACTTATTTTTAGCAAAGCTGGATTCACAAATTCATGCATGCGTAGACGAAAAAGCCTGACGGTCGAGGTCAGGCTTTTAGGCATTCAATAATTTAGGAAATCATGAATGAAAACAAATCTATCACAAGACCTTATTCAAAACAATCCAAACACAGACTTCTTGACTGGTGATGTCGTGGTGTACATGAACCATATCAAAACTGATGACCTCATGGTGGTTGAGGCATTTCAACCTGCAGAATATTACTGGTTAGAAGGTGGCCAACTTGTACACCGCGCGGATATCCGACTGGCAACACCAGCAGAGCTCAAATTAAAACGCCGTTTAACAGATGCTGAAATGGCATTAGCGGAGGTTTCATGAATACTCAATTTCAAAAGCAACCTGACTATAAACAGCAACAAGGTGTGCAGTCATTCTATGAGCCGACACTGCAGTTGTTAAATGAAGTTTATCTAGTTAAACAAACGAACCTCAAGCTACGTGGCTATAGCGAAAACAATGCTGCAGTGACGAAAGAAGAACTCGCTCAAAAGATGGCATACCGATTTCGTATAACGATGTGGTTAGCACATAAAGTTATCTCAAGCTTAATTAAAGCAGATCAAGTAATGGCATTTGGCAGTTATGTGAAGCCAAAGGATGGTGATGAATGAGCAAGAAACTTAAAACCACCTTTATCGCTCAAGAAAGAATTATTAATTTACTAGATCCCGTTCGGATCTATACCGCTTTAGAGCTTGCAGCAATGCCTTTATCAAAAATGAATGCTGCAATTGAGGCACAAGAGAAATTTTATCTCCTCGAGCACACAACCAAAATGGGGGGGCAAGCCATAGCTCTACGCCATCAAATGCAGAATGGTGCTCAACTCATTCAAGTCAAAGAAAAATCAAGAATTCGCTACAAAATCAACAACGATTTTATAGAACCTCGGATTGTCCGTCAGCTGGAAGTGCGCGGCCTTGTAAAATTGGGAGTTAAGCCATGAGCTTGGATGCAAGTGTATGGGCATGGAAAGTTGAAATGCCCACCAAAAAAGGCGGAGCTTTAAAACCCCTTAAAAAATTAGTATTGCTCTCACTGGCTGATCGTGCCAGTGAAGATCATTGTGCTTATCCAAGCATGAGCAGATTGGTAGAAGATACGGAAATGGACCGTAAAACTGTACTTAAAATCATCGATGAGCTAATCGAAGATGGATTGATTATTGACACTGGTGAACGCAAAGGTAGAACTAAACAAGTTAAAGTCTATCAATTGGTCGGAGTAAATGGTCGCGAAACAGTACCAATAACGGCACCCTTACAAGATCAAAATGAAGAGGTAAAGAGTCCCAACAGTGGAACAGTTCCAACAATGGAACAGTCCCAACAATTCCATGAAAGAGTCCCAACAATTCCGTTAAAGGGTCCCAACGTTGGGACACGGAATCTACCAAAGAATCTTTCAAATGAATCTAAAAATAAAAAATCTTGGTTTTGCTTTAAAAAACTTCGTGAAGAAATTTTCTTGGCTGATCCTGATTTGGATTTTGAAATGCTCATGAACGCAACTTGGGGTGATCGTGAAAAACGAGCATTTGAAATATACAACGCTGGAAAGAATCTCTGTGATGAACTGATGAATTTCCATTTTGCAGATTGGTTGATCAACGCATACCGCACCAAGTACTCAAATTCCACTGGCCATCAGAAACTAAATTCTACTGCAGAACCAAAATACCTCACTGACAAACAGATTCAGGTGTTTGCTCAGAAATTAGCTAAGCATCCAGATTTTGCTGGTAAATACGCTGAGCCAGGTGAGTCCTATGAAAAACTTGCAGCTCGAATCTCAATGAAACTTGAAAAACCTGAACAGGCTAAAAAGTGGGAATCCTATTTGAAACAGGTAGGTTTTAACGGCGTTTTAATGGGAGGTGTAGCGTGACTGAAGCTGACCGCACGATTACCAACCTGATGATCTTGAGAATCATGTCTTCAACGAATGGAAGAATCTCTGTGAAACAAATTTTCGATGAGATTCAACCGAACATGGGAATTTCAATCCGTAGCCTGCAACGTTATTTGAATGGACTTGCGAATTGGGGGCTCGTGGAAAAGGATGGCCAAACTCCGCAGGGATTCAGATTGAGCAAATCAGCAAGGGAATTATTTGCTGATATCGCTTTTGGAAAATCAGTATGACAAGTATTTCCCTTGCTGAATATAAAAGCTTGTACGGCTCAAAAAGTAAAAATTTAATTAAGTCAAAATCTCCGCGCCGTGATAAGCAAATTGAAAGTATGGGAGAGTCGATATTAGCTTTACAACTTAAGGCGCACAGAATCGAATTTGAGAGAGAGTTTAGGTTTCATCCCAAACGTAAATGGAGAGCTGATTTCCATCTAAACTGCAAAAAAATATTGATCGAGGTTGAAGGTGGAATATGGAGTGGAGGTAGGCACACCAGAGGTAAGGGGTATATCGGCGATATGGAAAAATACAACGCAGCAACAATGATGGGTTACCAGGTATTACGGTTTAGTACAGAACAAGTGAAATCAGGTTTAGCGATACAACAAATTGAGAAGATGGTAGGGGAATAGTCATGGTTGTAGCAGAGGCAACGAAACAACATATTTTTCAAACAATAGATTGGTCACGTTTTGATTTAGAAGGATGGTTACACCAATTCGGCGCATGGATGAATTCAGTTAGTGGTACATGTAGCCAAAGTATTAATCCGATTGCAGTGGCCATGGATAATGCCACTAAGAAAAGAAAACAGAAAAAACTGACCGATCTACAGGAATCAAAAATCATTGTTGACTTCCTGACTGGTGATTATCAATTACCAAAATTAAAGCAGACAAAAATTGTGTGTCAGATTGATGATAATGAAGCACGCGCCGTACAGCGTTTAATATTAGATATGCAGGGACAATCTGAAATTTTAGATGATTGGATGGATGCAGTTATTGATCGTTATTTTTATGGGAATTCGTGGTCTGAAATGGTACGAGAGAATCGCACGCAAGCTGATTCAAGAATGGATGTTAAGTGCGGTTTAGCTGCTTTGCATAGTCGGTATGGGTTTGTTGGATATAAAAAAAGCACCAAATAAGGTGCTTAATTAACCGTTATTGAAGTATTCATTTATTTAAATTTATTTGGGACATTTAAAAATTGACTATAGTTTTCAGGGAGGTAAGTGATTACTTCAAGTCTATCTAAGTTAATTCCATAACATTTATAGTTGCCACACAGAATAGGTTTGACTCTGAATTGTTCGTTATTTTGTTTGATATAACCAGTAGTGTATTCACAAATTTCAGATGTCTTAATCTTATCAACAGTAGAAATAATATCTTTTTTACCTTTATTATAGAATGTAAGAATGAGTAATAGACTAAAAATAAATATAAAGAAATAGATAGTAGTGGTAAACCAAAATGAATTAACCATTTTGACAAACTTAGAGTAAATAATCGGTTTCTGAAATTCAAAACTAGATAATAGTGCATCAACTCTGAATTTTTCATTTTCTTTTTCTGAAGGGTGAATCGCCAAAACATGTAATAAAAATGCTATGGCTAAATACAATATAGAAAATGCAATTAATAATACTAGTTTATTTAAATTATCTAAAAACGTAGTAGATAGATTTAAATAACCAAAAAATGAAACCTCAAAATAATTCATTCCTAAGGATGAGATGTCTATTCCCAACGGTTCACTTATTCCTGAAAAATAAGCAATTTGGCAACCATAAATGAGTGCTGGTAAATAAATAAGGAAAAAAGATATTCTTTTTAAGAAGCTTTCAAGTGAATTATGCATTTCAATCCTTAAATGTCTCATTTAAAGCCTGTTGCACAGCATCTACACGTGATTTGCAGGCTTTATAAGCAGTCATAGACTCCTCAACAATCTTCATCAAATTATCAATATCTGGTTCATCTTGAGACTCAAGGAGCTCGGCGTTCTTTTTGAGAATTTCATAGCCTTCTTTAAACGTTAATTCTTTCTTAGTCATTGCTAGATACCTGAGTCACATTGGCATTGATAATACCATCCTGTAATTCTACTTGAATGCTATCACCTGATATTTGTTGAATAGAACGTATGGCTTTACCTTGGCTACGGACGATACCAAAACCTTTGGCCATAACATTTTTGGGATTCTGAAGTAATGTTTCGCGTATGAGAGATTCAACTTGCTGAGAAGCCAGCTTAACCTGTTGCTGTGCTAAATATTGAGTGGTGTCTTTAATTAAGTCTAAATTTCGATTAGTTAAACTAATTTGATTATTCGCCAGTGTCTTGATTGACTTTATGTATTGATCATTCTGGCTTTGATACGCCGTGATCTGATGCTGAGATAACAACTTAATAGTTTGTAGAGAATCAGATACATCTTGGACACGCTCTACAATCAAATTACGTATACCTCCAATGACTTTACTGGGTGTATCAAAAGATCGATGTGCAATTTCATCTAAAATCGTTCGGTCTTTTTCATGGCCAATACCGACCCAGATAGGGACGGAACGCTTACAAAGCAGAGCTGCCAAATCAAAATCATTTAAATATGCTAAATCATTTACAGATCCACCACCGCGAATAAGAACGATGAGATCAGGGGCAACTTCGTAATCTTTGACCCATTGCTTAAGGGCAGTTATTAAAGTATCTCGGATACTTGTTGGCGCTGTATTGCCTTGGAAAGTTGCACTGTGATAAACGAAATGGCAGACACCGGCTTTGTCTAATGCGTCAGCATCCTTTTTGAAATCGCCTAGACCTGCAGCATTTTCAGGTGCAATGACCAGGACATTTTGAATATCAAACGGCGTAGGTAGCTGTTTATTTTTATCTGCAAGACCTTCGGTTTGTAATTTTTCTAATGTCTGCTGATAGCGCCGTGCTATATCACCTAACGTAAAACTTGAATCAATATCTTCTACATTAACTGAGAAACCATATTGAGGGTCAAACTTGGCTTTAACTTTTATCAGAACATTAAGATCTCGTGATAACTCAATACCACTTTCACGTTCGAACTTTAGAACCATCTTTTGAGCAGAAGACTTCCAAATAGTCGCTTTACAACTGGCGATCACTTTGTCTGAACCTTCCTCTTTTTCAGCCAGCTCAAGATAATAATGTCCGCTTTTAATATTTAAATTTCTTATCTCTGCTTTGACCCAAACAGGTTCATCAAAGGTGACCCGTATAACTTCTTGAACAGTGGATAAATATTCACTTAAGTTTAGCTTGTAATCAGACATCATTGAGCAGCGAGATGAGGTTACTAAAAATACTAACGAACATATTGTTCAAAGACAATGATGAATGTTTGACCTTGTACAAGGGTTGTGGCATATTTCAGCTATAGTGACCGAAGTGTACGTTGATGCACTAAGTTGATTTAAAAGCTCGCCAAATGGTGGGCTTTTTTGTTATCAATATTTCTTTTTTTGGGTGACAAAGTTACGAAGTATAGTGTTTTAAACGTTTGTTTGTTCTGAAAGCTTTAATAACAGGCAGTTGTCATTGTTTGTACTTTTAAATAAGGCATAATGGGCTTCTTAAATTTAGAGCTAATTTTTATTTATGGTAGATGTAAACCAGTTAAACAATATTTTTAAAGAAACATTAGCGAATAATAAAAAACCTGAAAGAATATTGATAGGCTACAAGCTATATGCAGAGTTAATGAAAGATAGAAGGTTTTTTGAAGAGGTGGTGGGATCCGCTATGAATCCTAGTAAGCGTACTTATCAAAATATTAAAATTAAGGTTACTCAAGATGATAGACAACTTGAATTAAAATCTTCAGGTTAATGAATTCTTCTAATATAATATTGTAACTTATTGCTAATGCTACGCTTTTAGAAATTGAATATTATTTATGCACAGGACCTAACCTGTTCTTCAATTTTACCTCCTCACTCAGGAGGTATTTTTTTGCCATTTAAATTATTAACATAATTAATCGTTCATTGAATTAGCAAGTTAAAGCGATAAATAAATCCCCTTACATTAACTTTATTTTTCAAGTTTAAAGGGGTGTTAATGTGATCTTGGGTTGTAACCGTAAGCAATACGGAAGTGTTCAAGTTGAAATACGGAATTGCGTTTTCCTTTCAATAAACCTGGATGTTTAACATCTAACTTGAATTTCTAACGCATGCATGTATTTGCACCATGCCAACCTAAAGGGCTCGCAGGTAAGAGCAAGCCCTTTTTGAAGTACTTGCCGAACTTATTACGGCACTAAACCTCACTAACGTAATTGTTAGTGAGGTTTCTTTTGTTTGAAATATTGTATTAACGCGGTAGGGACTTATATGACAGATCGTGTGCAAGCTAAACAAGATTTACAGTTCTGTTGTGCGGAGCTGGCGAAATATCAAAACCTCAGCCGTTCAGGTCTTAAGCGTCATCAAATGATTGCGATTGATGAAATCATGATTGAGCTTAAGGAGCGTATCCGAAACTTACGGAACGTACTGCAATGAGCAATGAAGTCGGACACGCTATACTAGTTCGACCATACCCACCAAAAGAAATATTCGATTTAGATACACCTAACTTCATGCCAGCACCAGAACTATGGGCATGGATTAAAGCTGTATTTCTAAATGAACATTCTGAAGTATTTAACCCTGATCATATTCACCTGGACTCATTTTACTGGCCACAAATCGCCGTGATGTGGGCAAATGGCGGATTTATCAAACAGGGGCGCTTTGTCGTTGGTCAAGCTGAAAAAGTCATGATCAATATGGGTGGATGGAAGAAAGCACGCCAAGAGGAACAATTTGAGCAATGGTTCGGTCAAGTTCCTGAATACCTCATTACCGTTGATGCCAAATTTGCCCAAGTGGCGAATGACATTGCCTTTTGTGCACTGGTTGAGCATGAGCTTTATCATATTGCACATAAGCGTGATGAATGGGGTATTCCTCAATTTAACCGTGAAACAGGCTTACCAAAGCTTGAGATCAAAGGGCATGACGTGGAGGAATTCACTGGTGTGGTACGCCGTTATGGTGCAAGCGAAGAAGTTCAAACCATGATTGATGCAGCAAAACAGCGACCTGAAATTTCAAGAGCCGATATTTACCATGCGTGTGGTACTTGCTTCCTGAAGGTCGTTTAAATTTTTTTGTCCATTAAGTTGGACGAAGTTGGACGGATAAAGAGCAATGGCAACGCTAAATCAAAAGCACAAACTCTTTATCGTGCGTAGCTTAGCGCAGTGGAATACACCTACTGAAACCGTTGAGCTTGTCCAACAAGAGTTTGGCATCACTATTTCACGTCAGCAGTGTGAGGCATACGACCCGACCAAACGGACAGGGCAAAACCTCAGTAAAGCACTCGCTGACGAATTTTATAAAACTCGGGAGCAGTTCCGTAAAAACACTGATGAAATGCCTTTGGCGAATCTCGCCGTGCGCTTACGTCATTATGAGAACTTGCTGAATAACCCACAGAACAAACGCAATCCGATTTTGCAGCTGACTATTCTTAAACAGGTGGCTGAAGATGTCGGTGGCAAGTACACCAATAAAACAGAATTGACTGGCGCAGGTGGTGGACCATTACAAAGCGAAAATGTTACCTACGTGGATGCTAGCCCTGAATTAGTGAAGCAGGTGTTAGATGAACTCGAAAGTAAATACTAGACCGCTTGAGATAAAGATCGAACGTGAGAAATGTGAACGTGAACATTTGTTTTTCACACGCCGTTTTTTCATGCCTCGTATGGGGTTTAAGTTCTCAGTTAATTGGCACCATGAATATATTGCATGGGCAATTGATGAAGTCATTGCTGGTCGCATTGAAAATTTAGTCATTAACGTTCCACCGGGTTCGGGTAAGACTGAACTACTGACCAATCTGATTGCACGTGGTATTGCTCGAAACCAGCGTTCACGATTCTTATATTTGTCATTCTCGCAGTCACTTGTAGAGGATGTGTCATCTACGGCGCGAAACATCGTGAAATCGGTCGATTTTCAGGGCTTATGGCCTGTGAAGATCTCGACCAGTACCGATGCAAAGGCAAGTTGGAAAACGACCGTAGATGGCTATGAAGCGGGGCATGTTTATTCCGCTTCAATGGGTGGTCAAGTTACGGGCCGCCGTGCAGGTACTTTGGCAGATGCTGGATTTACCGGTGCGATTATTCTGGACGATCCACTCAAGCCTGAAGATGCATTTAGTAAGACGGCACGTAACAAGGCAAACCGTAAGATTCTGAACACAGTCAACTCACGTAAAGCCAAATCATCTACTCCGATTATTCTGATCATGCAGCGTTTACACGTTGAGGATCCGACCAACTTTGTGATGACTGGCAACGTACCAGGGAAATGGCATCAAATCTCGATACCAGCACTGATTGATGATGACTATATCAACTCATTGCCTGAGCATATACGCCGTAAGGTACCACGTGATGTCGAGCGTGATGAGAAAGGACGTCAGAGTTATTGGCCACTGAAAGAGTCGTTACAGTCATTACTGCAGTTAGAGAAAGGCGGTCAGGATAAAGACGGCGCTACAGTGTCGCGTTATACGTTCAGCAGTCAGTACCAGCAAGAGCCTAAAAAGCTTGGTGGTGATCTTGTTAAGGCTGAATGGTTCGATCGGTACCATGAGTTACCAGTACTCAAGTGGCGTGCGATATGGGCAGATACGGCGCAAAAAACCAAAGAGCATAACGACTATTCAGTGTTCTTATGTGCAGGGCTTGGTTATGACAATCGCCTGTACATCATCGACGTGCGCCGTGGCAAATGGGAAGCCCCTGAGCTGATTAAGGAAGCCAAGGATTTCATCAATAAGCATAAGGAAAGCAACACCAAGATCGGCAAGCTTCGATACATGGCCATCGAGGATAAAGCATCTGGAACGATGCTGATTCAAAACATTTCGCGTGAAACCACATTACCGATCAAAGCGATTCAGCGTGATACAGACAAGCTGACTCGTACTATGGATGTGGTGTTCTACGTTGAAGATCGTCGTGTTGTTCTACCTGTGAGTGCGCCGTGGTTATTGAGTTATGTTGAAGAAATCGAGGGTCTTAAAGCCGACTTCACACATGAGCACGATGACCAATGGGACCCTACCATCGATGCGATTAATGACTCACTTGCGAAAAAGCCGACTGTATTTGATTAGAGGTATTTATGGCTAAAGATAAGAAGTCTGATACAGGCGGTAAAATTAAAACGCTTGTAGCTGACGCAGTAAAACAGGCAATCAACGCCATTGGCGATGCTGGTGCATATACAAACTTGGTATCGAATATTGGTACCGAACGTGACAAAGCCACAGGTGGCAAGTTCGTCCGTAAAGACATTGACGATGATCAACTTGAAGCGGTGTATCAGAATTGGCTTGCACGCCGTATTGTGAATCGTCCTGCATCTGACATGCTTCGTGCTGGATGGTTCTATGAAGGTATTCTAGGTGGTGATTTAAAACGCCTTGAGGAAGCGTGTAAGGCGTTTCACTTAGAGCATGTGCTTTTGTCAGGCTTGATCCTTTCTCGCCTCTACGGCGTTGTGTATATCCTGCTTGGAACGGCTGACGGCGCTGCCTTAGACCAACCTTTAGATATTTCAAAACTCGGCCAAGGTCGTTTGGAATTCTTCACAGTCGTGAAAAAGAAATACATTACGGCGGATAAAAACAGTTATTTGCCGCCGTCGGCATGCTGTGGATTACTAAAACAGCCTGAATTTTACGAAATGAAAATGGGGAATGAAGCGAAAAAGCGCATTCACCATACTCGTCTAATTCGTATTGCTCATGCTGATGTGGTGAATGAAGAGCCTCAAAGCATTCTGCAAGAAGTCTATGAGGATCTGCTGGATCATGCCAGCGTGAAGCGTGGATCTGCTAGCCTTATTCATGAATCAAAGATTGATGTCATTCAAACGCCGAACTTGGTCGATAAGATTAGAGAGGATATGAAAGGCGTCATGGAACGTTTCATGTCTGTAGGGCTTATGAAAAGCCTAAACGGTATGTTAGTCCTTGATGCTGAAGAAAAGTACGAATCAAAAACGTATAGTTTCGGCGGCTTGCCTGACATGATGCGTGAATTCTCAGTCCAGACAGCAGGCGCGGCAGATATCCCTTATACGATTCTGTTTGGCCAATCACCTGCAGGTATGAATGCCACTGGTGAGCATGACACTCGTAATTATTATGACTCGATTGCCACTAAGCAGGAATGGGACCTCAAGCCGATCTTGATGAAGTTCCTCGCCGTGATCTGTCAGTCTACGTTCGGACGTCAATTTCCTGAATTGGATGTCGTATTCAATCCACTTTGGCAATTGGATGCTAAAGTCCGTGCGGAAGTAGAAAAAGCCAATGCTGAGCGCGATGAGAAGTATCTCAATATGGGCATCATCACTGAACCGCAGATCGCTCGTCAGCTTAATATCGACGGCGTTTATTCAGTCATTGATGAAAAACACATCAAATTGCTGGAAACCATGGTGAAGCCAAATGACGACGATCATACAGATCCTTAAGCCTCAGCTTCAGCAGATTAAGAAAAGCAAGAAAGGACGCAAGGCTAAGCCCAAGGCAGTCAAAGTCAATCGCCGTGTCGAGCTGTTCTATACACGTCAGCTTTTGGAAATCTCTAAATATTGTCAGGAACAAACCAAGGATTTGGTTTTACCTACCGTTGGCCAAAACATTGGCGATAGCTGGGTGGCGGATATATTTACGGCGTTACGTGAAAAGATGGTCAAGTACACCATGGAAGTGTCGGTATCTTTGGCCACTAAGGTGGTGATGGATACCAGCAAGGAAGTGGATAAGCAGATTGCCAGTCATACCAAAACCATTCTTGGTGTGGACCTTACGCCGTTTTTCCGTGGTGCTGATATTCAGGATGAAATTGATACTCAGATTGCTGCAAACGTTTCGCTGATTAAGTCTATTCCAAGTCAATATACAGATAAGCTTGAAGCATTGGTGATGAATGCCTTGCAGACAGGGCAAACTAATCAGGAACTGGCTCAGGAAATAAAAAAACTCGGTCATAGCACAGACAATCGTGCACGACTGATTGCAGCCGATCAGATGGGTAAGATCAACGGCGCTATCAATAAGAAGCGTCAGACGTCTTTAGGTGTAACGACTTACGATTATTTAACATCAAAGGATGAAAAGGTTCGTCCGTTATGCCGAAGCCATCATGGTAAAACCTTTCGATGGGATACACCGCCTAAGGGTGGGCATCCTGGGCAGAAGATCAAATGCCGATGCACGGCGTTGCCGAATTATGAGGATATTTTGATCGACTGATTTAATAGGTTGGTTTAAAGTATCTTGCGATATGCAGGGGATTACAGATGCAACAACACCAAAAACTAGATATTTTGTTGGATGTAAAAAATAGAGCAAATGAATGGATTGGAAAGTATCTTTCTATGGATGTGGTTGATCCCCACTTTCAGCCTTTATTTGATGTTTTTAAAGAATCAAACTTCGATATCGAGTTGCTGTTAAATATGGATTCAATTGAAATTCTACAAGTGACTAAAAATTGTTGTGAAGGGATTGGTTTAAGTAAATTTGATAAAGATTGTGCTTTAGAGTGTTGGGCAGCAGATGCTTCGGTAATGATGAATTCGCTTAAAGATCAATAGTAAAGTCACTTGTTGTTTTATCTAATTTAACCCACTTCGGTGGGTTTTTTTATTGCCCACAGAAAATAGGACACCCGTTGTCCTTGATAATTATTGTCTAGAAATTAGAGAAATTGGATTGATTAACTTTTGTATTTTATGACACTTTTAGTATTTAGGAATAAGAACTCAGTTGGCTCATTGCGTGGGGATATATGCAAATTAATAATGATATCGTAAGTGATTATGAAGACTATTGTTATAAAAAATTAACTAGTGAATTTGGGTCTTTTACGCTTGGAAAACATAATCCCATGCATTTGTACCAACGTTATAAATACCGAATTATTAATCCTATACTTCGACAAGTCAAAGAACCCCAAAATTTAGTTATACCTGAAGAACATTTAACTGCTTACCAGAAAATAGTTTCAGATATACAACTAGGTAATACTTTAAATAAATATCAAAGTAGAAATCTTAAAAGACTAGATTATGATGATGACATGTTATCTCATTGGAGAATTCAGCATTTCCATCTAGGGGATACAGTAGAAACTGATGGATTTGTATCTAGAACGTCGGATTTATTATTTATACACTTTTCTGAATCACAAGCACATATCATTGGAATTTTTTCACATGGTGATTGGTGTGATTTGGATATCATAGAAACTATTCATCTAAATTGGCCTCATTTACTTACTTATTATAGAAGTGATTCAACTAGAAGATCTTTAACTGAAGATCAATATAAAATATTAAGAAAAAAAGGTTATAACACAACTGTTAGATTAAGGGATGGAGCTGAATATTTGTCGCCTGGGTTAGGAGTTGTCGCAAATGGTTCTCCTGTAGAGGCATTTACAAATGTTCAAAGGATTTTAATTAAATTTGAGAATTCATTTAAAGAAATTTGTATGAATATTGATCAAATATTAGAAGCTGATCCTCAGAGAAGAAAAACTGAAATAGCAACAATCGGTTTAGAGATGGATGAGTTTAATCAAAGGTTTATTTATATCGTTAAGGAAACAGGTCATAGATTTACTCTAAATTACGCATGAAGAAATAAATTTCTAGGCAGTTGTAACTTAAAAAATTGATATTTCAAACCCACCATCTGGTGGGTTTTTTATTGAGCATCATTCATGAAATGTATTTACCAACTCAAAATTGGCGACTTTGCACCAAGCGAAAGTACACGCTCATTTACTCAAGAGGGGTATCTGAAATGCGTCAACGTCCGTTTGGCCAAAGCACCGCAAGTCCGTCAGTACTACGCCTATGAATTTCCAAATTTAGAAGGCTATTCGGCAGATCAGGTCATCAATGTCTATGTGGCAGCTGAGGACTTATTTAAGCCAGAAGTCATTAAAGGCTTCGACGGCGTAGACACAACGGACTATCACCCACCTAAGAATGAAATCAATGCTTCCAACTGGAAGGAATACCACATTGGCGAATGTTTCAATGTGCGCCAAGAGGGTGATTTCTTGGTCGGTGATCTGATCATTAAAGATCAAAACAGTATCGGTCTAATCCAAAACAATGAGCGCGTTGAGATCTCATTGGGCTACGCGGCTGATCTTGTCCTTGAACAAGGCACGGCGCCAGATGGTACGCCGTATCAAGCCAAATTTATCAATTTTAAAGGCAATCACGTGGCGCTGGTGAAATACGGTCGCTGTGGCGGTGATTGTCGCGTCGGTGACCATAAACCAAACCCAAAGGGGAAAAAGATGGAAATTAAAGTAAACGGTATTCGCTTTGAGATTGGTGACAATCAAGCGCTAGCTGATGCTGTAAAGCAACAAGAAGACCAGCTTGAAAACTTAAAAGCAGCAAAACTTAAAGTCGGTGATAAACAATTTGCCATCGGTGATGAATTGCCAGCTGTACAAGCAGTGGTTGATACCTTGCAGACTGAAAATGCCGAACTGAAGCAAAAAGTCGGTGATCTTGAAAAAAACCAAATCACACCTGAAAAACTTGATCAAGTCGTGGCTGAACGTGCGTCAGTGGTTGCGGACGCCGTTGCCTTGGTACCAGGTATCAAAACTGAAGGCTGTTCATGTGAGCAAATCAAACGTGATGTGATTGCAGCCAAAGCAGGTGACACATTGGTGACCGCTGTACTTGATGGAGTCGCTGTCGGTGATGCTAAACCTGAACAGATCGACACGGTATTCCGTGCACTGTCAGCAGTGAAATCGACCACACCAGGCAATGCAGTCGGTGATGCATTACATCAACAGCAACAACAGCAAAACAATAATCAGGACCCTAAAGCAAATAAGGGTTATGACAAGTCTGCTGCATACAAAACAATTTAAGGGGAACTTGAATCATGGTTCAGCAATTAAATGCGGTGGTCGGTCAACGTGGCCGTTTAACTGCCAAAGAGGTTGTACTGTCATTACCGCTTTCAGGTCTGACTTTAGTTAATGACGGTGACGTAGTTGTCCGCACGACTGACGGCAAATCAGTAACGGCTGTGTCAGGTGCTACACCGACACGTTTTGGTGTGGTGGTACGCCACGGCGTTGGTAAGACAGGCAAAACGGCGGCTGGTAAAGAAGCCTATAAAGCGGCTGATATGTTGCCTGTGATGTTTGAGGGTGCAATTTGGGTCAAGCCTACAGCGCCAATCACTGACATTACTGCTGCGGTTTATGTAAAAACTGCTAACGGTACTACAGCAGCGCCGTTGGGTTCTTTGTCGAGCTCAGCAACTGACGGAACAGTATTGCCAGGCGCAGCATGGGAAACCGTGACAGGTGCCGATGGTTTAGCCCTTCTTAATCTTCGTGGAGCTTAATTAAACATGAGCAAATTAGCAAAAATGAAAGCGCGTTTAACGCCGATTTCACCTGCCATTCAGGCACAAGTTGGCGATGCGTTCAACATGGATGCATTGGCACAGCTCTTCGTAAAGATCGAAGAACAAAACGAAATTACACCACAGCTTGCACAGGTCCTTGACTATGCCAAGTTCATCCCAGTGACCAATGTAAATGCGGTTTATGGTGGTGGTGAAATCCTGTCTCGTAAAAAAGGCGTGGGTATCGGCGAAGATTATGCTGGTACTGGTGATGATATTCCGCTTGCAGAAGTTGAATACGACACTGTAAGCCTACCAGTGAAAGTGGGTGTGATTGGCTACCAATATTCAGTAATCGAATTGGCAACTGCACAAAAAATGGGGCTTCAAATCGAAGCTGATAAAGTTCAGGCTGCAAACTTAGCTGCTGAAAAGCACATGTCAAATGTCGCTTGGTTCGGTTACACCAAAGCGAATGCCAGTGGACAGCTTGAACAGGTGAATGGCTTCTTGAACCAAACAGGCGTTACCATCGTGACAGCTCAGCACGATTGGGCTACAGCGACCATTGAAGAAGTTTTATCTGACTTCAATAATTCGCTGGCTGACTCAGCAGACCTGTTTGACGGTGATGCGTCTATTGAGCCTGATACCTACTTGATGGCATCAGCGCAGTACACACACCTGTCAACACGTGTGGTACCAAACTCAGGCGGTAAAACATTCCTGAAGTACATTGAAGAAAACAACATCTTCACCACTCAGGGTAAGCCATTGACTATTCGTGGTTCTGGCCGTGGTAACGGCAAAGGTACTGCTAATGCAGACCGTTCGATCATCTATCGCCGTGATCCATCATGTATCCAGTTCAAAGGCAACAGCGTTGAGTTCTTGACGGCGCAACCGAAAGGCCTGGATGTACTTGTGCCAGGCCACTACAAATACCAAGGTGTTTGGCTGAAGCGTGTTGATTCACTTCGTTACCTTGACCATGCATAAGGATTAAAATCTCATGGCTAAATATTCATATACATACAGCGGCTCTAATGCCGCTTTTGTTTTTGCAGGCCTGGTGACTTTACCTAAAGGGATCGCCGTAGTAGTTGAAGCCAATCACCATAAAGCACTTCAAAAGAATAAGTTTGCCAAGCACCTGATTGATACAGGTGAGCTTGCTGTTGAAGAAGTTGCAGAAGCGGTTGAAAAACCTGCTTCAGGTCGTGGTAAAGGTGCTCAATCAGGTAAAACTGATGAAGGTAAAGGCAAGGATGAATCCAAACCTGCTGAGCTCACGATTGATGACGTACGTAAAGCGCTGACTGATCTTGAAATCACCTTTGCTGACGATGAAACCCTTGAACAGCTGCAAGAAAAACTTGCTCAAGCCACTGAATAAGGTGAACTATGGACCCACAAGCTTTTAAATTAAAGTTTAAGTACGACACAACATTATTAAATACTTCTGATGCTGAAATTGCCGATGCACTAGAAGAAGCTGGTCTTGTTGTAACGGCGCTTGAATTTGGTGATCTGAAAGAACGTGCTGTGGGTCTATATGCAGCACATATTCTCAGAGTTGCACATAAATCAAAGTCAGGTAACAGCTTTTCAGATGCATCAAGTATGACTATTGCAGGTCAGAGCGTGAGTTTTTCACGTTCTGGTACCGATGCATTTTATAACCAAAGTATTTATGGTCAGCGTTACCTGGCATTAAAAAATTCAATTCCAGTTGGCAATGATGGTACTAATCCCAATCGTATTGGTGTTGGTGCTTTCGTTGTTTAGGAGCAAGGCATGTCATTTAAGTATCAAGCGCCTGAAAACTTTAAAGCGACTTCGCTTGAAATTGCAGGCACCACATACAAGGTTGAAAAAGGTGTGATTGAGTCGGATACCGATATTGCACACATTCTGGCACCGCATGGTTTTAAACGTGCGGTACCTGAAACCAAAGCAGAACCTAAAAAAGAAACTGCTGCTGCAAAGTAGGTGATGTATGAGTGATTACCGTGTTGATGCTGATGTTGATTTTAACGAGGTCAATGAACGTGTACGTGCTGAAATACGGCGCACGGTAAATGCACTCACACTTAAACTTCAGCGAACTATTCAGGAAGATATGCTGACAGGTCAGCGTCTGAATGTGCAGTCTGGACGTTTAAGAGGATCCGTGTCATCCAAGGTGGAAGAGGATAAGGACTGGATCGAGGGTACAGTCGGAGCTGGTGGTGCCTTGGTACCGTATGCCTTTGCTCATGAATTTGTGCTTAAAGGTGCGATGGCCATTAAGGCGCATTTGCGTACAATCAAGAAAGTCTTTGGTCAGCCGATTACACCTCGTCAAATCATGATTAAGGCTCATTCGCGTAAAGTCGATATGCAAGAGCGCCGTTTTATGCGTGATTCATTGGATGAAGTGGCGAAGATCGTGCCGAAGAATATTGATGCTGCAATTGAAAGGGGATTAAGCAGTGAATAGTGAAGCCATTTACCATGCATTGTTTAATCGCTTGTTAGGCATCGAGGGGATTAAAACCACCAGTCGGCGTTTAAAGCACTTCAATAATGTAGCACCTGAAGAGCGTCCTGCCTTATTCGTGACCCAGGGTAATCAAACCCAAGCACCAGTGAAAGGCTTGGATGCCAAGGTTGAACTTGAAGCGGAAGTGTACGTTTATATTCATGAATCAGATCCATCCATACCGCCGTCGGTCCAGTTGAATCAGATGATTGATCAAGTACGTGCCAAGCTTGAGCCTGATCATCCTGATATCTGCGAATACCAAACCTTAGGGGGATTGGTCGAACATTGCTGGATCGAAGGCACTATCGAAGTTTTTGAAGCAGTGGAAAACATGCTCGATGACCAAGGGATTGCCATTATTCCGATTCGGATCCTCACCACTACCTAAAGCAATTTATAAATTCCATGACCGCCAATACGGCGGTTTTCTCATTTTTAAGAGGTCGATATGGCTCAATATTTATTTGGTGCCGGTAAAATCTTTGCCACACCTTTACAGGATGTGCACGGTAATCCAATCACCAACGGCACACCCGTTGAAGTGGGCGTATTGCAGTCAACGTCAGTTGATATCAGCTATGACTTGAAAGAACTCTATGGCCGTGGTCAGTTCGCCGTAGATGCCGCACGCGGTAAGGGTTCGATTAAGTGTAAAGCGACAATGGGTCGCATCAACGGCGCATTGTTGAATTCCATTTTCTTTGGTGGCGTGGTCACTGAAGGTGGTATTACTGCAGTCGCGCAGACCATCAATGGTGAAGTCGTTGCAGTGTCAGTAACACCAGTCGTTCCGAACAGCGGCACATTCGTGAAAGATTTAGGCGTGACTGATGCCAAAGCAGTTCCTTTAAAGCGTGTGGCGAGTGCACCAGTTGCAGGTCAATACAGTGTGGATGAAGCGACAGGCGTTTATACCTTTGCAGCAGCTGATGTGGGTAAAACGGTATTTATCAGCTTTAAATACACAGCGACGGTGGCAGGTGCCAAATCAGGTGTCGTAAGCAACTTGGATATGGGTTATACGCCTGAATTCAGTGTGGATCTGATGCGTGACTACAAAGGTAAATTTTTTGGCATGGAGTTTTTCCGTTGTGTCAGTAATAAGCTTGCGTTCAGTTCAAAACAAGATGATTACGATCTACCTGAGTTTGAATTCCAGCCAATGGCCGATGATTTAGGCCGTGTCTTCAAATGGACTACTTCGGAGTAATACCATATGCAATTTAACCAGGTCGAAAACCCACGTGGTAATCCGCTTAAAATTAATGGCCAGATTTGGATTTTTGCGCCGTTATCCTTGGGTGCTGCTGAAAAGCTGATGCCAAAGCTTAAATCCTTTGATCCAAGTGACTTTGCTTTAGTGGCAGATGTAGCACATAGCTCTTTAAAGCGTAACTATCCTGACATTACCCGCGAATTTATTGCTGATGAACTACTTGATATTGGTCACGTGAACGCCGTATTTGAAACGGTCATGGGGGCTTCTGGTCTGGTTTATACAGGTGAAGACGAGCAGGCCACTGATTCGGGGGAATAGACTGGGAGGAGCTGTACACGCATTTGGTGCTTACATTGGGCAAGGATTACGACTATGTGCGTAATGAATTGGATTTTCCAAGAGTCAAAGCATTGAATGCGTATCACAAGCAGTGTCCTCCCAGCCATGTTGGCATTCAGCGTCTGTGTCGGATCCTTGAGGCATTTATGGGGATTGAAGACAGTACTGGTTCAGAAGATACTCAAAGCAATGATGAAGATGATTTAATGGATGCTTTGATTAACTTTCCACAAGGATAATTTTATGACTGTAGATTATGAGGCATTAGGTCGTTACCATACTGTATTGGAGCAGTACCAGCGATTAATAACCCAGCGACATAATTTAGCAAGCAGTATTGATCGAGTAACTTTGAATGCTCGTATTTCTGGAAGTGTATCTGATTCCATACAAACACTAGATCATGCAAAGTTGGGTAGTTTGGTGAATGAAATCACTTCGATTAACCAAGAATTGATGCATGTTGTTGAGCAGGTAAATCATTATGCTGGCATTGTGGATAAGCCTAAAATCAAAATTATGCGTAATGCGTAGTCAGTTTTATTCAGGGTGGCTAAGGCTGCCCTGATTGATTAAAGTTTTTGAGTTGGTTAAAGTTCGCGGGAACTTTATAACAACTTGGATATAACCATGAAAAAAGTAATTGGATTGGGTCTATTAACTTTGGCATTGACTGCTTGCGGTGGTGGCGGGGGTAATTCATCTTCTTCTAATAATGAGGGAGATAAAACACCTGTAGCTAATGCTGAAATCACTGGTGTTTACACTGGCAAGACCAATCAAGCGCAAAATGTTATTGGGTTGGTAGATAAAAATAATAAATTCTGGTTTCTATATACACCACCTTATTCTAACGGAATTACTGGCTTCATGACTGGTGACTTAACTGTTTCTGGTAACACAGTAAAAGCGATTAAAGGGAAAGACTTTTATTTTGGTGGTAGTGCAGTTTACGACACATCTATTAATGGTACTTTTGAAACTAAAAAGAGCCTAAATGGAACGATCACTTATACGCCTTCAAATCAGGTTACATTTGACACTTTATATGATGCTGAATTAAATAACTCGGTATCCAATCTCACGACAATCGCAGGATCTTATATAGGTCAATCAGCGATAGTTGAAGGTATTGAAGAAGCAACCTTAACAATTTCAAATACGGGTGTGATTTCAGGTAAGGGACAAAGTGGCTGTACGTTCACGGGGAAAATAGCAGTTGAAGAAAATGCACCTTACTACAATGTTGATTTAGCTTTTGGTTATTCACCTTGTCTCTTAGCGGGACAGTCTGTAAAGGGTGTGGTTTATTATGATTCATCAATTAAATCACTTTATGCAGTGGCAGAAAATAGTACTAGACAGAACGCAGTACTGTACTTAGGAACAAAACAGTAACTCCCATAGTTTTGAAACTTACTTAAAGAAGCACCTTAGGGTGCTTTTTAATACCTGAAAATTTTCAATACCGCCTCACGGCGGTTTTTTTATGCCTGTGAGATAGGGATTATGAGCAACAATCGAGTGGAAGTGCACGTTGGTGCGAAGACTTCTGAACTTAAAAAAGGCATGAATGAAGCTGAAAGTATTGTCAAAGATACGGCGCAGGAGATTGAAGTCACAGGTAAGAAAGTGGACTTTCAGATTGACGTGTCTGGTGTGCAAAAGACCTTTGATAATCTCTCAAGCAATATCTCAACGCAGATGCTGGGCCTAGGTAAAAAAATTGCTGCTGGTATTGGTTCTGCCTTAGCTGTAGATGGATTGGTCAGTTTCACTCGCAATGCAATTAGCACCGCTTCAGAAGTTCAGAAAATGTCTGACATGTTGGGTGAATCGGTAGAAGACCTTCAATACTTTGCCAAGGGTGCTCAAACAGCTGGATTGTCATTAGAACAGTTCGGCATGATGGGTAAGGACGCGCTAGATCGGCTCGGTGAAGCACGCCGTGGTGAAGGCGAAATGATGGACTTCTTTGAAAAGGTTGCGCCTAAGATTGGTGTGACCATCGATATGTTTAAAGATTTAAGTGGTCCAGAAGTTATCCAGGCATATTACGATGGATTGGAAAAAGCCAATTTATCGCACGCTGAAACTATCACTTACATGGAGCAGATCGTCAATGATGGCAGTTTGCTTATTCCATTACTCAAAGACGGCGGTGCAGGATTTAAAAAATGGGGTGAAGAAGCCAAGAATGCTGGCGCTATCATGTCTAAAGATATGGTGGACAACCTCGGTAAAGCCAAAGAAAACCTTTACACACTAGAGCTTCAGTTCCAAGGCTTCCAAGCAATGCTGATCAATTCAGTAACGCCTGCAGTGACTGCTATTGCGCAGAACTTTGACAACATCAAAGCTGTGGCCATCGCTTTAGGTGCTGCTATTTCAGGTAAATTGGTTGTTCAATGCGCCGTATTAGCTAAAGAGTTTGTGATTGGTGTTGCCCAAGGCATGGCTTATCAAATGCAATTGTCTGCGCTTCAGGGTCAAGCGATGCGTACTGCTACGGCGATGGGTGTACTGCGTAGTGCTTCAGCATTGCTCGGTGGACCTGCTGGCTTAGGTATGTTGGCATTTCAAGGTCTAGCGGCAGGTGCTGCATTCCTTTACATGAAACGAAGCAGTGATGAAGCTGTTCCAGCTTTAAGCACACAGGGTAAAAGTGTTGCTCAACTTCGTGAGGAATATGAAAAGCTTGATAAAGCCCAACAGCGTGTATTGACGCGACAAGCCACGGCAGACCTATCCAAAGCTGAGCAGGGTTTCCGTAAACAGGAAATTGCATTACTTGGCTTGGTGCGTGCGGTTGTTAATCATTCCGATGCATCAGATGCTGATAAAAAAGCAGCTAAAGAGCTCCACGATCAATATATTCAAGGCAAGCTGAATTCAGATCAACTAGCCACAGGTATTAATAACCTACGAATAGTTGAGTCTAAACATAAGGCTGGAATTGATGAGAAAGCTGCTGCCGTTAATAAAGAGCGTAAAGCAGTCATTGATGCTCAGGGTGTTCTAAAAACTTATAACCAAGTTGTGACACAAGGTACTAAGGATAATAAGGAACACACCAATTCCATCAACGATAAAGCAAATGCATTAGCCAATTTGACTGCAAAGCAGATGGAGTATGTTCGTGAATCTAACAAACAGTCTGAACGAGAACGCTATATTCAACACAACATGAACGTTGGTGGTGTGTCGCGTGAGCGTGCTGAGCACATGGCAGATGCTCGTGATAAGGCTGGTATGGGATACACCGCTAAAGACGGTGCAATGCCTGAAGCTGTTAAACAGGCTGAAGAAGCGGACTGGAAGCGTAAACAAGCAGCTGAAGCGCGTGAGGAGGCTGAAAAGAAAGCTGAGGAGACTCAAAAACGTCAAACTAAGGAGCTTGAAAAACAGCAACAGATCTTGCAGGTCAATGCACGTGTAAAAGCGAATGCTGAAAAGTTTAACTATTCAGGCTTTGAAGCCAAGTATGGCTTGCCGAGTGGCATGCTATCAGCTCTTAACATGCAAGAGACTAAGGGTCGAAATGTTGAAGGCGTTCAGACTAAATACGGCACGGCGAAAGGCAACTTTCAAATGCTGGATATGACCGCCAAGCGCTTTGGCGTATCTGATCCATTCGACACAAAACAAGCTGCTGAAGGCGCAGCCAAATACATGCGTTTCTTGCTAGATAAGTATGGTGATATCAACAAGGCTATTTCTGCTTATCATGCAGGTGAAGGGAATGTTGATCGTGGTACCGGTATTGGTCCAATTAATCGCCAGTACGTGAAAAACGTCAAGGGTTACATGGCTGGCGTTAACGGTGTAGAAGCAGGGACTGAATCTTCAGATTTTGATAAATCACTTCAGGAGCAAATCCGTAAGACTGAAGAAGCTGAAAAGAACAAGCTTGCTTTACAGTACAAATATGCTGATGAAAGCAAGCAGGTTGCTTTAGATCTTAAGAAAGAACTTAGTGATATTGATTCTTCTATATTGTCAGCTGAAGATAAGAAAGCTTTTTCAATAAAAGCTGAGCAGGAATCCGCTGACAAAATCAAAGCTATTCGAATTGAACAGCTTGAAAAACTCAAGGCACTTCATGAGGAAGAGCTTCAAGGCAAGATGATTTTGTCTCAGCAAATATTCGAGCTAGAAATGGCACGTTTGGATGCTGATCTTGATGCTGGAAGAATCAATAATGTTGAAAAGGTACGTTTTGCAAAGCAACTTGAAGAACAGTTGTATGCCATCAAGCGTATTGGATTGCAGGAGCGCTTAGATCTTGAACAAGAGCTAAGTCAACTCACTGGGAATAGTTCTGGGGTAAGTGGCGTAACCAATGAAATCAGTGCATTAGATCATCAAAGATCATTGTCTGATATCCAAGCACCAGGCATGATTTCTGATGCCCAAATGAAAGACTTTGAAGATAAGTTTGGGAATCTAACGTCACGAATGTCTGGTCTATGGGATAAAGGCATTCAGTCCATGATGAATGGAACATTGACCTGGAAAAATGCCATGAATGCCATTTTTACAGAACTGGCAGGGGCATTTATTCAAAGCATGATTAGTGAACCACTGAAAAAATACGCTGCAAGTTTAGCAACTCGTATGGCGATTAAATTAGGGTTTATAAAATCAGAGACGGCGGCTGAAGTGGCTGGGCAAGCTGCACAAACTGGCGCCGTGGTAGCTGGTGAAGGCATGAAAACCGCTGCAACTTCAACAGGTGTAATTGCTCGTTTAGGTTTAAAGCTCATGGAAGTCTTAAAGTCAATCATGATGTCAGCTTGGGAGGCTATGGCTGGTGCTTGGGCTGCGCTTTCGTCTATTCCAATCGTAGGTCCTGCATTGGGTGTGGCGGCTGGTATTGCTGCATTCGCGGGTGTATCAGCAATTGTTGGAAAAGTGGCATCTGCTCGAGGCGGGTACGATATTCCTGCTGGTGTAAACCCCATGACTCAACTTCACGAAGAAGAAATGGTTTTACCTAAGCAGCACGCGAATACGATTCGTGCCTTAGGTAAGTCACTAAGTGCAGATGGAGGCTTTGGCACACATCAAACTCCAAGTCAGCAAGTGAGTAACCATTTCTCAATTCAAGCCTTTGACTCACGTGACGTAAAGCGTTTCTTTGAAAAGCATGGTCGTGAATTGGCGAGTGGATTAAAGGGCCATCGCCGTAATTTCGGTACCTAAGGAGGTTTTCGTGTCTGATGTATTATTTCCTGAATTACCTGGTCTTGAATGGGAGTTGTCAAAAACTCCCATTTTTAATACCAAAATTATGACTTCTGTGAATGGTCGAGAGCTACGAGCAAGTTACCAAGCCGTTCCTAAGTATGAAATCTCAATGTCATTTGCATTTTTACGTGAAAATAATGGTAGGAATGAATTGCAGCAACTCGAAAGTTTCTTTTTAGAGCGCCGTGGTGCTTTCGATTCATTTCTTTTCAAGATGCCTGATGATTATGAGTTTAATTGCACTTTTCAAGGTGATGGCACGACAACAAGCTATCAACTTTATAAGCAGATGCATACATCCGTAATACCTTTGGCTCACACTAAGGCTGAGACAATTTTTGATGTGGATCCAACATTTTGGAATGAAAATGACAATCAGCAATTTTGGAGTGATAACGACGACGATCTGTTTTGGGATGATACAACTGCAATTATTTCAAAAGATGGAAAGATCACGTTATCCAAACCAATAGATGGAGGCATTAAGTTTGCAGTCGATGGAACATATTACTACCGCTGTCGATTTGCTGATGATGAACAACAGTTTACGAATTTCATGCATAAACTTTGGAATGCAAAAAGAGTTGATCTCGTTGGATCTCTAGGAAATAAAGTATGAGAGCTGCTTCTCCAAAATTAATTGAATTACTTGATGCTGATCAGTTTGTAATGGCAGATCTCTACACCATCACAACTGTTCAAGGTGATGAATTCCGATATACGAATTATGACTTTGATTTGACTGTTGCAGGTCAAACATATAGTTCGAGTGGTCCCATCATCAGTCGTGAAGGGATCAGCCTCTCATTGGGTATTGAGGTTGATAATTTATCGATCAGTATTAATTGTATTGATGACAATGAATGGAACGGCATCAATGTTGTTCAAGCGTTTCATAATGGCCAGCTGGATGGTGCTCGATTTAAGTTGGAACGCATATTTATGGATATGAATACACCAACGGACACCAGTGCCGGCACCATTAAGTTGTTCGAAGGTCGAATCATTGAGCCTGACTTAGATCGTAATTCGATTCAAGCCAGTGTTGCGTCAGATCTGGATGAATTGAATGTGCAAATGCCACGAAATCTGTATCAGCCAAGCTGTACCAACACGCTATTTGATACGGCATGCGGTCTATTGCGTCAAAACTTTGTGGTGCAAACAACAATTGAATCAGGCAGTACTGCAGCACGAATTTTATGTCAGGTGAATCAGCCGCAGGGTTGGTTTACTCAGGGTGTGATTGAATTTTTAGACGGTGGAAATTCAGGTCTAAAACGAACAATCCGTATGCATGAATCAGGTGCTTTATTATTGACTTTGCAATTGTTGGAAGCACCGCAAATAGGGCAGCGTATCAAAGTCTATCCTGGATGTGATAAACGTCTTGAGACATGTCAAAACCGTTTTAACAATTTCGCTCGTTTCCGTGGTGCGCCATTTATACCGGTGCCTGAAACCGCAGTTTAACCAATTTTGTATTAATTCTTACCCCGCCATAGAGCTGGGTTTTTTTATGGGGTGAGAAATGCCATTGCCATCTCCAAGCGAGCTAACTGCAAATCATGTTACAGAGGCTCAGTTTAAAAATAAGCTTGCACAGCTGATTAATAATGTTTTTGATAAAACGGAAGGTCAGATTTTAAGTAGTGATTTGAAGGCGTTAAGCAAGACGTTGACTACATTGAGTCAGCGTGTGACAACTTTAAATACAGCACAACAACAGTCGCTCGATGCAAGTATTAGCGCCTTACGTCAATATGCGGATTTACTTGATAGTACTCAGACTCGCAATTTAAACCAAGTTATACGTTCTTTCAACTCAGATATAAGTACACTTCGAAGATATACGGATCAATTAATTGTTGAAAAAAACCGTACATTAGTAGCTGAACTACTTGAGCAGCTTATGGCTGATTTAGCAGCTTCTGGTGCAGGTGAGAACGGTTGGATTGCACCTCTAGTTCAGAGTAACAACGGAAAGTCCTTGCAACAGGTCGTTGATGCCGTGGGTTCGGATTGGTACAACAGACCAGGTGGATACAATGTAGGGGATCGAGTTTGTCTTGGAAATGGGGAGATTGTTAAAAGCCTTGTTCCAGGCAACGAAAATGACCCTAATCTGAATATGGCTGGCTGGATTAAAGCGGATTTTTTATATGTTGAATCAATAGAAGAACTAAGAAATATACATTTTACATCTGACAGTCTGGTCGTAAGTGTTAAGTCATATCATGCGGGACTTGGAAAAGGTGGGGGCGTTTTTTGGTGGGTTAAAGACAGTATAGCGTTAGAAGATGATGGCATCCATATTTCCTCAGCAACACGGACTGATGGTATGTGGGTGCGTAGCTTAGACCAAAACAGTCTCGTAACTCCATTGATGTTTGGTGCGAAAAATAATGGCGAAGATGATGATCGTCCAGCTGTTTCTAAAGCTATTGCGTATTTAAAAAAGATTGGTGGTGGAACGGTTGATTTTAAAACTAATAAGAAATTTTTGTTCAAAAGTGTTCCGAGTTTTCCAACTGTAAGAAGCATGATGATCAATTTGGATTTTACCAATATTCATTTTGACTTTGGATCTCGGTTCAATGGTATTACATGTGATGCTGAAGTTGACACGGTTTTCTATTTAGCAACTGGATGTAATACATTGCAAATGACAAGTGGAAATTTGTCAGGTAATCGGAAAGCCAAAAACATTTTTTATAGCGATCCTACAAGTTACAACCCATACTTGAATTGGAATGGGACACGAATGGTTCTATGTACTGAAGCTGTTGCCAGTTTAAATACATTCATGTCTACCTTTAACAATTGTTTGGCTGGTTTTGCACCAGTTGCATTTGAGTTCAATAACAGCGGTAATTCTAAAGAAATCACATCAGTAACAATGAACTCTTGTTATGCATTAGATTGCACGGATCGTGGATTCTGGATTAAAGACAGAGCGATTTATTGCACAATGAATGCTTGTGCTGCAGATAAATGTCGTATTGCTTATGCAATTGATGCGCAGGGCATGACGATGAATAGCTGTGGTGCTGAATTCTGTAATATGTATTTTGAGAGTACAAAATACAATGAATCCATGAGTATTAATAATCCACTAATGGTTTCTATTGGATCTAAAGATGAAGACATGCCGATTCATGAAATTATTAAAATTCAGGGATCAGGTGTAATCGAATTAAAGAATGTTCGAATTCTTTCATCTAGCACTGGTGTTCGATATAGAACTTATGTTCTTGGCGTTTATAAACCAGTTTCAGCATATAATCCTCAGGTTATTGTTGATGGCGGTGACATTCGACCAGAAAACACATACATTGCTGCTGAAAATACATCATTTGCAAAAACTGTTATTTTTCGTAGAAATGATCTACGTTTTACAAGTGATTATAACCAGCAAATTGATGTGTCTACATTAAGCTCAAAGCTGAATGAAATTAGTGAAAAGAATCGGTTTGCTAATTTGGTAATTAGACTGACTGGGCAAGAGGCTTTAGATTCAAGCGTCATTAAAAGCTTAAGCAATGCAAATGGGTCAAATAGTATTACGATCACGGGCAGCTCTTCTGATCGCACTCAAACAGTGATCAGTGGCGGAATGCTAGGTAAAATCAATTTCACCAATTGCGATTCAACGATCATTTTCAGAAATTTGACTATTGAATCAGATCCGTCTGTAAATAATTATGAAGGGGCAATGTTTAGGGCATTTAACTGTCATAAAGTTGTCTTGGATAATGTTTTACTTAAAACCCAAGGTGCGGTTGGTACAGCAGTCGAAGCAAGTAATAGTAATATTTATGTTATTAATGGTACAACTACAGAAGGTAATTTCAGTGCTACCTCAGCATTCAAAGAATCGTCTGGGGGTAAAATTTACTATGCTGCGTCACCGACAGCACCTCGAGCAAGGATGTCATACGGTGCGTTCGTACCTAACAGTGATATAGAAAAAAATAATTTGCTTGGCTGGGTGCAGACCTACGGTGCAGGTGGTTCCGCTGTAACTTCTGAAGTGTATAACGTCAGAAGATCAACACTTGAAATAGCATCTGAAGTTAGTGTTTCTGCTAACACGACTATTTATCGAACTGTTGCTGTTAATAACTGTGATCTGGGTGATATTTGCAACGTTGCATATACGGTAGCGATCCCAAATGGCTTAATTTTGTTTGCACAAGTTAGCGTCAAAGGGACAGTTAAAATTGCTATATGTAATACAACTGCTGCAAGTGTCAATTTGCCAGCAGGGGTTTTTAAAATACACTTGACCAATTAACTTAAATTAAAAGCACCTTTCGGGGTGCTTTTTTTATGAGGATAGTGAATGTATGCGTCAAAAAATTATTGAAGAAGCTCGTACATGGCTTGGCACACCATATCATCACCAAGGCCGTGTCAAAGGTGCAGGTGTGGATTGTGGAACGTTGATCTGTGAAGTCTATGAGAAAGTTGGACTCATGGATCATTTAGATCCACGTCCATATCCACCGGACTGGCACATGCACCAGCTTGGCCAACGATATTTAGAGCATGTTTTATCCGTGTGCTATGAAGTCGATGAACCACAGCCTGGTGACATTGTTTTGTATCACTTTGGCAAGTGCATCAGTCATGGTGCAATTGTCGTTGAATGGCCAACGATTATTCACTCCTATATTCATCAAGGAGTAATACTCCAAGATGGCACAAAAGGAAGTCTAGCTCGCAGAATTGCGGGCTTTTTTCGTATGAAGAGGCTAAAAGAATAATATGGGCGGAATATTAGGAAGTACGACAATCAGTACGTCTGATAAGCGCATCAATTCGATGCGCATTCAGCAATCTGCGTATGGTCTAACACAGCCACTGGTTTATGGCAAAAACCGTGTCGCAGCCAATATGTTTTGGTATGGTGACTTTAAAGCGACTGCTCATACGACAACAACTAAATCTGGCGGCAAAGGTGGTAAAACCAAGACCAAAAACACAACATATACGTATTCAGCATCTTTGATGTTGGGTCTATGTGAAAACAAAATCAAAGATATTGGAATTGTATGGCGTGATAAAGAACAGATCGTCACAAAAACCGAAGGCGGTGTGCAACTCAAGCCAATAGATCAAGTTGGATTTGAACTCTTTGATGGTGATCACAATCCTGTTTGGGGATATTTAGCAACCAAGCATCCTGATGAAGCAGTGCATTATCCGTTCCTTGGATATGTGGCATGTGCAAATTATGATCTAGGTGGTAGTGCAGCATTATCGAATCATAATTTTGAAGTGATTAGCGATATTACATTTTCAGAAACGATCCATGATGCGAACCCAGCGGATGTGATTGAAGACTTCATCACAAATCCACGGTACGGTGCAGCACCGAGTTTGAATATGGCAGATTTATCTGAATTTCGAACCTATTGTGCAGCCACTAATTTGTTGATCAGTCCTGCTTTGACAGAACAACGTGAAGCATTTGAAATCATCAATGAAATTGTGGAAGCGGTGAATTGTGCTGTGGTACCGAGTCCAGACGGCTTGAAAATCCGTTCATTCGGTGACAGTGCAGTGACGGGTAATGGTGTGACATTTACGCCAAATCTTGAACCGGTATATCACTTAACAGATGATGATTTTTTGGGTGAAGATCAGCCAATCCGTGTGCGTCGAAGCCGTGATACTGATGCATATAACCATTGCCAAATTGAGTACGTGAATCGCTTTAACCAGTACAACACAGAAACCGTTGAAGCCAAGGACCAAGCGAATATCGAAATGTTTGGGCTGCGTACACAAGATCCAGTCAAGTTCGACTTTTTCTGTGAGCCGAAAATTGCCCGTCATGCCGTACAATTACTATTACAGCGACGACTCTATGTGCGCAATGAATATGAGTTTGAATTAGGCTGGAAGTACTGCCGATTAGAGCCGATGGATATTGTGACGATTACGGATGAATCCTTAGGTTTGAATCAGTTTCCAGTACGAATCACACGAGTTGAAGAAGATGAAGAAGGAGTGCTTTCGATTACAGCTGAAGAGTTAGCCGTCGGATCTCGCTCAGCAGTTGAGTATGACCTGCAATCATCGAATGGGTATCAAGGTGGCAATGAAGAACCAGGTAACGTCAATGCACCAGCAATTTTTGAGCCTCCTTTAGAATTAACTGATGGTAAAAATCAAATCTGGGTGGCTGCATCTGGTGGTATTAATTGGGGTGGTTGTAACATCTGGGCAAGTTTGGACAATACAACATACGAAATGATCGGGACCATTTATGGTTCAGCGCGTTACGGTACATTAGTTTCAGCAATTGATGCAGATGATACATCGATGCAAGTGCAATTGAACACATCAAGTCAAATCTTTGGTGGTACGCTTGAAGATGCTGAAGTTGATGCAACACTGTGTAAAGTTGGTGATGAATATATCAACTATATTGATGCCACTTTGGATGGATCAGGGCGTTATACGTTGAGTGGCATGCTTCGTGGGCGTTTTGACGATGCAGGCTCACACTATGCAGGTGAATCATTTGTTCGTATTGACCGAGCCATTTTTGAATATGACTTCAACTCAAATATGGTGGGTAAACAGATTTATCTGAAGTTCACAAGCTTTAATGGTCTTGAGCAAAAAGAAGAAACTTTGGATGAAGTGACGGCATACAGTTACACCATCAATGGTGGTCGTCCTGCAGGTGTCAAAGGTTTATCGCTGCAGTCTGCATTTGAAGGAACGAGCTTTAAAGTACAATGGCAAAGTGCAGCTGGCGCGACAGGTTATATTGTTCAGATTTGGTCGAATGGTGTATTGCTTCGTACAGTTGAAACGACGAATACCGATTATTCATACAGTATGGATGAAGCGAAAATCGATGGTATTCAACGTGCTTATACAGTGCGTGTTGCAAGTAAAAACGGTTCGATTATCAGTACTTTCGCAGAGTTGAATATCAGTAATCCAGTGCCACCACAATTGTTGAACGTGTACACATCGGCAACTGCAGATTCAATCACAGTGACTTGGATTCCAAGTGAAGTACCGGATCTGAAAGATTACCAGGTGTGGATCAGTACCAATGCGAACTTTGATCCTGATACAACGGCAGCACGTTGGACGGGTACCGAAAATGCTTGCACGATTACTGGCTTGCAATCAACGACAACATATTATGTTCGTGTTGCTGCACGGGACGTATGGAAGCCGACCTCGTGGAACTATTCAACACGAATCACACAGGCAACAGCTGATAGTTAAAGTTTTCAACCATAAAGCACCTTCGGGTGCTTTTTTATTACCATAATTTAGGGGGCGAGATGTCTGAAAAGGCGCAATTAGCCGTAGATGCGGCGGTTGCCGCCTCCACAGCAACAAAATTTACATATGGGTGTCTAGGAATAGGCACCCTTTTTTCATGGGGAATATATGGATGACTTAAAATTAGTCATTGCGTCACTTGAGCCATTTTATACAGCCATTGCGTCATTCGTGATGGCTTTTTTAATGGCGATTTTTCGCACGGCTAGAAAACACGGCAAGGCAGACTGGCTTGAAGCTTTTATGTGTGGCTTATTTGCCATCGGCGCTTGGTCGGTAATGACTTGGTTTGGAATACCTGAAATTGTTGCGGTGGGTGTTTCATCCGCAATTGGTTTCAAAGGTACTCATTACGTCAGTGATAAAATTGATAAGGTTGAAATCAATGTCAAAAAATAAAACGATAGCCATTTGTGCAGGTCATTCTGACACTGATCCGGGTGCAGTAAATGGCACACGCACTGAAGCGCAAATCGTGCTTGATATGCGAAAGATGGTCGCACACTACTTAACCCTTGATGGCATTAAGCATGAAACAGACGGGAAAGGTGGTGTTAATCAGCCTCTCGCACAAACAATCAAGGTAGCACAAGCATGTGATATTGCTATCGAATTCCACTGTAATGCGGCAGCAAATAAGGCAGCAACTGGAGTTGAAGTATTATCTGCTAATAAAAACAAAGCTTTAGCTCAAAAGTTGGCGTCTGCTATTCACAAGCATCTTGGCATTCCACTTCGTGGTGATAAAGGTTGGAAATCAGAGGGTAGTGGGCAGCATTCACGACTCGGCTTTATTAGTAAAGGTGGTGGTTTGATTGTTGAGCTGTTCTTCATTTCCAATAATGCCGACCTTGCTAAATGGGATTCTAAAAAGTGGCTTGTAGCGAAAGAAGTGGCAGCCGTTTTGATGCAGGAGGCTACATGATAAAAACCTTCATCGCCAAATTTTATGAAGCCGTCATTATTGCTCTGACGGCTTTTTTATTACTCACACTTATTGGGCTTGGAATTCAGTCATGGCGTGTAAGTCACTGGCAAAATAAATTTAATGGCGCTGATGCCGAATGTGTCGAGCGAATAAACAAAGTTAATGAAGCCTACCAAAGCGCTTTAGAGGCTTGGAAAGCAAAAGTATTCATTGTTGAAAATGAACTCGAAGCCGAACGCAACAACATCAAAATTGAATTTAGAGATATTCGACATGAGACTCAAAAAATCATTACTGACCGCATTTACACTGATTGCAAGTTTACTGATGACGGCTTGCGTATCGCCCAAACCGCCATCGCTACCGCAAATTCCAGCAAGCCTATTAATTGATTGCCAAGATTTAAAGCAATTGGAGACTGGCGAAATGGGTGAGGCATTAATTTGGATTGTTGATACTTCTGAGCAATACGCAGATTGTAGAGCTAAAGTTAAAGCATTTATTAAAATCCATCAGCCCTCTAAATGAGGGCTAATTTATTTAAATATAACAAAATTTTTAAAGTACAGTTTTCTGCCTGATTCACTATCTATTAATTTATATACATATAAATCATAATTATTCCTATGCTTTAAATCATATACATTTTGTTTGTAATCACCATCGAGCATTAATTTTCTGAAATATAAATTACGTTTTAAATCGAATGCACTTAGAATTTTTTTCATTTTCGACCTCTATCTCTATATACCTTGTGTAGATGACTTTCCAGAACCCAAATATCACCATCGATGACAACTTTATTGCCATCGTAAAGAGATAAATTCTGGCCATAAAAATCTGTAATGTTATTTAGTTTCCCTTGATAATTATAGTTTGCCCAAGCACATCTACGATCACTGTGGTTTGACTCTTTGTGAAAAACGAGGATTACTTGAGGGTATTTAATCATCATGAGTTTAATTCTCGGCACTAATATAATCTGGTATTTCAATAAAGTAAGCTTGATTAGTAGCAATGCTTACCCATTGCAACGTCCCGATTTTATTAATGAGTTTAATATTATTGTTATCGTATAAGCTGATTAATACATTATTATCATCAAAAAAACCAACATATTGAATAGCTGGATTTCTGTGAAAGTTTTCATACATTTTATGGACTTTAACTTTAACAATATTCATTATTTATCCTAATCACCTAAAAGGAGTTAAACCTTTTAAATGATTTAAGAATTCTGAGTTATAAGTTATTTTTTAACTTCGACCTCAGTATGTTCTTTCGGAGCATCTTTAGTTTGTCTGTTCTCAGCATTTAATTGCTGTTCCTTATTTTTTTCTTGCTGAGTTTTTTGCGTATTATCGCCTGCAGGATTTGATTGTTGCTGGTTCTGTTGTTGCTGGGTTTTAGAGTCACTTGACTTTGTGAAATTTGACATAATGATTGTCCTTGAATTGTCAATAGTATTATCGACAAACTCAGCATGTGCCTTATATTTATTAATAGATACCCTGAATATGTATCAAGATTTATAGTTTTAGAAATATTTATTATGAGTGCCTGATATTAATCGATTATTAATATAATATTTAAATTAATATATTTGTAATTTATAAAAACTCTTACTCATGCATTGTCATAAATTTATACATTAGCAATTTAGCAGTAATCTCCTCATCAAACTCTATTACCCCAGTCTAGTACGATTCAATCTATAGATTGAAATTTTTTCAATACTTTGCAAGTTATGCTATCCGCTGAATTCTCAAAAAAGAGAAATAGCAAAATTGGGTAGGAAACCTTATAGGTAAAGTATAAAATTTCTTTAGTAACTTACTAACAATTAATTCTGATGAAAATGATCACAGAATTATTTTCTAAGACGTAAATATCTTCAGTCTACAAAAAATGAAGAGTCTACAAAAAAATAAATTTGTAGACTGATTTGTAGACTGATGAAGTGCAATTACACCTAAGTGGTAACAAATGTATGCAACTATTAAATGATATTAACTTATTGAAAATACTGGTAATTGCAATATGATACAAGCGTTGCCAATTAAAACAAAATTAGGTGGATTCTACTTTTTCTACTATGCGATTGTCGGTACCTTCATGCCGTATTGGAGTCTATATCTGCAAGATCAGGGATTTAGCTTTTTAGAGATTGGGTGGCTTAGTGCAATTGCAATCATGACACGTTTTTTTGCGCCGTTTATTTGGGGTTGGGTGGCGGATAAAACGGGTAAAAGAATGCTATTGGTGCGAATCGCAACATGGATGGAAGCGAGTATATGGTTCCTCATTTTTATTATACCCAATAATTTTCAATCAATTGCCTTGTTAATGTTGATCTTCAGCTTTTTTCAAAATGCGATACTTGCTCAATTTGAAGGCGTTACATTATTTTGGTTAGGCGAAAAACGAAATGAACTTTATGGCAAAGTGAGAAAATGGGGATCGATTGGGTTTATTGTTGGTGTTTTCTTTATTGGTCTAATTCTTGAAATCATCGATATTCAGTATCTCCCGATTTTATTACTGAGTATTTCATTTCTAGCGTTCTTATGGTCATTTACAGTAAAAGAACCGAAGGGCGCACCAAAAGCCCAAAAAACACTTGAATCCATTATTCCAGTCTTAAAACAACCAGTTGTGAAAGCAATTTTCTTAATTGAGTTCATTATGTTGTTTGCTCAAGCACCATTCTATAGTTTTTATAGCAATTACTTACAGTCATCTGGATTTAGTACCACAGCAACAGGATTTCTTTGGTCAACAGGTGTTATTGCTGAAATCATGATGTTTGCCTATGCATCATTTTTTTTAAATCGTTTTACATGGCGTCAGTTGGTTGCGATCTGTTTATGGATGACTGGGCTTAGGTTTTTGATTGTTGGTTTATTTCCTGAAAGTTTTGTTCTCCAATTTCTCTCCCAGACAATGCATGCATTCAGTTTCGGTTTATTTCACTTATTGGCGATGCGCATTATTTTTGAGCACTTTTCTGCTGGGCAGCAGGGTAGAGCTCAAGCTTTGTATAGTACGATGTGGGGCTTGGGTGTGGCATCTGGAAGCGTATTGGCAGGACAATATTGGGAGCTGATTTCTGGCAGCTATATTTTTATCATTGCAGGAGCTTCAACGTTGATTGGTTTCATATTTTTATCCGCTTTACCAAATCTCAAGCCCACTGAAGCAAGATAGTGACTTATGATGTTTGAGTAAATAGTAATTGAGGATCCACGCATAATCTATTTCGTCCTTCAGATTTCGCTTGATAAAGGGCAACGTCTGCACGATTAATCAATTGTTGGAATGGGGTGCCAGACGGAAGTTGTTGATAACTTAAACCTATGCTTACACTAATATTGAGATGTTGATTTTGCCTGATCATAATCGGTGTTTCTGCCACGCGGTCGCATATACGCTGTGCGATTTCAATGCAGGCTGGTAGGTTACTATCTTTAATTAAGAGGGCAAATTCTTCACCGCCAACTCTACCGAATAAATCATTTGATCTAATTTGAGATCTGACGATATTGCTAAAGTCTTTGAGAACAATATCACCTATTTCATGTCCATATTGATCATTAATTTTTTTAAAGTGGTCAATATCGAGTAGTAGAATAGACACGCTGTGAATATTGGATTTCGCCTCCCTATGAGTTGAGTCTATCGTCTTTTCGCTTTCTTCATAAAAATATCGGCGATTCATAGTCGTTGTTAAACTGTCATGGTTCGCTAAATATAATATTTGGTGATATAGCTTTTGGCGATTCAAACTAATAATTGATAATGTTAGTGGGCCTAAAGCCAGCATGAAAAGACCGATGCGAACAGACAGTGTTGTCGAAATAAATGCTTCTGGAGATTCTGTTAGATAATATGCACTTAAGCTGTTGTATAAGAACATACATACAAAGCAGTTGATGATTGCAACCAACAATAAATTGTAGGTTAATGCTGCCCAGATGAGTGCTCCAATCGGGAACATGATGGCGCCAGGGCCAATAAAAAAGTGAGTTAGAATTACAGATACAACGACAAATACGAAGGGTAAGACAAGGGGTAAACTTAAACGTTGATTTTTTTGATTTACAAAATATTGTTGAACTGTAGTTTTGCTTGGTAATGCGAGAACAATAGGTAAAAAAGCGACAAAGTTAAGAATTTCACCACTCCACCACATGCCAAAATCAACCCAAATACGGCCGAGCTCCATAAAGCTGTTAGGAACATAAGGGATGGTTAAAATCGCAAATGTTGGGCTCGCTAGGCACCCTCCAAAAGCACTAATTAAAAATAAGTAAACAAATGTAAGACCTTTATTGAATTCTTGATAATTGATTTTTAACCGGTTCAGTAGGTATAAGGTCACTAATGGGTTTAGCAAGTTAGCAAGAGTTAACAACCAAGCAAGTTGTAAAGTGTTGCCAGTACCTAGGTCTGCAAGCATATACCCAGAAAAGGCCCCAAGCCAGCCACCAAGATTATTGAGATAACTAAATCTTAAAAAAAGACCAAGTAGTACGGCATTTGCAGGCCAGAAAATTGCGAGAAATGATAGAGGTCGACCAAGTATTCCAGCCAAAGCACAAAGTGTAATGATGAGCATGACAATCAAAAAAGATTGTGCATTGTTTTTAATTAGCTCTGTTCGTATCCATGTGGTCATACTTAACGTATATTCCCTTGCATAAAATCTTATATTTTTAAGCTTTCTGTGAGGTGGAGAATGAATATTATTCTGATAAGAATATATTTTTGCACTAATAAATCAATAGATCGCATTAAACTGCTGATGATTTAAAATTCATCAATAGAAATTCATTTTCTTATATAAAATTGTTCTTATCACGTTAATTCTATGAGTTTTCTTGCTGAAATGTGCTAATTTAGCTCTAAACGTTGACCTATAGATGTTGTATGAAAAAAACAGTTTTTTTTGCACCTTTACTTTTATTAATGACGTCTTTTTCTTTTGCCGATCAAAATGTCCAAGCACAAGCTAAAGGTGCTGATTTACAACAGCCTGAAAATAATATTCGAATCAACATGCGCCCAGAAATTTTAGGTTTATGGGGAATGGAAATTCCAAATAATAAAAAATGTGTTGAGTATTATAATTTCCGTGGTAACAATGAGGTGGTCGTCAATAGTGCTAAAGAGTGGTCGGTCGGTTTATTTGAATATCAACCATCTCAAGACAGCTCTACGGGCTTGTTGCCGACGTTGGTCATGCAAGTCAATTATGAGAACAACGAAAAAGACTGCTCTGGTAATCAAGTAGATCAGGCAGGAGATTTGTCTCAATATTTTGTAAAATGGGACAATCCGAATCAAATCAATTTCTGTGCATCTGAAAAGGGTGGACAATGTTTTGCAAAACTTAATCGTATATTGCCTTAAGCTAAAATCTTTGCAGTCTATTCTTCAATAATAAAAAAGCCTCTTGAAAAAGAGGCTTTTTTATTCATCTTGTAAAGCTGTAATTACTCAGCTTCGCTATGTCCTTGTACCTGTTTCAACAAATGTTTCTCTAGGTAGTGAATATCCATAGCCTGTTCTGCAAAGTTCTTATCTTCAAGGATGAGATCTTTGTGTAGCGGAATATTGGTTTTGATTCCAGTTAAGATCATTTCATCTAAGGCTTGTTTCATACGAGCTAAAGCGGTTTCGCGATCTTTACCATGTGCGATTAATTTTGCAATCATCGAATCATAGTAAGGTGGAATGCTATAACCTGGATAGATATGAGAATCTAAACGGATGCCTGCACCACCTGGTGTGTAGAATTGCTCGATTTTACCTGGTGATGGAAGGAAGGTGGTTGGATCTTCTGCATTAATACGGCATTCAATTGCATGACCGTGTACTTTGATTTGATCTTGTTCTAGATTTAAACCAAGACCAGCGGCTACACGAAGCTGTTGTTCAATAATATCGACACCCGTTACCATTTCTGTCACAGGATGTTCTACTTGAACACGTGTATTCATCTCAATAAAGAAGAACTCACCATCTTCAAATAAGAATTCGAACGTGCCTGCGCCACGATACTGCATTAACTCGCATGCTTTTACGCAAGCTGCTAAAATTTCAGCACGAGCTTCTTCTGGAAGGTTGGGAGCAGGAGCTTCCTCAAGAACTTTTTGATGACGACGTTGTAATGAACAGTCACGATCATATAAATGTACGGCGTGACCATTACCATCGCCAATCACCTGTACTTCAACATGGCGTGGCTTTTGAAGGAAACGTTCCATGTAAACCGTATCATCACCGAACCACATTTCAGCATCACGTTGAGCTGCTTGTACAGACTCTAACAGTGTATCAACACGTTCAACAATTCGCATACCACGACCGCCACCACCAGCAGCAGCTTTTACGATAAGTGGGAAGCCAATCTCTTTTGCTTCCGCCAAGGCATTGTTTGGTGTTACAGCATGAGCTGAACCTGGAACGGTTGGTACACCAGCTTTACGCATCGCCATAATCGCTGACACTTTATTCCCCATAAGGCGAATATGTTCAGGACGTGGACCAATAAAGATAAAACCAGAACTTTCTACAATCTCAGCAAATTCAGCATTTTCTGATAAAAAGCCATAACCTGGATGAATTGCATCTGCACCAGTCACTTCCGCTGCTGTAATAATTGCAGGAATATTTAGATAACTTTCGCTACTTGCACCAGGACCAATACAAACGGCTTCATCAACAAAGCGTAAATGCATGAGGTCTTTATCGGCATCCGAGTAGATACCGACTGTTTTAATACCGAGTGTTTTGCAAGCACGTGTAATACGCAGTGCAATTTCACCTCGGTTGGCAATGAGAACTTTTTGCAACATACCAACCCCCAACGATTACGCGCGGTAGCGGAATAAAGGTTGACCGAATTGGATTACATCACCATTTTTAACTAAAATTTCTTCAATCACACCACTTTGAGTTGCCTCAATTGGGTTCATGATTTTCATTGCTTCAATAATTCCAAGCGTTTCGCCTGCTGAAACAGTTTGTCCTACATTTACAAATGGTGCTTCGCCTGGACTTGGTGCAGCATAGAACACGCCAACCATTGGTGAGGTTTCAACAGCACCACGAGAAGCTGGTTTCACAACTGGAGCTTCTGGCGCAGCAGATTGTATTGGTGCAACACCAGCGGCTACGATAGGATTACGACGCGCTAAAGCAATGGATTGATCACCTTCTTTTACTTCAATAGATTGAAGATCCGATTCAATCATTAAGTCGATGAGCTTTTTAATTTTGCGAATATCCATGAATTCGTATTCCTAAGGTTAAAGATGTGTAGAAGTTTGAATTTTTTGTACGGCATGAGTTAATGCAAATGAATAACCCTGTGCGCCTAGTCCACAAATGACACCGACAGCTTTATCTGAGAGATAAGAGTGGTGTCTAAATGCTTCACGTGCGTGAACATTTGAAAGGTGAACTTCAATAAATGGGATCGCAACACCTAATAGGGCATCACGTACTGCTACTGAGGTGTGGGTCAGTGCAGCAGGATTGATGATGATAAATTTTATACCATCAATCTGGGCTTGATGAATTCGGTCGACAATGGCACCTTCCCAATTGCTTTGGAAGGTTTCAAGTTGAATTGAACTTTCTTGAGCTTGCTGTATGAGTTGATGATTGATATCGTCTAAAGTTAAATGTCCGTAAACTTCAGGTTCTCGCTTTCCTAGCAAGTTTAAATTTGGTCCATGTATGACCAAAATGGTCGAACTCATGAAGACAGCTCCAATATGAAAGTTGCAATATAACCTTGCAAGATGTCTGCAAAGTTTGCATATTATGGCATGTTTTTAAGCTTTTCATTTATATTTTGTTTCAAAAATAGCAAAAAAACAATGTCGTCAATGAGCTGTATTTTGAGAACTTTGCAGTCAATTGGCAATGTTAAAAAATTACATTTTTCTTTTAATTCTTCGAGTCTGCTATTTTAAACCGAATTGACCAAAAGTATTCATTTGTTTTGTGTAACCGCCATATGTGAGTCATCAATAGTCAGCATTTCTGACCATGAGGTGGTATAGCGTGGAGAGTGGTGCAATTGCTTCATTTTCCATTGTTGTTGATTGGTATGATAGCCCACTTGAATACAATACTTTCCAAAGCGGTTTTTCATAGCGCCAATTGTTGTCATGAGTGAATCTCGTTGCTGGATTAAATCATGAGGCTGCCAAAGGTCATGTGTATGTGTTTTTTTAGCACTCAAAGCAGAAAACATGACGGAAACTTTTACATAACGTATATTTTCTTTAAATAAAACATCAATTTGCTGTTGTGCTGCATGCGTCAAGAGTAATAAATCATCCGTCGGATATTCCAAACCAATTACATGAGAATGTGATTTCTTGAATGGTTTTACTGGAATTTTTTCATAAAGAGACACATGGACACAGGCGCATAATTGTTCTTGCTTGCTTAAACGTTCATGAGCCCGACTTAAATGAAAAATCATGGCTTGCTTGATTAATGCTTTATCCTTTAATGCTGATGCAAAACTTCGTGATGCTAAGATTCGTTTAGACGGTAAATCAGGATCTTCTAGTGAAATACAGGACTGACCTTTTAGCTCACGAATGGTACGCCCCATGAGCACTGAAAACTGCTTCATCAAATAGTGTTCATTGGCAAAAGTTAAGTCATAGCAATTATAAATACCGTAACTTTCAAGTTGTTTACTAATTTTTCGACCTACGCCCCAAATTTCCGATACTGAGGTTTCTATAAGTAATTGATCAAAACTGCATGGATCCAAATCCAATAAAGAACACACTCGGTTAAAACCAGAACGTTTTTTGGCAAAGTGATTGGCGAGTTTAGCTTGTGTTTTACTGTAACCAATCCCGATACAACAAGGTAAACCGATCCATTGTTGAATACGGTCGACTAATTCTCGACAAAATTTTTCTAAATCAAAAAGACTTTGATAATGTGTTAGACGAATAAAACATTCATCAATTGAATAGGGCTCTAGATCTGAATCTGCATGAAAGTGTTGCTCTAAAATAGTGAAAAAACGACTCGACATATCGCCGTAGAGGGCATAGTTGCTTGAAAATACTTTAACACCAGCTTTAAGCATATCTTTTTCAATTTCATACCATGGCACGGCCATGCCAATATTGAGAGCTTTTGCTTCCTCACTACGAGATACGACACAACCATCGTTATTACTTAAAACAACGACCGGTTGACCATTTAAACTTGGATTAAATACACGCTCACAACTGACATAGCAGTTATTAATATCAATGAGCGCAAAAATCTCTTGATGATAAATATTTTGCATAGGAGTAGGGTGAACTGCTTAGATCAATTTATTTCAGTTTTTTTAAAATACAAGTCACTACACCCCAGACCATGATTTGTTCTTCGCTACGAGGATAGATGTCAGGGTAGTCTGGATTCTCGGCTTTTAACCATAAAAGGATCGTTCCATCATTTTGTTTTTCTAACATTAATCTTTTTACTGTGAATTCATTATTAATCAGCGCCAAGACGATATCACCATGTTCTGCATTCAAACTCCGGTCAATCAAGATTTGATCACCAACTTCAATCCCTGCATTTTTCATTGATAAAGAATTTACGCGTAGTATAAAAGTAGATGCTACGTTGTGAACCAAGTATTCATTTAGATCAATATGTCCTTCTACATAATCTTGTGCTGGGGAAGGGAAGCCTGCTGCCACAGATTCAATAGGATAGGCGATTTTTAAACGTGTTCTAAATTGGATTGGTGAAATTTCAATTTGTTGATTGAAATCATCTTCAGGTCGTATTTTTAACCATTCTTTAATTTGAATCACTTTTGATTCAGGAACACGCATTACTACTGTTTTTTCTGAAAACTGTGATTTTCGACCTGCATTGGCACGTTTACCACCATGTAGAGAAGCGGTATTTGTTGCTGAAATATTTGAATTGCTGCTCATATGAAATTCCCCCCATTTAATCTTGAATATGTAACAAAATCAAGATAGCAAAAAAAACATTGTAAAAACAGATTGTTTCGTCGGATTGATTGTGCTTATACGACACTATGCTTAAAATTAGGTCTGAATTTATGATGAAAATGGAATCATCCATGTTGCAAGATTTTATTGAAGAGCAAAAATTAGTCTGTGAGGAGTTTGATTCTGCTTACATCAAAGTGAATGAAGATGATGTTGTTGCTGTGGCTAAGCATACTTTAGATCAAGAGCCAATCGTCGGTTTACGTAATAAACCTGAACCTGGTGAGAAAGTGGAATGGTTTATTTATGGTGGTGAATTAGGCGAAGGCGAAGATTTTTTTGAGACGATGACGGTGAAAGAGCTTGAAGAAATTTTACCCGATGCCATTCCATTTCTTGCATTGGAAACAGGTTTCCGTTTTATGATTGATCGAGATGATTATGAGGATGTTTGGAAAGCTGAGCCTGATTTAGGAATCTAATGCGCATGTTATGGGTGAGTTTGATTTTTGTAGGTTTAAGTTTTGTTGTATCGCAACAGGTTGTAGCGAATGATTTGATTGATGCACAACAGATGGTGTATCAGCAAAAACTGGATCATGAAATGCAGCTGATCGAACAAACCAAGCAGATTTTAGATGATGAACACAGTACAGCCACACCGATGGAGCAACAACTTGCTTTATGCGGAAGGTTAAAGGCCTATCAAAACATTGTTGGTTTAGCAGACGAGTTTATTCAAGTTGAACAAGCACATGTAATGAAACGTATTGCGCAATTTTATTTAAATCAGCAATCTACGAGTTTTCAACAATCGGGCATGACAATTGATGATTGGTGTAGCGCAAACTAGCAAATTTGTCAGATATTGATATGAATTTGGACTGAATTGATAACTCGAACTTTATTATAATTTTTTGCGTTGAGTTGACGTATTCCAATTTCCCTGATTGACACGCGACATCTTAACCATCATTAGTCTAGGTGATGTCTAAACCCGCTGCATAGCGGGTTTTTTAATGTCTATTTCACTGATTAATTCATTTTTTAAAGCTACGAACTGACTCACTATGCTATGTAAATCAAAAAGTAGTTTTGGTTTACAGACAATTGGCAGGCTTTGGTATTCCGGCTAATCGACTTAGATGGCGAGCAACTAGGCCTGTTTTAAACCTTTCTTGCAATACTGCATTATCAATGTCAGCGCTGACGTGTTTCATTAAAAATTTGATTAAGGGACGAGTTGCAGGAGAATGACCAAATTGAGCGTAGAACTGACGAACCGCATGCAATACTTCGAAATGCCAAGCTGTTAGCTCAAGCTCGAGCGTATTCGCGAGTACTTGCGCTACATTTTCATTCCAAATGGTATAGTCAACTAAATGACCATCTTGATCGAGTTCAAGGGATAATTCAGTGGTCATGGTAAAACCTAAGTCAATAAATTTGTTTTATTTAAGGCTAATACAGCGTGTAAAGCCCAGAATGATATCTGCAAAAGTGGTGTAATCAATCACTTCAATTTGAAAATAATCGCCGTTCAATAGATGCGAAGGTAATAACTCAGCATCTCGATCTAAAATGTAGACCTTGTTTTGAATCGTAAGTAAAGATGGTGTAAACAATGCCAACACCGCATCCCCCATAAGCACTAAAACATCATTGGTATCCAGTGTTTTTTGAACCTGTTGAATACAATGTTCAGTATTTGCAAATTGAGATTGTATTAAATAAAGCGTTTTATCGGTCATATGAGTTACCAATACAGCACATGGTCAAAGCTTTGAATTAACTCTTTATTAAATTCAATAAATTTAATTTCATGCGTAGTGTGTTGAACAAAGGGATTATCTTGTTGATTGGATTCAATCAAAATAGGGCTTAGATCGTAAAACTCAAAGCTATCGACGAGGTTGGAAGCCAGTTTAAACGCATGTTTAATGGGTTCGAAGCTTAATTCGGAACGGAGTAAACTTAAGGCTGCGCCTTGCAATAAAACTTTCACTTCAGCACCAAAAGTTGCTAAAACCATGGTTGCAGAAAGGCTCTCATGAACTTGTAGCGAGTTGAGATTTGATTGGGTTAATATAACCAGTACAGATTTCACACAATTTACCTTTCAATTGCAACAATCAATGAAAAATGAATAATTTAGAATTGAACTAGACGTGCTGAAGATGAGACAGCATCTGCCAATTCACCGAGTCCTACCAGCTGAAAACCTTCGGCCAGATTATGGGACTCAATGTGATGGCGTTGAGCATTTTCAGCATCAGTGATTCCACGTGCTAGGGCAGCACTTACGCAAACAGGAAGTTTGATATTTAATTTTTGCCACTCTTGTGTGAGACTTCTTTGATCATCTGGCGACCACTGTAAGTTGTTTGCAACTTGAACGCCGTCTTGATAAAAGAAAACTCGAAAAATTTCGCCTTTCGCTTGCAATGATTGTGCGAGTCCTAATGCATGCCAAGCATGGATTGAGCTAGGTGCCGAGGTAATTAGTAATAACGTACTCATTTAAAACTTCGCATAGGGTGACCAAACTGAAAATAGCTTGTTCAGGCTTTTAAACAAAAAGGTAGTATACAATGATTTTAGTGACAGGTGGATTAGGCTTTATAGGTTCACACGTTGTTTTAAGCTTATTGGCACATGGTCAAGAAGTTGTCATTGTAGATAATCTTGCCAATGCGAATTTACAAACACTTGAACGTCTTGAATACATTTCTGGAATGTATGTACCTTTTGTAAAGTTAGATGTTAGAAATACGCCTGCTCTGAATAAAGTTTTTGAGCAGTACTCAATCCGTGCTGTTATACATACTGCAGGATTTAAGTCTTTAGAGGAGTCTCGCTTAAAACCGCTTGAATATTATAATGATAATGTCAGTTGCATTATGAGTCTGATGCGTGCAATGCAACGAACTGGTGTACGAACATTATTGCATCTTTCAAGTATGGCGGTTTATGGCACTTCGAGTTTGAATTTAAATGAAGAACATCCTCTCAATTTTGCCAATCCAAACCCTTATATTAAATCCCAGCAAATGATTGAAGAGATCATCCGTGATACCTCTAAAACGGACGAAGAATGGAGTATTGCGATCCTGAGACTAGCAAATGTAGCTGGTGCTTTTGAACATGGAGTTTTGGGTGAAGTGGTTGCCCCTTTACCTAAAAATATTTTGCCTTTGGTGTTACAAGTCGCAGCCATGCAGCGCGATTCCATTCAATTACAAAAGAATGCCAAAACAAAAGACCAAACGGTTGAACGAAGTTTTGTGCATGTCATTGATGTGTGTGAGGCAGTCATTGCAACTTTAAAGTGGTTATTTAATCAAAGATCAACGTGCGAAGCATTTGATATCGCAGGTCAGCCAAGTTCAATTCAAAACTTGATTAATACGGTAGAAAAAGTGACTGAAACAAAAATTCGAATTGAGGAAACTGATTATGTTTTCCAAGAATTAGATCAAATTGGTTCGAATAGTTTAAAAGCATTTGAATTATTGAAATGGAAAGCACATCGATCACTAGAACAAATGATTGAAGATCAATGGCGATACTATCAAAGCACCTTTAATAATTAAAATGATAATCATTTACATTTATGGTTTTTTTGATTAGCATCAAATCAACGGTGGATGAATCCGAATCAAACATGATTCTTCCAAGGAATAGCGAAATATTTGAGGCTGATATGCAAACACGTATAGAACACGACACGATGGGTGATGTAGAAGTACCAAGTGATGCCATGTGGGGGGCTCAAACCCAGCGCAGTTTGCAAAATTTCAAAATTGGTGGTGAGCGACTTCCTCGTGCGATGATCCGTGGTATGGGGCTGGTCAAAAAAGCTGCTGCACTTACTAATGCTGAGTTAAATCAGATTCCTGCTGAATTGGCGAATTATATTGTGGGTGCTGCAGAAGAAGTGATTACGGGGCAATGGGACAGTCAATTTCCATTGGTGGTATGGCAAACAGGTTCTGGTACTCAAAGTAATATGAACTGTAATGAAGTCATTGCAAATATTGCGAATCAAAAGCTGGGTAATCCGCTTGGATCACAGAAACCCGTTCATCCAAATGATCATGTTAATCGAGCTCAATCTACAAATGATTCATTTCCAACATCGATTCATGTCGCTGCTAGTTTACAGATCAATGAGTTACTGATTCCAGCAGTTCAAGCTTTACGTGAAACTTTAAATCAGAAGTCTAAAGAATTTTCAAATATCGTTAAGATTGGGCGTACACATTTACAAGATGCAACGCCGTTAACTTTAGGCCAGGAATTCAGTGGTTATGTATCCCAACTCGATCATGGATTAAAGCGTCTAGAGCAAGCTTTAGAAGGGTTATATGAATTGCCATTAGGTGGTACAGCTGTAGGGACAGGTCTAAATGCTCATCCTGATTATGCTGTAAATGCAGCAAAAAAATTGGCTGAGCTTACGGGTTTACCTTTTGTGACTGCACCAAATAAGTTTGAAGCACTAGCAGGACGTGATGCTGCAGTATTTGCTTCTGGCGCACTGAAAACACTAGCTGCGAGTTTAAATAAGATTGCCAATGATATTCGCTGGTTAGCGAGTGGTCCTCGTTGTGGTTTTGGGGAGATTCGTATTCCTGAAAATGAACCAGGTTCGAGTATTATGCCGGGTAAGGTGAATCCTACTCAAAGTGAAGCAATGACGATGGTTGTTGCGCAGGTTTTGGGTAATGACACGACGATTAATATCGCTGGTGCTTCAGGTAATTTTGAATTAAACGTTTTTATGCCGGTTATTGCTTATAATTTACTGCAATCAATTCAGCTGCTAGGTGATGCATGTAATAGCTTTAATGAGCATTGTGCTGTGGGGATTGAGCCGAACCAAGATAAGATTGATTATTTCTTGCATAACTCGTTGATGTTAGTGACTGCATTGAATCCTGTGATTGGTTATGAAAACGCGGCTAAGGTTGCGAAAACTGCCTATAAGGAAGGAAAGACTCTGAAACAAGTTGCTGTAGAGCTGAATTTAGTCACAGCTGAGCAGTTTGATGAAGTCGTTGTACCTGAGAATATGGTTTCACCTAATGTGAAGTGATTTTGATTTGGTGAATTTTATGATTTGAATGTTGATAACATATATTGACAAGCAACTGTCTTTAATATATTGACCAATTATTCATTTCAGAATACTATTTATATAACGACCTTTCATACGTCACTTAAGGCTTTTATAAAGGAGACAATCATGAATAATTATAAAGCTCGTCTAATCCTTGAAGAAGGCTATGGATTAGGTTGAGACTCATTTAAATTTGTGTAATAAAGCATCCATTAGGGTGCTTTATTTTTGAGTAAAATAAAATTGAATTACTTTTATACTTATCTTTTGATTATTCCATATGTCACTGTAATTGCTTATTTTTATATTTATCGTAGAGATAATTTCTTTATTAAGATTAGAAGTAGTAATCAACTCCTTCTCATCTTAATTTTATTAGGTATCACGTTTTTAGAAATATTAATTTGGAAAAGTTTTTTTGAAAATTATAAATTTCTAAATTTTGATATAGAAAATACAGATGGGCAGTTTAAAACGACAGCATTAGTTACGGTTTTAGCAGCTATAGCTGCCGTTTTTGGTTGGATTTTTACTTCAAGGGTGTAAATTATAAACACTATAAGAAGTCATTCAGTACAAGTATTGATGAATAGTAGGAATTCTACTGCGTATATTGCTAAGGTTGATATTGCAACCAAAATAAGAAGGAATTTGGGGAAGGATCAAAACGTAGAGTCAAAAGATAAAGTGCAATTGACTAGAGAAAAATTTAATTCATTGGAAGATGAGGAAAAATCGGCTGTAACATATTTATTAAATTTTTTGGAATTTGTAGCAATTGGAATCAGGCATAACAACTTAGATGAAGACTTAATAAAAAGTAGTTTCAAATCAATACTTAAAGCTAATTACAACCTCTTCCAACCTGTAATTGAATATTTAAGAGATATTGATAGTCCTAAAATTTACAATCAACTCGAAATTTTGCATAAAAGGTGGGAAGAGAACAAAGAACCAGAATGTATCAATTGTAAGCAAGGTATTGATGATGAAGTTCAGAATAGACAGAAACATAAATTTAATAATTTTCGGAACATTACATTAACAATTTTAACGGGCTCAGGGTGGCTAATAATGATAGCTATCATGAGATTAATAGATAAGTTGACGAAATATTCAACAGAGGAAGATTTATTATGCGATAACTGTAAAACATTAAAAAAATAAGTAAAAACTTCATCACATAGTCATGTAATTATTATGAGATTGATTAACTCGTCACAATTGTTAAAATACACATTGCTTTTAATTGCTGTTGTATCAAAGTTCTTATCTTAGACTTAAGACAGCCAATCTACGGAAATTTTCAATGCTCGATATATATTTAACAGATGTTCAAAAAAATGTTCAATTTCAAGATTATCCAGGTGAACATCCTGTTAAATTTATTCTTAACTTTAAAAAAATCTTCCCAAGTATCATGGAATTACTACTTCCTGTTCTGCCTAAAGATGAAAATCTAGAAGACATGACGTGGGAATCAACAACAAAAGATTTTGAAACGTTCAAACTCCTACTGACAGGTTGGGGTGTTATTGAACTGCGTCTAAATGCCATTACACAATTCAAAAATCGTGAATTTGCAGATCAGCTAGTAAAAACTGCTCAACAAAAAAGAGCAAAGTTTTCTAAAGAACAATCTAAGCTTAGTACGGTAGATTTAGACTATTTGTTCATGCATGAAGTTCATACGGCGATTGATGCTGAATTAGTGGAGTTAGGTGAAAAATTCTATTTGCCAACCTTACGCTCCCTATGGAAAAACCAATTATCGGCTCAGGTTCTTGAGGCTAAATTTTAAGCTTACATATGCCAAGACAAGCCCTCTATTATGGAGGGCTTTTTACTGTTGGGTAAAAAAAATACGGATAAAAATCAAATCTTCTAAATAGGGTTCAAAATGGATAGATGTTGGTCTGATAAATGCTTAATGTAACACTACAACATATTTGATTTGTTGAATATTTAATCTTAAGTTAAGTATTTCTAATGAATTAAAGGTCAGAGTATCGTATTTCCCCGAGGAAATACCAAAGGATTTCAAAAAATGTCGAATCAATTTTTAGATTTAATTAAAAAACGCCGTACGATTTATGCTTTAGGAAAAGCAGTTGAACAATCTCCTGAGTACTTAACAGATCTTATTCAGAATGCGATTAAACAAAGCCCATCATCTTTTAACTCTCAATCTTCACGTGCGGTAATTTTATTTAACGCTGAACATGAAAAGTTTTGGGGCTTTGTGAAAGAGAAGCTAAAGTCATATGCGAAGGACGAGGCGAGTGCAGCAAAAACTTCTGCAAAAATGGATAGCTTTGCTGCAGGCATAGGCACTGTATTATTTTTCGAAGAAATGGATACGATCACTGACTTACAAGAGAAATATCCTTCGTATGCGGAAAACTTTCCAATTTGGGCGGAACATTCAACAGCAATGGCACAGTTTGCGGTTTGGACAGCTTTGCATACAGAAGGTTTAGGTGCAAACATTCAACATTATAATCCGATTGTAGATGATCAAGTCCAAACTGAATGGGCTATACCAGCTTCGTGGAAACTACGCGCACAATTGGTATTTGGATCTAAGGAAGGTGAAGCTTTCGATAAAGGCTATATTGACGACGCCACACGTTTTAAAGTGTTTAAATAAAATATGGAAAAGCACTCATTGGAGTGCTTTTTTTAAACCCATAAATAGCCTAAGCAATATTCATATTTCGAACGTTTTTCCCATGTAATACATAATATAAGACAATGCAAAATAAAGTACCAATAGCACTATATAAATAGAGTTGTTGGTAACTGATCAAATCTAAAGCTAAACCTAAGAAATAAGGACCGAATCCTAAACCTGCATCTAAAAAGATAAAATAAGTTGAGGTTGCAAATCCCATTCGTTCCAAACTAGTACTTTTCACTGCAATCGTTTGGCAAATTGACTGGATATTACCGTAGCCTAAACCTAATAATCCTGCGCAAATCAACAAAAGGCCCGAACTGTTAGCTTGGCTCAACAAGAAGAAAGCAAGTGCCATAATGAGAAAGGCCGGATACATAATTATATTTTCGCCTTTCTTATCCATCAGTGGTCCCGTAATAGGACGAGAGAGCAGAATCGTCAACGCATAAATGAGAAAGAAAAATGATGCTGCTTCAACCAGATCAATTTCTTTGGCATAAAAATTAATAAACGATAGAACACCAGAGTAAAAGAGGGAGCTTACCAACATGATCAGAGCAATGGGTAAGGCGCTCTTTTCAATATATTGAGATAGAAAACTATTTTGAGCATGGGCCTGATCAGGTATAGACGAAACCTGATACAATTGAGGAACTTGAATAAATAATGCTGTAATAAAACATAAAACTGCAAGGATTGAAGATAGGGCAAAAATAATGTTGTAACTGACATGAAGCATTAGCCAGATTGCCAAAAATGGTCCAATTGCAGTTCCTAAAGTACTACTCATACTGTAGTAACCTATACCTTCACCACGACGGGTTGCGGGAATAATTTGAGCGATAATTGTGCCAAATACGGTGGAGGCAACTCCCATCATAAAGCCATGCAAGAATCGAACGATTAATAAAGTTCCAACCTCTAAATGGAGAAAATAAAAGCCTGAAAATATGAGAAATCCAGTGAGTCCGACCAGCATGGTGACTTTAGAACCGAATTTAACGAGGAATTTAGCCACCAATAAACGACCAATCAGTGTACCCACAATAAAAAGTCCTGATACTAAACCAGCCTGCGCCGTCGTCGCTCCAAGTTCTGCTATCGAAAATCCCACAATGACAATGACGAGAAGATAAAAAGTCAGTACCAATTGAAAGTTAATTAAACTGACGAAAATAAAGTTACGTGTCCAAAGAGGCTGATTAACTTGATTTGAGGAAGTACTCATAACTCCTCCACGATATTTAAGCTTTTATAACGCTCTAAAATAGACAAAAATAGTTGAAGTGTCTCAGCACTTTGAGCAATGTCTTCAGGATTTACTTGATTCAAAAACTGTTGTTCAAATTGATCAATCTGAATTGTACAAATTTGATAAAGATCTCTACCTTTTTCGGTTAATTGAATTAATTTTTGGCGTTTATCAGATGATTCTAAAAATTGAATAACATCTAATTTATGTAAAGTATTAATGCGTTTTGCAATTGATGGTTTAGAAACATTGAGTTCATGAGCCAAATCAATTGAAGTGATGGAGTCGTGATCATAGATATGATAAATCAACTGCCACATTGAATAGTTCAGTTGGTATTGAGCCAAGATATCATTTAAACGGTCGCTAAAGAGTCGCGCACTTCGCAGCAATACGACACGGAATTTGGGAGAATTTTGCATATAGTTAACCAAGCTAACTAGTTTGTTGGTTTGAATCTACGCTCAATTATTAGACGAATCAAGCGTAATGAACTTATTGAGAATCAGGGTATTGAAAATATTAGTTTTTTTGTTTTCTAAAAGTACTTGGTCGAATAGGACGGGTCCCGCGCCAGAGACCACGTTTATTGCGTTTTGCACTATCTTGTAGCGAGATCATATATTTTAATTGCTTTGGATCACGTATGTATTCTTCGTAAACCCACGCACCACCACGCCTCACTAATTCTTCATTCATATTCTTGCGATAGCGGTAGACCACACCCACGCAACGTCCATAACGATCAATATCCGTGATTTTTACACGAACAATTTTACCTTGAACCATTTTCTTAACTAAGCGTTGGGATTCAAGCCCGTAACTTTGATTAGATTCAGGCGCATCTACAAAAGCAAAGCGTAATTTAGTTTTAGAACGTCTCAAATTCAAACGATGGCAGGAGAGGGTGTCACCATCACTCACCGCTGTAACACGACACCAATAAGTTTTTCCTTTTTTAAAAGGTTTAAATACTTGAAGAAGATAAATCCATATTTGTCTGAAGATAATAAGAAGTAACAAGCATAAAATTGCCCCAAGCCCAATGAGCCATGATGCAGGGAGTTGATCAAACATAGAAAATACAAGAGAAAACAAGCCTTAATATGATAAATCAACTCGAAGTGAGTGTTTGATTCAATATTGAACAGATGGTGTTCACACAGATTTTCAACTAAATAGCCTAAGTTTTATCATCTATCACCACAACAAATAGCCTAAGCAAAAATTTTATTAATTTCTAAAATTAAATACTGAAACTTTTGATGCGATGCTAATTGTGAATTCCAATAAATTCCCATTTTCATTAAAGGCAATTCAACAGGGAGTTCAGAAATTTTTAAATCTTGAGGTAATTTTAAATTTTTTAAAATACTAAAAGGTAAGGTTAACAATGTGTCAGGATACTCCTTCAAAATTTGTAGTGCTGTTGAGTAATGTTGACAGCGTAAAAAAATATCACGTTGAATATTCAACTTTTTAAAATGTAAATCTTCAATAAGCACACCAGAATGCCTTGATGAAACACCAATATGTTGGGCATGTTTGTATTGTTCTAAATTTTCGATGGTTGTCAAACCACATATGACAAAGCGATCATTCACTAAAGGGGTAAAATAAATTTTCTCATCAACTTTCTGTTGAAGATCGACCACTAAATCAAGTTGCTGTGATAATAAATCTTTTGCCCAGTTAGTTCGATCTAACTTGATACTTTGAAACCGTGTCGCCAGTCCAAGATCACGAAAATGACGAATTAACTGCGGAAAAATCAAAGGCTCAATTTCATCATGAATTGCTATACGAATAGATTGAATCGTCAGTGGATCAAAAGATATATGATGAGTCGAGATATGCTGAATTGCGATTAATGTTTCTTTTATTCGCGGATAAATTTGATGTGAAAAGGGCGTCGCAACCATCTTTATACCACTTCGGATAAAAAGATCATCTTTCAATTGTAATCTTAATCGCTGTAAAGCATGACTGGCTGCAGATTGTGTAATACACATCAAATTTGCGGCTTTGCTGATACTTTGATGTTCGTATATCGCAATAAATAATGGATATAGATTGATATCAATGTGTGAAAAAGCGCTCAGATCCACAGATTCCTGATGAATTCTATTCATAAAGTAATATTTAAATAAATCATTTTATTCATAGTAGATTTCAAGCTATGTTGATGTAAAGCGTGATGAGAATATAGTTTGAGGGATTAATGTTTGAATTAACGGAAAAAGCTAAACACTTTTACGATTTAGCACAACGCTTTATTCAAGACGAAATAGAGCCTATAGAACAAGAATTTTGGCATAAAGTTCATCAATTAAATCCAAGTGATGATTGGACATCATGGACGTGGCCAGCAGAACTTGAAGTACTCAAACAAAAAGCTAAATCACAAAATCTGTGGAATCTTTTTTTACCAGACCCAGAATTTGGTCAAGGTTTAACAGTTCAAGAATATGCACACATTGCTGAGTTAACTGGCCGTAGTTTATTGGCTCCTACAGTTTTCAATTGTAATGCGCCAGATAGCGGTAATATGGAGTTAATTTGGCGCTATGGCTCAGAACAACAAAAAGAACAATGGTTAAAACCTCTCTTAGAAGGAAAAATTCGATCCGTATTTTGCATGACTGAACCAGAAGTTGCTTCTTCAGATGCAACGAATATGCAAGCTACTGCTGTAATTGAGGGAGACGAAATTGTTTTAAATGGACGCAAATGGTGGTCGTCGGGCTTAGGCGATCCTAATGCAAAACTCATTATATTTATGGCACATACACCAGACGCACATAAAGGTCGACATCAACAACATTCAATGGTTTTAGTTCCAGTTGAAACTGAGGGCGTAAAAATTGAAAGAATGTTACCTGTATTTGGTGATTATGATGCGCCACACGGTCATGGAGAGGTGACCTTTAATAATGTTCGTGTTCCAGTCACTCATATTATTGGTGGAGCAGGTCAAGGGTTTGAGATTGCACAGGGGCGACTTGGTCCAGGACGTATTCATCATTGCATGCGTTGTATCGGTGCTGCAGAGAAATCATTGGAATTAATGATTGATCGTGGAATGCAAAGAAAAGCATTCGGCAAGGAAATTTTGAAACTTGGTGGTAATTTGGAAAGAGTCGCGGAAGCGCGTGTTGCCATCGATCAAGCACGTCTCTTGACCTTATATGCGGCATATAAAATGGATAAACTGGGCAATATGGCTGCACTCACTGAAATCTCTGCAATTAAAGTCGTTGCACCTAGTGTTTTGGAAAAAGTTGTCGATATGGCAATGCAAATTCACGGCGGTGCAGGTTTATCTAGAGATACGCCATTGACAGGTTTTTTTGCACAAGCGCGTGCATTACGTTTGGCAGATGGGCCAGATGAGGTGCATAAAGGCATGATTGCAAAATTGGAACTTGCGAAACGTGGTTTTTCAACTCGTCATTCTCAATAAGATGAGTACTCGATTTAAGGAAGAAATATGTCAGTTATAGATACAGCAGGGCAAGTCAGACGTGGTGAAGAGGTCGATATCGTTTCAGTCACAACCTGGTTAAATCAAAATGGCGTGGAAGTGATTAAGCCTGTAGAAGTTACACAATATTCTGGTGGAGCTTCAAACTGGACATACCGGCTAAAATATAGCAATGCAGATCTGATATTAAGAAGACCACCCGCAGGAACCAAAGCCAAATCTGCTCATGATATGGTTCGAGAACATAATGTTCAGAAAGCTTTAAAAGATCTATATCCAGTCGTGCCCAAAATGCTGGCATTATGTCAGGATGAATCTATACTCGGATGCGATTTTTATGTGATGCAGCGAATCGAGGGAATTATACCAAGGGCAAAGCTTCCACCAGAACTAAAACTCACTGAGTTTGATGTGCATCAGCTTTGTATAAATTTTTTAGACAAATTGATTGAATTGCACCAAGTTCCTTATCAAGGAACAGCACTTGAGCAAATTGGAAAAGGTGAGGGTTACTGCCGTCGTCAGGTCGAAGGTTGGGACAGTCGCTACGAAAAAGCCCATACCATCAATGTACCGACCTTTAAGTTTGTACGAAATTGGCTTAAAGACAATATTCCTGAGGATTCAACCAACTGTATTATTCACAACGATTGGCGTTTTGATAATGTCATATTGAATCCTCAACAGCCTACTGAGGTCATTGGGGTGTTGGATTGGGAAATGGCGACAATTGGTGATCCACTTATGGATTTAGGATCAGCCTTAGCATATTGGGTTGAAGAAAACGACAATATGATCTTTAAATCGACACGTCGACAACCTACACATCTTAAAGGCATGTTTACACGTCAAGAAGTTGTTGATTATTACCTAGAAAAAACAGGACTGAAGCCATCTAACTGGACGTTCTATGAAGTATTTGGGATCTTTAGATTAGCGGTCATAGCACAACAAATTTATTATCGTTATTACCATAAACAAACGGATAATCCTGCATTTAAGGATTTTTGGATTGTGATTCATGCATTACATATTCGTGCTTTAAAACTTATAGGTATACAAAAGCTTGAAGCGAATGAAATTGCAAAAACTTATCTCGCAAAATTACAGGATATTCTGCCAAGATGACGACAATATATTTGGTCAGACATGGTCAAGCTTCATTTGGTGCTGAAAGTTATGATCAGCTTTCTCAGAAAGGTGAAGTTCAAGCACGTGTGTTGGGACAATATTTTCAAAAGTTACTACAAGAGCGACCATATGTCATAGCTGGCTCGATGAAACGTCATCAGCAAACGGCGTATATCTCTTTGAATGAATGTTTTCCTGACAGTCAGATTGATATCGATCCACATTGGAACGAGTTCAATCATCAACAAGTGTTTGCAAAATATGAACCACGTTTTGCAGATCCTGCATTACTTAAAAAAGATGTTGGTCAAGCTGTAGATCCTCGTGCCTATTTAGGAAAAATTTTTGAAGTTGCAATTCAACGTTGGACTAAGGGGGATCATCATCATGATTATGATGAAAGCTGGCCGCAATTTCAGCAACGAGTGCTTCATGGCTTGAACAAACTATGTATACAACTTGAAACAGAAAAACCTCGCTATGCCGTAGTTTATACGTCTGGTGGTGTGATATCTGTCGTTGCAGGGCATTTACTTGGTTTAAGTGCAGACAAAACTTTTGCATTGAACTGGGCAATCACTAATACCAGTTTTACCACCTTGAGATTGGTTGGTACAGAACCACAATTACTCAGTTTAAATGAACATCATTATTTAAAAGAACAAGATCGTGATTTGCTCACTTGGATTTGATCAAGGCTATATGCCATAGAGAGAAAATGGAATGAACAAAACTATATTAATTACAGGTGCAAGCTCAGGTATCGGTGCTGGGATGGCACAAGAGTTTGCAAAAAAAGGATATAACCTAGCGATCTGTGCTCGTCGTTTAGAAAGGTTGTATGCTTTAAAAGATGAAATAGAACAACGCTATCAGGTAAAAGTAAGTGCGAAGGTATTGGATGTCACGGATGATGAGCAAGTCTTCCGTGTATTTAAAGAGTTTAAAGATGAGCTAGGCACTATCGATCGAGTGATAGTCAATGCTGGTGTGGGCGAAGGACGTCGTATCGGTAAAGGTAATTTTGCGATTAATAAAGCAACAGTTGAAACTAATTTTATTTCTGCGATGGCACAATGTGAAGCAGCGGTCGAAATTTTTAGATCTCAAAATTCAGGACATTTAGTTGTAATATCATCGATGAGTGCTTTGCGTGGTATGCCAAAACATCTTACAGCTTATGCTGCCAGTAAAGCGGGAATTGCGCATTTAGCCGAAGGGATTCGAGCTGAACTTCTTGGAACACCAATTAAAGTTTCAACGATTTATCCTGGTTACATTCGAACTGAAATTAATGAAGGTGCTGGAAAATTACCTTTTGAGGTCGATCAAGCCACAGGATCACGACTATTAGCTGAAGCAATCGAAAAGCAACCAGTCAAAGCATATGTACCAAAGTGGCCATGGTTGCCATTGGGTTTTGCAATGAAGGTTTTACCGCTTCAGCTCGTCAATAAGCTGAGTTAAAAGAACGTCTTATAAATCCCACATTTAGTGGGATTTATTTTTAAAGAAATATTTCAAAGCATCTTGTATGACGATTTTCCAAACGGCATATGAATGTCCGCCTATATATTCTTGATAGTGAACATTGTGTCCCTGATCGATTAAATCCTGAGCGACAATCGGAGAGGTTTCTAGAATGCTTAAGCTATTATTTTGTCTCGAATATTCATAGCTATTGGCTGAAATATACCAATTGAGTTTCTTTGTATTGTCTAATGTTGAAGCTCTGATCAGTTTACTCATACCATTGATTGTATCGTTTGGATCAGATTTCCACCAAAATGAACCAGAAAGTGGCACGACGTGACTAATATCATTGGATATTTTTAACGCCAAATAAGCAGAACTCAGACCACCTAAACTTGAACCCAACAAGACTGTTTTGTTGTGATCACGTTGGTAGGGCAAATGTTGACTCATCCAAGGCAATAATTCTTCTTGAAAAAACTGTGTGTATTCTGGATTGGGACTAAGTTCTTTAGCACGTAATTGATCATTTGGGTGTCCAACAAAAACAGCCTGTATAGGTGGGAGTTGCTGTTGTTGAACCAACTGATCTAATATCTGAGGAACTTTAACTAAATGCGCATATTGCTCACCATCAAAAAAAATTAGAGTGATATATGATTTTCCGACTTGAGGTGGAGTTGCATAAATCTGAATAAGACGATCATTTCCCAAAACTTTACTTTTCAACACGGATGAAACTAATTGTTTTTCACTATTTTCAGCCATTTGAGTTGGATCAATAAAGTTAGGCGCTCGACTAAGTTTTGCGATATTTTCATTCCTCAGTGTGGTATTCGTTTTTATAGCAATGTTTTTAGAATCAAACCACTTATGAGGATTGAGAGGGTCGAGTTGTTGTACCTTTAAAATAGATCGACGCTGATCTCGTGATTCTTTTAAATTTGGGTTTAAATGTGGGCAGTAATTTGATAAATATCCATCCATATTTGGCGAATCCACAGCAAAACTATAACTTCCGATAAATCTTGAATCGACAATACTTTCTTTAAACCAAATATCAGTACCTTTAAGCCTAGTTAACCATTCATGATCATTACTCGGACCACCGATTAATCGCACATTGTGTTTTGCACCACGATATAAATAAATGACACGTTGGTGTGTTTCATTAAAATCTTCAATTATTGGGGTTTGATTTTTACGAATTTCCGACCAAAATTGATCGAGGAGATGATTTTTTTGATCAGGATACATCTGAATCTGTTTTTGGATTTGTTGAAGTACCTTACTTTTAGCATCCATATCCTCACATACAGGGGCATAGGATTGAGTGCTGACTTGTAATGAATGATTTACAGAAAGATCAGCACTTACTGCGGAACTCACTAACATCAATATAGAAAAAAATTTGATAGGATGATTCATGGATTTTAGCTTTAAATTAATTATGTAAATGATAATTATTTTCAATAATAAATAGCAATGAAAATATCAAAAAATCGTTTAAAATAGAAAATATCAAAACCTAAAATCAATTACATGTTTCTTAAATTAGCGACAATCGCACTCATTCCAGCTTTACTAGTGCAAGGTTACCAAGTCAAGAAAAATACACCTCGTTTAGCAGAAGCTTTGGGGGAAAGAAATGGTTTGGTTGGGAATGGTCCTCAAATATCAATTTTAATTTTAGGCGATTCAGCTGCTGCTGGTGTGGGTGTGCAATTTCAAGAAGAAGCGTTAAGCGGAACATTATTACAGGAACTTAGAGATCATTTTCAAATTCGCTGGTCATTAATCGCAAAAACTGGAAATTGTACTTCAGATGTGATTCGAACTATACAGGCTATTAATGACGATCAGTTTGATATTGTAGTAACTTCGATAGGGGTCAATGATGTAACACAGCTCATCTCACCGCAAAAATGGATCTGCCTACAAGAACAATTATATTCACTGATCGCTGAGAAATTTTCACCCAAGCTCATTATCGCGACTGGAGTTCCACCGATGAATGAGTTTCCTGCATTACCAAATCCTTTAGCTTGGTTGTTTGGAAAATATGCCCATCAAATGAATGTTGAATTGGAAAATTGGATTGAACCACAACCAAAATTTGAATTGGTTAAATATGATTTGGATGAGTATAAACAACTCAATTTGAAGATGGCTGAGGATGGATTTCATCCAAGTAAAGAAATCTATCAGCTTTGGGCAAAAAAAATTAGTTCGATTATTCAAAATCACTTTAGATCGAAAAGTTAGACCGAAATTTGATATGACTGATATCGAAACACATCCACTTGAGCCATTTGTACCCCATCAAGCCAAATTACTTATGCTTGGCAGTTTTCCTCCGCCGAAAGCAAGATGGAAAATGGATTTTTATTATCCGAATTTTCAAAATGATATGTGGAAAATATATGGGTTGATCTTTTTTCAAGACTCTCATTATTTTCTAGACCGTGAAAATAAACAATTCAAAGAGCAAATGCTGAAAGATTTTCTAAATGAGTTGGGCATTGCAATATTTGATACAGCCTATCAAGTACGGCGTTTGAAAGACAATGCCTCAGATCAATTTCTAGAAATCGTTACACCGACAGATATGTTTCTATTGCTTAAAAAAATTCCATATTGTCGAGATATTATGACCACAGGTGATAAAGCAACTGAGACCTTATTAAAGTCAATGAATGCATCTGTACACACTAAAGTTAAAATGGGTACAGTCGTGGATCTGCAATTTGATAACAAAGATATCCGAATCCATCGTATGCCATCTTCTTCAAGAGCTTATCCTTTAGCTCTTGAAAAGAAAGCCGAATACTATCGTGAACTTTTCCAGTCAATTGGATTAATTTAACAACTTGTTAAAGTCAATCGAAATGCTTATTACACATCATAATCTACATAATCCCACAAGTTTAAACGTGATTTAATTTCTTTACGAATATGTGGAAGCATATTGAGTAGAGTACCATCAATCCATAAAGATAATGCTTGAGCAGATAATTCTTGTCCTTCTTCATCAACTAAGCGAGCACCCTTCACAATCACGAGCGTTTGTTCTGAGACAGAGGTTTCAATGCCTTTGAACAATACTTGTAACTCATGACCATTGTCTAAAATTAACCAAGCCAATTCAATTTGAACATTATGGTTAGACTTTAAGGTGATAGAACCTTCAACTAAGTCTTCATCAGTAAGGCAATCATAATCAACACTAATTTTAGCTAAATACCATTCATGCTGAGATAAATCTTCAAGTGATAAAAAAGGGGTGAGTATGTCGTTCAGATTATACTGTCGACTAAGATCAAAAAATTGCATGGGAGTAGAGTAGAACCAAGGGTTCAAAAAATAAAACGTGAATAATAATGCAATTTATCCTGGTTGTACAAACCAGTCACAACAAAGAATTTACATCATCCATTCGATTGGGAGATAGGACAAAGACTTGAACATAAATCTCTGAAAACGAGTCGTTTCAGGGTCATGATCATGTATTAACTGTTCTTCACCTCGTTGTTCTTCCCATCTTAAGTTTTGATGTGCATCCAAATGTAGTTGATAGGCAACTTTGGGAAGATTTTCATCTAAAGATTGAGATATCTCTGTTTTAAAATCGGCTGACTCAATGATCAGTCCAAGTTCAGTATTCAAATACGCTGAACGTGGATCAAAATTGAATGTTCCAATAAAAACTTTATCATCTACAGTAAAAAATTTAGCATGAAGCCGCGACGCATTTTTTCCTTTCGCAGGAATAACATTACCCGTCATAATTTCATACCAAGTCCGATCAGACCGTTCAATAAAAGGTTTAAACTCGTAAAGTTTTACATCTGACCTTAAGAGTGATGTTCGATATTTTTGATAAAATGCATGAACAATCGGGACATCATTTGCCAAATATGAGTTTGTTAAAACTCGAACTTTGACATTCTGCTCACTCAATTGTTTGAGGAAAGACTCACCATGAACAGTAGGAACAAAATAGGCAGACACCAAGTTTATTTCTTGAGCAGGTTTCCCCATAATGGATTTGAACTGATTAAACAGCAGTTCATGAGATTGAGCTTTCGCTCTGATTTTATTGGGGCTGTCTGCAACAAAATGAGCTTTAGACCAACGAATAGGATGTTTTTTTAAATTTTCTTCTAAAAAACGTTCTGCTTGATCAATACGTTTTTTAGTTTCAGCACCTTGAAAATTTTGCTTGGTTGAATAATGCGATCTTAAATGCGCTAATTCTTTTTGAGACTCAGGAATTATTTGCTGAATATCATAACTCAGCTCATCATTCCAAAATTGGTGAAACACCGTGTTTGCAGCTGAAACTGATTGACCTGCAAATAAAATATCCATATCCGCGAATTGAAAATTGTCACTGGCATCAAAATATTCATTACTGATATTACGCCCCCCAGTAACAGCAATCGCTCCATCAGCAATAATCAATTTGTTATGCATTCTATGATTGATTTTATTAAAGCGAAACACATAATCCAAAACTCTAAAGCTGCGAAATTTGTAGGGATTGAATAGTTTAATTTCGATATTAGGATGTTTAGACAATGCACTTAAGGTCGAGTCTAATTGAGTGCCATTTTGATCATCAATTAACAGTCGAACCCTCACATTACGATCAGCTGCTTTGAGTAGGTCAGACAATAAATGCTGACCTATCACATCATTTTCCCAGATATAGTACTGTAAATCGATCGTATGTTGCGCTTCACGTATTAAGTGAACACGTGAGGCCATACTCATAAAAGGATCATGAAGTGGTAAAAATGCAGTTAAACCCTGTTCAATATTACGTTTTGTTTCTGGTGTATTGCTGAGCCAATGTGTGGTATGAGGTTGGATTGGGGCTTGTTTTATACTTGTATTCATCGCCAAATTACATCCAGTTAAAATAAAGAATGTAAGTAAACACAATATATATCGCAACATAAGGATCAAAGCTGTCGTTCCTAAATCTTATTATTCAGTTGTATGGCTATAATATCATCAATCAAATAGTTGAATGTTTTTATCAAAAGCGGTTACTGTAACTTATCTGCTAAATCTTAATTTACAAAGGAAGTTTTCATCATGAAATCTCGTGCAGCGGTGGCATTCGGTCCAGGTCAGCCATTACAAATTGTTGAATTAGATGTTGCTCCACCACAAGCTGGTGAAGTATTGGTGAAAATTACGCATACAGGTGTTTGTCATACTGATGCATTTACACTTTCTGGTGAAGACCCAGAGGGCGTATTCCCTGCGGTACTGGGTCACGAAGGTGCAGGTATTGTAGTTGAAGTTGGTGAAGGTGTAACCAGTGTAAAACCAGGTGATCATGTCATTCCACTTTATACTGCAGAATGTGGCGAATGTTTGTTCTGCAAATCAAATAAAACAAACTTATGTGTCTCTGTACGTGCCACTCAAGGTAAAGGTGTAATGCCTGATGGAACGACTCGATTCTCGTATAACGGCGAACCTATTTATCATTATATGGGATGTTCAACATTCAGTGAATACACAGTTGTTGCCGAAGTATCGTTAGCAAAAATTAATCCTGAAGCAAACCCTGAACACGTTTGTTTATTGGGTTGTGGCGTAACGACTGGTATTGGTGCGGTTCACAATACTGCTAAAGTACAGGAAGGTGACACTGTTGCTGTATTCGGTTTAGGTGGTATTGGTTTAGCAGTTGTTCAAGGTGCTAAACAAGCCAAAGCTGGCCGAATTATTGTAGTGGATACTAATCCAGAAAAATTTAAATTGGCTGAGCAGTTTGGTGCTACAGATTTCCTCAATCCTAAGGACTATGATCAACCTATTCAACAAGTCATTGTAGAGATGACTGGCTGGGGTGTTGATCATTCATTTGAGTGTATCGGTAATACAAACGTAATGCGTTCAGCGCTTGAATGTGCACACCGTGGTTGGGGGCAATCTGTCATTATCGGTGTGGCTGGTGCAGGTCAAGAAATCTCAACTCGTCCATTCCAATTAGTGACTGGACGTAAATGGATGGGTACAGCATTTGGTGGTGTAAAAGGTCGTACTCAATTACCAAAAATGGTTGAAGATGCGATGAAGGGTGACATTCAGTTAGAACCTTTTGTTACTCATACTATGGGGCTAGAAGACATTAATAAAGCCTTTGACTTAATGCACGAAGGTAAATCAATCCGTACAGTTGTTCATTTTTAATTGAGCAAAAAAAAACGGGCGATATGCCCGTTTTTTTTGTTTTAAGCAGTAGCTTTCAAAACTTCTGCAATTGATTCAGCCACATAATCAATATTATTCAAGTTTAATCCTGCTGCGCACATACGGCCACTACGTACTAAATAAATACCATATTTATCTTTCAGAATATCCACTTGTTCACCAGTCAAACCTGTATAACTGAACATACCTTGTTGTTTTACTAGATAGCTAAAATCACGTTCAGGTAGAGCCGCACTCAATTTAGCATTTAACAATTCACGCATTTTGATAATACGTTCACGCATTTCTTGTAATTCAGCTTGCCATTGAGCAGTTAGATCTGCGTTGTTTAACACGTTTTCAACCAACAATGCACCTGTGCTTGCTGGACTAGAATAAATACGGCGTACAGTGGCTTTTAATTGTCCAAGGACTTTTTGAGCAGTAGCTTGATCATCACAGACAAATGTTAAGCCGCCGACACGCTCACCGTACAGTGAGAAGATTTTTGAGAATGAATTACTCACAATGAAATTCATACCTGATTTATCTAAAGCACGAATAAGGTATGCATCTTCTTCAAGACCTTTACCAAAACCTTGGTAAGCAATGTCAAGGAATGGAATAAGGTCATTCGCCTTAAGCACTTCGATCACTTGATCCCATTCTGCTGGCGTTAAATCTGCACCAGTTGGGTTATGGCAGCAAGGATGAAGCAAAACAATACTTTTTGCTTTTAGTGTTTTTAATTCCTCAAGCATTGCTGCAACGTTAACGCCATTTGTATCAGCATCAAAATAAGGATAGAAATGAGATTGGATACCAGCGCCATTAAAAATTGCGATATGGTTATCCCAAGTTGGCTGACTTACCCAGATATCTGATTCAGGAAAATATTTTTTCAAAAAATCAGCACCGACTTTAAGTGCACCTGAACCACCAAGTGTTTGAATCGTGACAGCACGACCATCTTTACGCGCTTGACTATCAGGACCTAAAACTAATGCTTGAGTCGCTTCGTTATAAGATTTCAAACCATCCATTGGTAAATAAAGTTTAACTTTATCGTTGCTCGGTTCAATATTTTTGTACGCAGCTTTGACCGCATTTAACTGAGGTACAATACTGTCTTCGTTATAATATAGACCAATACTCAAATTCACTTTTTGAGTACGCTCATCTTTACTATATTCTTCCATAAGTGAAAGAATAGGGTCACCTGCATAAGCATCTACATGATGAAACATGGTCTAAATTTCCTAAAATGTTCAAAGTAAAAAGTTTAATCGGATAATATATATAATTTCCGTACGATCACAAGATCGAATTACAGGACTAATTTTTATAAAACTCAATACTTTTACTTATAACCGAAATTTTTTAATTGTCTTTAATCTACTGAATTATATAAATAAAAATTAAATTAACACTAAAATACAAACTCAACTGTTAGAATTTGAATCACATTTTTAAAGCTATTGAGTATATACATGCGACTAAATGCTGAGATCACCAAATCAAATGTGAATCAACGTCAACCTGCTCTTGTTCTGATTCATGGTCTTTTTGGTAGTTTATCGAACCTAGGCATGCTCGCGAGAGCATTTCAGGAAAAGCATGATGTCATACAAATTGATTTGCGTAATCACGGTTTATCACCTCATTCTAATCAAATGAGTTATCAACTTATGGCGCAAGATGTTATAGAAACTTTAGATGATATGACTGTGCAACAATTTCACGTCATTGGTCATTCAATGGGGGGGAAAGTTGCCATGCACTTAGCAAACCTTGTACCACATCGAGTAGTTAAATTGATTGTACTTGATATGGCACCCGTCGCTTATCAAAAATCTCATCATGATCAAATTTTCAAAGCTTTAGAAGAAGTTCAAAAAGCTCAAGTTGTTTCGAGAAAGGAGGCAACCGAGTTGATGCAGAAATATATTAATGAAATTGGCGTTATTCAATTTCTGCTCAAATCTTTCCGCAATGGACAATGGCTATTCAACTTAGATGTACTTAAACAACAATATTTTCAGATTTTGTCATGGGAACGTCTTAATCCACAATCGAATGAAACTTTGTTTTTAAAAGGAGAATTATCCGATTATATTAATTTTGAGCGCGATAACGATCTTATTCGGTTCCAATATCCTAAAGCTAAATTTGTGACGATTGATGGCACTGGACATTGGTTACATGCAGAAAAACCAAGTGAGGTTATCAAAAACATTAAAGATTTTTTATAATAAATTAATAATAAGTTTAGATTATTTTTATATTAATCTATACCTACTTAATATAAGTAGGTATTTTTTTAATTAAAATCGGAATTATTTAATTCTAAGATGTCGAATTATCAAATCAATTCATTATTGTGTCGTATTTCATTATTTTTTATGCATTTTGTCTATTTAATATTCACAAGTGATAAAAATTATGTATCATGCAGAAATGGTATTTGTATTAATTTAATCCATTTAAGTGTTATTATTATCACGTATTTTAAAATTAATGATGATTAATAATCATTATTAACGAAATTTAAATACTGATTAATTAAATTCTAAAATTTTACGCTGATTTTTGTATTCGTCATTTTGATGGGTTGTTATTTTCGAATAGGTGAACTATGAGCATTCTGGATCTGAATAGAGCTGATCATTTACAGTCCAAAGCTGTGCCTTTGCATCTAACACTGTCAGATGACTTTAAATTTGCACTCGATTTACTGCCCAATTTGATTTGGGTCAGTCACACCAACTCAGGGTATTGTAATCTCGCACTTAAACAATATATCGGTGCGGATACGCAAACCTTACGTGACGTAGACTGGCTTAAATTTGTTCATCCTGATGATGCTGAACATCTTTACCAAATTTGGAATGATGCGCAAAAAAACGGTCAGAAATTTGAAAAAGAGTGTCGTATAAAAAATAAATCAGGTGAATATCTTTGGTTCTTAATGCTTGCTGAACCTAAGGTGATTCAATCCAACCAGCAAAATTGGATGATAAGTTGCACAAATATCCATGATCGTACAATCAAAATGCGTGAAACTGCTGAGGCATTGCGTGCCAATACAGATATGCTCGATGTCAGCGTAGACTGTATAAAAATTATCACACCAGATGGCAAGCTTGAACACATGAACAAATCTGGATGCATGGCATTACTGGGTCAAGAGCGTGTTAAGAAATTTGGAATGGATTGGTTAACGCTGTTACCACCTGAAGTACGCGAGCAGGGGGCAAAGGCGATTAAAACAGCAGCTCGAGGGAAGAATGCTCGTTTTGCGGGGATGAGTACACACGGCGATACTGTGATGTATTGGGATAATATTTTAACACCTGTGCATGATGAACAAGGAAATACGACCAGTATTCTCTGTGTATCACGTGATATTACCCGTCAACGTGTTGCCGAAGCTAAACTTAAAATCAGCAGTGAGTATGATGATCTGACTGGTCTGATGAATCGTCGTGCCTTCAAAAATAAATTAAAAATGGCGATTTCACAGGCAAATCGTGAGAAAACACTTATTGGTATGATGTTTATTGATCTCGATCATTTTAAAAACATTAACGATACTTTAGGTCATCCTGCTGGAGATCATCTACTTAAAGTCTTATCTAAACGTCTGCAAAAGAGTTTGGATCGCAAGTGTATTGTTTCACGTTTAGGTGGAGATGAATTTGCAATTATCGTGACAGGGATGACCTCAGAAGAAGAATTACATCAAACCACACAGAAAGTGCTTAAACAAAATATTGCCCCCATCACTTATGCAGGAAAAGTGATTAATAGTGGGATGAGTATTGGATGTGCCATTTATCCTAAAGATGCTCAAGATGTATTCGGATTGATGAAATGTGCGGATACCGCTCTAAATGATCTTAAAGAAAAAGGTCGTGGTGGGTATCGTATGTATGATGACGAAATGTTTGCACTTGCTGAAAAGAAGATGCAACAACTTGATACTGCTCGCTATATCATTCAGGACAATTTAATCGAACCGTATTATCAACCTAAGGTTCGCTTAGATAACTGTCAGTTAATCGGATTTGAGGCTTTGATGCGTTGGCATGATGCACAGCAGCAACTTCATTATCCAGCTTCAATCTCAGAAGCGTTTAACGATTATGAGCTGGCCAGTAAAATAAGTGAAATCATGCATGAAAAGATTTTCAGTGACATGGCAGATTGGATGTCTAAGGGCGTTCAACTTGTACCGATCTCAATTAATGCCTCTCCAGTTGAATTCATGCGTGACAATTATGCAGAATTGTTGATTCAACGTTTAGAACGACATCAAATTCCTGCTCATTTAATCGAGGTTGAGATTACAGAACATATTTTGTCTGAGCGTGGAATAGAATTTGTGATTCGAGCACTACAAAAGCTCAAAAATTATGGTCTTCGAATTTCATTGGATGATTTCGGAACTGGTCATTCTTCAATGACGCATTTAAGAGATTATCCTGTCGACTGTCTCAAGATTGATTACGCTTTTGTGAATCGAATGAATGAGGAGAAGTCAATCAATTCAATTGTAGAGGGCATTGCTAAGCTCGGACCTATTCTGTCATTGGATGTGATCGCAGAAGGTGTCGAAACATGCCAACAGCTCTTAAGTCTTCAGGATGTTGGCTGTGCATATGGTCAAGGCTTTTTATTTAGCCAAGCGATTTGTAAGTCTGAGGCTGAGCAACTGATGCTCAAACAAGTATGTGCTATAAAAGATTGGCTTCCTTCAGATAAGCAATAAACCATTGATATATTTGAGTTATGATTGATATAACAATATTTTTTATATAAATTGCTTGTCAATCAGTCTATTTATGCGTATTTTACTTTTAAGGGTTATATTTTAGATAATTTGATGAAAACGACACACTTGATTACTAACGCTTATTATTATTTTTGGCAATTTAACATCTAGTTGCCTAGACGCGTTCGGGCAACAAAAATGTTGCCCATCAAGTTTATACCTGATTGGCAACACCAATCAGGTTTTTTTTCATCTCAACAAATATAGGAGCATCTCATGAAAACATTGAATACTTTTTATTTTAGCAACGGTTATTGGTTCTATTTTAGTCAAGAACAAAACCCAGCCAATAGACACCTCACGCTCAAATAAAAGATAGGGCAATTGCTGCCCAAAGGAATTCAAGATGAATGCAATTAATTCTCAGCTTATAACCACAGCTCAACATACTTTAGAAAAAAAATTAAGCTTACCATTAGAACTAAAATCAGCTTTACCTGTTAGTCCGATAGTTTCACTTCACATTCGTCAACATCGCCAAACAATACAAGACATTTTAGCGGGTCATGATCCACGTTTATTGGTGATTACTGGTCCATGTTCGATTCATGATCCTAAAGCAACCCTCGAATACGCACAAAAATTAAAACAACTGCAAGAACAAGTCAAAGATCAGATTTTCATCGTGATGCGTACTTATATTGAAAAACCTCGCACCACGGTAGGATGGAAAGGCATCTTGTATGATCCAGATTTAAATGGTTCAGCAGATATGCAAAAAGGACTTGAACAGTCTAGATCACTCTTCATTCAAATTGCTGAAATGGGTTTGCCGTTGGCCACAGAAATCTTAAGCCCAATGGCAACAGGATATTTTGATGATTTGATTTCATGGGGCGCGATTGGGGCGAGAACAAGCGAGTCGCAAATTCACCGTGAAATATCTAGCCATATGCCTTATAGCATTGGGTTCAAAAACGGTACAGATGGATCAATCCAAATTGCATTGGATGCGATTCAGTCCGCTTCACAACCGCATCAATTTCTTGGTTTAAGTCAAGATGGTGGTCCAAGCATTTTATCTTCAAAGGGTAATCCGCATGCACATTTGATCTTACGTGGATCGAATCAGGGTACAAATTACCAATTATCTGAAATTAAAAAGATTCAAGAAAACAATAACCATGTACTACCAGCTTTGATTATTGATTGTAGCCATGGAAACAGCGCTAAGAATCCATTGAATCAACCTGCTGTATTAAAGCAAATTGTGAATGAACGACCTCAAACACAAGTCCGTGGCGTCATGCTAGAAAGCTTTTTAGTCGATGGCAATCAGAAAATTTCTGATCACATGACTTATGGTCAATCAGTGACTGATGGATGCTTGGGTTGGTTAAGTACAGAGCAATTGATTTTGGATGTTGCTCAACAACTCTCCTAATATAATTCGTAAAAAAGAACCCATGAAATATGGGTTCTTTTTTTTGCCTTTAAGATTTGAATGTTTGTTCAAAGCATTAAATATTTGATGAAACAGCTGAAATAACCTTATATTTCTATTAGTATTTTAAGTATTTAATATTTATAACTTGGGGAAATTAATGTTCAGTAATGAATTACTTAGCGAAGCTCGGCAATTCATGTTCAGATTGCTTAAAAGCGTTTTTGACCATGAGGGATCAGATTTATTTATTTCAGCTGATTTTCCTCCAAGTATGAAACATCAAGGTTCAATGAAGCCTTTAAGTTCTCAAGCTTTGACTGCAGAAAAAACAAAACTATTCGCTTATAGCTTAATGAATGAAAAACAAAGAGCAGAATTTGAGAGTGAATTAGAATGTAATTTTGCCATTAATGTCCCAGATGTATCGCGCTTTCGCGTGAATGTTTTTCAACAGCAACTTAATGTAGGGATGGTCATTCGTACCATTACCTCTGAAATTCCAAACTTTGAAAAGTTGAAATTACCAGAAACATTGAAAGATGTGGTAATGGAAAAGCGAGGTTTAATTCTAGTGGTTGGTGGCACTGGATCGGGTAAATCTACTTCACTTGCTGCCATGATTGATTACCGTAATGAGAACTCAGCAGGGCACATCATTACTGTAGAAGATCCAGTTGAATACGTGCATAAACATAAAAAATCAATGGTCACTCACCGAGAAGTCGGAGTGGACTGTCACTCATGGCATAATGCGCTTAAAAACACACTTCGTCAGGCACCAGATGTAATTTTAATTGGCGAAATCCGTGATACAGAGACCATGGAGCATGCGATCGCTTTTGCAGAGACTGGTCATCTGTGCTTAGGCACGTTACATTCGAATAATGCCAATCAAACCTTAGATCGAATTATCAACTTTTTCCCTGAAGAACGGCGCAATCAGTTGCTTATGGATCTTTCATCAAATATGAAAGCCATTATTTCTCAACGTTTAGTTCGAACTGAAGATGGTGTCGGACGTAGAGCTGCTGTAGAGGTCATGCTAAATACACCTTTAGTTTCTGATTTGATTCTGAAAGGTAACTTTCATGAGTTGAAAGAAATTATGACCAAGTCGCGAGAACTTGGTATGCAAACATTTGACCAAGCATTGTTTGATTTATATAACGAAGGTGCGATCAGTTATGATGAAGCCATTCGTAATGCTGACTCTAAAAATGAATTACGTCTACAAATTAAGCTAAAAAGTACACGCGTCCGAGAGAATGCTGAAACCTCTTCACAAACCTTCAGTATGTTTGATGAAGATGCAGAGAGCTAATTAAATAAAAAAGCCTTCATCTGAAGGCTTTTTTATTTAATTAGCTCTCTAGACCGCTTTTACTTTAGTTTGAACAACGAAGCGGTAAAACAGCAAGCTTAATAGCGTCAATATCGCGCATAATATATATGCAATCGAATACTGATAGTGTGTGATCACAATACCTAGAATAAAAGAACCTAATGCGATGCCAATATCGTAAAAGGTGTAAAAAGTTGAACTCGCATGTCCAACTCGTTCACGTGCTACAGCTTGAATGGCTTGCGTTTGGAGACATGGCTGTGCTGACCCAAAGCCTATACCAATAAAGACAGCAGATATCAATAATCCGGCAGCAGAATGAATTTGGCTTAGAATGAATAGCCCAATGCTAAAGCTCACAATCGCTGGATAGACAACGTAGGCAGGACCCTTAGAGTCATATAACTTTCCTGTGAAGGGTCTTAGAAGCATCATGGAAATTGCAAAAACAGCAAAGAATAAGCTCGCATAGGTCAATAAATTTTTTGATTCAGCATATGTCGAGATAAAAGACATGATACTTGCATAAGAAAATGAGATGAGCATCGCCATCATCGCAACAGGTAAAGCTTTAATCTCAACAAAATCATGAACACTAATTTTTGTTTTGCGCTTAACAGTTTTAAATTGTGTCTGGATCGGAATTAAAAAGCAGAACAAATAACCAATAAAAACAATTGCAGCTAAAAGTGTAGCCACTGGAATATATCCCCATGGTTGAATGAGAATCAAGCCCAACATGGGTCCTAGTACAATGGCAAGATTGACTGACATGACAAAATAGCCCATGCCTTCACCTTTACGCTGATTTGGAATGAAGTCATTGACGATTGGTATCATGGCAGTTGTCAAAATACTGAACCAAATTCCTTGTAGTAACCGAATGACCAGTAATAGGGTTAGATTATCAGCAAAGATATAAGCGAAAGAGAGCAGTACAAAAAATGACTCAGAGATATAAAGTGCTTTTTTTAGCCCAATCTTCTCGATAATGAGACCGGTAAACGGTCGTATTGCGATCGATGAAGCTAGAAATAAAGTCAGTGCAAGCCCAGCTTGGGTAATATTCCCATTTAAATCATTCAGAATATAAATTGGCAATATCGTTGTCTGAGCAAAATAAAAGATGAAAATAAATAAGTTATTAATTAGACACAGAATAAAAGATTTATTCCATAGATGCTCAGCATGTATAGAAGACATAGACAACCTTGAAATATTGAACCATTAAAAGCTTCAATCTGTGCCAAATAAAATTATTTTTGGTTTTGGTCAGCAATGAAGTAGGGAGAGAAGTTGAATTAATTATAATCAAATTACATGAAAATTACAGCAAAAAGTGAGCCATTCATCCGAAAATGTATAAATAAAAAACCAGTCCGTAGACTGGTCATAAATATTACAAACCTGATTCATAATCTGTATTTGAGAGAAGTTGTTCTACATCTGCCAAATTAGATGGTTTGATTTTGTAGATCCAGCCTTTGCCATAGGGATCATCATTTACAAAATCTGGATCATCTTCTAGATTTTCATTAATTTCTACAACTACACCACTTACAGGAGCATGAATATCAGAAGCTGTTTTCACAGACTCAACTACACCCGCTTGTTCACCAACAGTCAATTCACGACCTACTTCAGGTGCTTCTACATAGACAAGATCACCCAATGCATCTTGTGCGTGATCTGAGATCCCAGTAACAACGAGATCACCTTCAATACGTACCCATTCGTGTGTGCGAGCATATTTAAGCTCTGAAGGATGATTCATCACGACTCCTCAATTCGATTTGAAAAATTTTCTTGTGTTATACAGTGTTTTATTTAAAAACGAAAGTTCTATAAATATGGATCTTTACGCCAACTGCTTGGACTTCGACCACTCCAACGTTTAAATGCCCGACTGAAATTCGCAACATCTGAATAACCGAGTTCATCTGCGATTTGTTCAAGTGAATAGTCAGTACGCGACAGTAGGGAGGTTGCATGACGATATCGAACTTCATCCACTAAGGTTGAAAAAGAAGTTCCTTCTGCAGCCAGCTGACGTTTCAATGTACGATCAGACATATGCAGGCGATCTGCCACATTTTCAATACTCAAATAGTGCTGTTCAGAATGTGTCAAAATATCGCGAACACGCATTGAAATTCGACGGCGTTCGCCAAGCTCTGATAGTTCTGCTTCACACTGATTAATTGCAATTTGACTGGCAATCGGATCCGCGTTAACCATCTTCAAGCCTAAATAACTTTTATCAAAACTAGCCAGAAAATGTGTTTGATCAAAATGAATAATCGTTTTGGGGTGTAGACGACTGATGTATTTGTCAAAGCCTTCAGGTTTCGGGAAATCGAAATTAATTTCGCCATACAAATCATTAATGCCTGTCAGCGCTTTCGCCATTGTAATGACGCCAAAAGTCAAAGCCATGACAATTTCAGTTCTCAGCGGTTCAAGATCAATATCACATTGTAACTGCAAAGAAACTTGTTCTGTAAATGTCGAGAAATGAAATTGCAGAAAAGGCATACGCAGTTGTATAAAGCGATTGGCTAAAATAAGTGCATCAGTAATCTCATTCGAGGTCATAATGGCATAGCCAATAAAACCATGGATAGAAATCCGCATTTGGTTACCAAGATGATAACCAAGAGAACTTTCACCTGTCATTTTGCGCGCGAGAATAATCATCTCATTCGCTACATGGAGTGGAATTCTAAATTCAGGATCGGCAAGTTGCTCGTTGGTGAATCCAAAGGGAGCGAATAGCGACTCAGCACTATAACCCCAACGAGAAACAACATCTAAAAGTAAGAGTCCGTAAACACCTGGAATGCCTAAATCTGGGCGAACTGAAACTGTTTTCATGTGCGATCCATTGCTTTACACAATTTTTTTCATAATTTTTGGTGAAAATAATACTGACATAAATTCCAGATAGAAAATACCAATTTTGTCGGACAAATCTAGTGTGAAACCGATGTTTAAGCCTTAAAAACGACAATTTTTGTGGTTGAAATCAACAAAACATCACCATACTGATTTTTTGTTTGTGTGACATAACTCACAATTCCACGATCTAGCTTTGTTTTAGAAGGATTGATAGCAACAATTTCAACTTCCACATGCAAACGATCACCTGCACGAGCTGGTTTTGGCCATCTTAAGCTTGACTCTGAACCGATAAGCCCCTTGGCAATTGGAAAACATTCAGTCCAGAGACGCATGGTAATGGCTGAAGTTTGCCAACCACTGGCTGCGATACCTTGAAAAATAGGATGATCTTTTGCGGCCTCTTCATCAGTATGAAAGACTTGAGGGTCATATTTTTGTGCAAATTCTTTAATTTCTTCGAGTGTTAACTCATATTCACGACTTTTAAACTGATCACCCACTTTTAAATCATCAAGATAAAGCATCTTCGTCTAATTCCTTGTCTTTCACTTTTTGTTCAACTAAAAATCCACCCGTTTGGCGTTGCCAAAGTTGGGCATAAATTCCATTCTGTTGGATCAGCTCATCGTGAGATCCTTGTTCTACGATATTTCCTTGATCCAAAACGATTAATCGATCCATTTGAGCGATTGTTGAAAGGCGGTGTGCAATTGCAATTACCGTTTTACCTTCCATCAAGTCATCAAGGCTTGCCTGAATCGCAGCCTCCACTTCTGAATCGAGTGCGCTGGTTGCTTCATCTAAAATCAAAATTGGAGCGTCTTTTAGGAATACCCGTGCAATTGCTATACGCTGTCTTTGCCCACCAGATAATTTTACACCACGCTCACCTACATAAGCGTCATATCCTGTCTGACCACGTAGATCTGTAAGCTGTGGAATAAACTCTTCTGCTCGAGCTTTACGGACAGCTTCATACATTTCTTCATCAGTCGCTTCAGGTCGACCATATTTAATATTCTCAGCGACACTTCGATGTAGTAAAGAAGTATCCTGCGTCACGAGTGCAATATTTTTTCTTAAACTATCTTGGGTGACTTCATCAATCGCTTGACCATCGATATAAATTTTACCTTGTTGGGTTTGATAAAAATGAAGTAGTAGTTGGATCAGTGTCGATTTTCCAGCACCAGACCGACCGACAATTCCAATTTTTTCACCCGGTTTAATTTCTAAATTCAAGTGATTAATAACATTTTTTTGATTATATGCAAAGCTCACATTATCAAATTTAATCGCACCAGAGTGTACCTCGAGTGGCAGTGCAGCTTCTTTGTCTTGAATTGCTATTGGTTTTGCTAGCGTGGTCATCCCATCTTGGATGGTACCAATATTTTCAAATAAGGCTGAAGTTTGCCACATCATAAAAGAAGCCATACTATTCAGCTTTAAAATCATGGCTGTCGTTGCGGCGATCACACCGATGTTTGCTTCACCAATAAACCAAAGCCAAACTGCTGTACCTAAAACGCCAAAGAATAAAATTGCGGTCAGTAGATTAATGCTAATTTCATAAGCAGTACCCAGACGCATCTGGGTATACACCGTCTTCATAAAAAGTTGCATAGACTCTTTGGCATATTGGCTTTCACGACCAGCATGTGCAAACAATTTTACTGTTTGTATGTTTGTATAGGCATCAGTTACTCGACCAGTCATCACCGCGCGTGCATCAGCCTGCTTTTTTGAAATTTTTCCGAGTCGCGGGATAAAGAAGGATGCTGCGCCAATGAATAAAATCAACCATACCATCAGGGGAATAAGGAGTAGAGGGGAGACGTTTCCTAAAACCACACTGATGGTAATAAAATAAATCACCACATAAGTAACGATATCCCCCAAAATTACCCAAAACTCACGAACAGCAAGTGAAGTTTGCATGACTTTAGCGGACAATCGACCTGCAAAATCATTGTGAAAAAAGTCTAAGCCTTGTAGAAGTAATAAGTTGTGAAAACGCCAACGCAAGCGCATTGGAAAGCTACTGAATAAAATCTGATGCCTTATGATTGATTGCAAACTTGCAAAGAAAATATTAGCGAGTAAGAAACCAGACAAAATCATTAGATTCGTTTGGTTATTTTCAAGAAAATTCTCAGACGTCGATGCGGATAACCAATCAACTAAATGACCAATTTGAGAGAAGAAAATAGCTTCAAATGAAGCTGTTGCTGCAGTAAATAACACCAACACCAAGAGATAACGCTTAACTCCTGATGCTGCTTGCCAAACAAATGGAAAAAATTTCTTCGGCAAGGGCTGATTTAAATCTTTGGATGGATATGGATCAACGAGTTTTTCAAACCACTGCAGCATACGATCAATCTTAATTCATCTAATCAAAACTCAGTTTACTGTGTCTTGAGGGATCTTGAAATCATTCCCAGAAGGAATCTGGAATATTTTTAATCCAAACTCAGGAAGAATCGCCAAAAGATGATCAAAAATATCAGATTGGATCGCCTCATAAGCCACCCATGCTGTCGTATTTGTAAAAGCATAAATTTCTATAGGCAAACCTTCACCTGTCGGTTGTAATTGACGGACGATTAAGGACTGATTTTGTGCAATACCTGGATGATTTTTTAAATAGTATTCAATATACGCGCGGAATGTTCCTAAATTGGTTAAACGACGTTGGTTATTGACCCCATTATTTGCATATTGCTGATTAAAGTTTTTTAACTCGGTTTGTTTCTCATCTAGGTATTTTTCTAAAATCAGAAATTCTTTGAGCTTGCTGTATTCCATTGCAGATAAGAAGTGAACACTATTTTGATCGATATAAAGTGCACGTTTAATACGACGAACACCTTGCTCTTGCATACCTCGCCAGTTCTTAAAAGTATCTGTCACCAAACGATTGGTCGGAATAGTGGTATAGGTCTTGTCAAAGTTTTGTACGGTCACCGTATGTAATGACATATCAATGACATCGCCATCCGCATTTAAGGTTGGCATTTCAATCCAATCACCAATTCGAACCATGTCATATGAAGAGATTTGAACTGAAGCCACTAGAGATAGAATTGTATTTTGGAAAACCAGCATGAGCACTGCTGCCATTGCCCCGAAACCTGCCAATAGCGTGAAAACATCTTTTTTAAGAAATGTTCCTATGACCATCAGAGCACAAACAACAAAAATAATCAGTTTAACTAACTGTAAATAACCCTTAATTGGCTTATTGTGAGATTTAGGATTACGTTGATAAATAATATTAAAAATGGTGAGAAGCTGACTAATTGCCAAGGCTATGGTTAAGAAAATGAAGGCTTGTGCAAACATCTGAATCAATGTAATGACTTTTTCAGACAGGTGAGGAACCGTCACAATTCCATTCATAATCACCAATGCTGGGACAATGTTTGCAATTCTTCGAATAACGCTATGTTCCGCTAAGACATCACTATAACTAAAACGTAGTTTGCTAATAATTTTGCGAATACCACGGACGACCACTTGTTTAGCAATAAAATTTGCGATAAATGCAATGAGAATAAGAATGCTCAGAGAGGTCAACATCTCTAACCAAGGAAATTGATCTGACCATTCTTGGATTTGAGTTACAAAATTTAATCTGTCCAACTTGATCACCTCTAAATGAATTGGCATTAGCTTAATGGTTTAAGTTATTAAATTTATTAGAGTTAACGTTTATCAAACAGAATAGATTAAATTAATTACTTGAAATACATTTTATGAACTTCTATTTTAAATAAAATTAATGTGAAATAAGTCACACTATACAATTTCCTAGATTATCGTCGTTACATTTTCAAATTATAAAGCCCATGTTTAAAGCTAATTTAATCTTTTTTATATCGATCTCTCTGTGTTCTTTGCTTTTTGCGAAAACTCCTCAAAGAAGCATTATTGAACTTGCTCATCTTCAGCAATTAGAAAATGATAAAATAATGCGAGAAAATCAATCCATTGATTTTTTTGAGCTCTCCAAAATACCATCGATTGAAAAAACAAATCAGAGAATAGAATAACAGCGCAGAAAATTGATAGACTCATCTCGTGATGTTTGGAAGCAGTAATATGACCTAAAGCATCTTAATCATGAATTTATACCTGCTGCTGCGCAATGTGAATCACGCATTAAGCGTAAAAAAGCCTAATAAATTAGGCTTTAGGCGAATTTACCACATTAAATCATCTGGAATAACATAAGCTGCATATGGATCTTCCTCATCTGTAATAGCCTCATTTTTCTCAGCATTATTCACAATAATAAATCCTTCGACTTTTTCATTAATCCGCTCAGATAGCGCTCTTGGTAGAACAGCATAACCTGATTGATCTCTGGCGATGACCAATGTACCTGCCACGAGTGCATTGTAAACTTGTTGATTAATATAAATTTTCTTAATTTTATTTTCATCAACGAACTGGTAGCTGATTTCACCATCAATATCTTTGATTTTATGTTGACCAATCATTTGCACTACTGCTGCACGTAATGCTTTTTCATCTTGCTGGCGTTTGATTTCAAGATTAAGATTCTGATCTTTTTCTAGTTTTTGCTTTAAATCTTGTTCGATTTTAGCTTTAATCTCAGCTTCGTTGCTTTGACCCGTGCGTTGCTCATGCACAGCTTGTTTAGAAAGTTTTTTAGCCTTTTTTTGATCGACTAAACCAGCTTTGAGCAATTGTGCTTGCAAGGCATTTTTTACCATGAGTAATACCAACTACGATTTTTGAAAATAACAATGACGGAAATATAAAATCCAATAGATCAGGGTCAGTAAAAAACTTAAACCTGCAGGAATTAAAAACGCTTCTAATTGTAAATAAGGATAGCTGAATGCCGCAACAGTACTGCCAATAATAAAACCAAATAAAATCACTAAATGCAAAATAACTTTTCTGGATTCCGTTGTCAGACCTCTTACAAAATATCCAAATGCTAAACCAAGATCGGTTAAGACACCAGAAAGGTGAGTCGTGCGAATAATTGCACCTTTATAATGACTTACCATGGCATTTTGTACACCCATCGCACAACATGCCCATAGCAGTGCATAACGTGGATAATAGGGAATAAATACCCAGCAGAGCAGAATAAAAACAGTCACTAAACTCAATGGTAAACCATATCTGCGCCCGAGTTTAAATTGACTATTCCCCAATATCAGACCGCTAAAACTAGAGCCTAAAACATAACTCAAGATAATAAGAATCAGAAAAATTACAGCTTTGAAATCATGGTCAATAAGACCGATCGCAAGTAAACTTGCATTGCCTGTCATATGTGAAACTGACTGATGTAATAAAGAAATAAGACCCAAAACGTTGATCATGCCTGCATTTACTGCAAGCATGAAAGCCCCAAATTGTACCCAGTTTGGAAGGAATTGAAATGGCATATCTTTCATTCTAAAAGTTTATGCCATGAATATATTATTTTGAAGGAGCGCGATCAACCGCAGCAGTAAACAATACATCTGTAGATGAGTTGAGGGCTGTTTCAGTTGAATCTTGTAGAACACTGATCACCATACCTATAGCTACGACTTGCATAGCGACATCAGGTGAAATATTGAATAGCCCACAAGCGACAGGAATCAATAACAGTGAACCACCTGCTACACCAGAAGCCCCGCAAGCAGAAACTGTAGCAACAACAGAAAGAACAAGCATTGTGGTAAAGTCAACAGTAATACCCAGTGTATTCACCGCTGCTAATGTTAATACGGTAATCGTTACTGATGCGCCCGCCATATTAATTGCAGCACCCAACGGGATTGCTACACTCGCTGTCGATTCATTCACGCCCAAACGCTTGGCAAGATCCAAGTTCACCGGAATATTTGCTGCTGAACTACGGGTGAAAAATGCGGTGATCCCACTTTCACGTAGACATTGAATAACCAATGGATAAGGATTTGAACGCGTAACAAATGCCACCATAATTGGATTAATTACAAGTGCAATAAAGAACATAGTCCCTAATAGAACAGACAATAATTGTGCATAACTTGCTAAGGTTTTAAGACCTGCATCTGCAAAAGTAACCGCAACAAGTCCAAAAATACCGAAAGGTGCAAAACTGATGACGAGACGAATCACGCGATTCACGGCATTCGCAGCATCAGTCAGACACTGTTTGGTCGTGTCTGTGGCATGACGGAATGCTATACCCAATGCAACAGCCCAAGCCAAAATCCCAATGAAGTTTGCTTCACTTAATGCAACGATAGGATTCGCAACAAAACTGAGTAATAAATTTTTAAGAATTTCAGTCAAGCTGCCAGGTGGCTGTAAATCAGCTTGCGCAGCGACATCTAGGAAAAGAGTGCTTGGAAATAAATTACTCACAATGACAGCAGTTAACGCAGATAAAAACATACCTACGGCATACATCATCATAATGGGTTTGATTTTCGCACTGCTGCTATCACCAACTTTAAAGTTTGCAATCGAAGAAAGGACCAAAACAAAAACAAGGATTGGTGCAACAGATTTAAGGGCTTTAATAAATAAATCACCCAGCAAGCTTAATTGTGGTGCAACTTGAGGGAAAAATATAGCCACCAAAACGCCCAGAATAATGGCGATAAGGATTTTGGTGACTAAACTCAAACGTGCTAGAGCAGTGAACATAACTGAACCTAATAATGCCGAGTCTGGCTTAAAATCGGATAAATAAGTCGGGTATTCTATACTTAAAAATGATTTTAAATATAAAACTTATTCATAATAAAAATTAAGTGAATCAAATCACTGGTTTTTTTTTGATAATTCTTACTTAAGAATATCAAATTCTTATGCAAAAGATGATTTATTTTCGCTGAAATGCGGGTCTAATTCATATACTGCTTGGAAATGAGTGAGGTATATTTTACCTGTCAGATGTTGTATCCAATTAGTTGAATTTAAGCGATCCATAACAGGACCTTTGACTTCGCTTAAGTGTAGTTGAATATTGAGTTTAGATAACTCAGAATTCATTTCCTCAAGAGTCTCTAAAGCTGAGTAGTCAATATTACTGATACTGGAACAGTTAATGACAACATGTTGAAGCTGATCATGTTGGCTAACTTCTGAAATAATAAATTCCTTCAGGGTGTTTGCATTGAGAAAACTCAAGTTTTCATCAATTCTCACCGAAACGAGCCTTTTACTGGTAATAACCTGGTGTCTTGAAATATTTCTAAAATGCTGCGTGCCTTCAACGAGACCAATCACTGCAATATGTGGGCGGCTAATTCTCCACAACAGCAACACAAATGTTGAAATAATACCCACCATTAAGCCTGTCGTAATATCTACACACAGCACTCCTAAAAATGTGAGTGCCATTGCTAAACCATCTGCTTTAGAATATTTCCAAGCCTCTATAAAAGGCTTAATTTCAACAAGTTTCCATATCGACACAATGATTGTTGCAGCCAATACTCCTAAAGGTAAATATTCAAATAGGCTTGTAAAATATAGACTGACCACAATAATAAGTAGCGAGGATAAAACCCCAGCCATAGGTGTTTTAGCACCAGCATCAGCATTGACCACTGTGCGTGATAGGCTACCAGTGACAGGAAATGCGCCACTGATTCCAGCGCCAAAATTTGCAACACCGAGTGCAACAAGCTCTTGATTACTGTTCAAATTACTACGTGATTGAAAAGCCGTAGCTTGCGCGATCGAAATAGATTCAACGAAACTCACCATAGCGATCATTACTGCGCCAGGAAGCAATATTTTCACCATGTCCCATGTCCAGTACGGCATTTGAATAGGGGGTAATCCACTTGGGATTTCACCTACTGTTTTAATTCCATAGGCAGTTAAATCAAAGGACTGAACCAGTAAGATAGAAAATAGCACTAAGCATAACGGTAATGCTTTTTGTATAAATTGCATCATTTTTTGATGATTTGAAAATGCTGGAATTTTAAGTAATTGTGGTAAATAAATGAGCGCTAAAATTGAAGCTAAACCCAAAGACAAGCTGGCCAAATCATATAAAGAAATATATTGAGCCAAACTCGTAAAAAATTCGATTAAATTACTGGATTGCAATGGAATATTAAGAATAAATTTTATTTGACCTAACGCAATTAAGACGGCTGAAGCAATGATAAAACTCTTAATCACAGGGTGGCTAATGAGACGAATCAAAAAACCAAATCTGAATAATCCCAATAAAAATGAAATTATACCAACCATTACTGCTAGCAAATACGCAGCTTGAATATAGACTGGTGAACCCACTTCATATAATGGCTGTAGCGTGGCAAAAGTCATCATGGAGATTAATGCAACTGGACCAATTGAAAGGGTTGTACTCCCTCCAATCAGTGCATAAGCAATCATAGGGATAATACTGGCATATAACCCCATAATTGGAGGTAAGCCTGCAATCATGGCATATGCCATGCCTTGTGGTACAAGCATTGCAAGCACGATCACAGATGCAAGAAGATCAGATTTAAAATCTTGAGTATTGTATTTTTTTAACCATTTCCAAGCTGGGATGACTCGTTCCACAGAATGCTTCGTTAAATCCATACAAATCTCTAAATCACATTTATGTATATATTATGCATAAAAAGTGATAAACAAGCACTGAGTATTGTTGATAAGGATCATCAAGAATTTGATTAATGATCCTTAGTGTATGAATTTAATCGTATATTTTTTTAAAAGGTTGTATCTGTTCAAGCTGATAAGCGAGATCTATCAGTAAACGTTCTTGTCCCAAATCAGCAGAAAGCTGAATACCTATCGGTCTTGAATCTAATTTGGTCATACCCATCGGTAATGATATCGCTGGAGCACCTGCGATATTTTGAATAGGTGTGAATGCCACATAATTTCTTAAACGCTCAAATAAAACATCAAATTCGAGTTGAGGTGAAAGATATCCAATTTGAGGCGAAACATGCGCTAAAACTGGCGAAAGGATGACATCATATTGTTGGAATATTTGTTGATAGATGCGCTGGATTTGCTTTAAACGGTACAGAAATAAAGGAGTTTTATAGAATTTTTTCTTGTACAAGTTTGCAAGCCCAACTGTTAAATGATCTAACTCATTCACGTTAAAATCTTTGCCAAGTAGCGGTTTTCCAAACTGTTGAATCATAAATGATAAAAACCCCCAATAGTGGCTGAAATCATCTACAAATGAATCTGGAATAGGAAGTGAAAATTCTTCAATATGATGACCTAAATTCCTGAGTAATAGAGCAGTAGACTCAACAGTTTGACGGGTCTCAGCATCAGTATTGGTTTGTAATGAATCATAAACAAGACCAATCCGTAAAGGTTTGCTGGATGGATGCTGGATTAAGCCAATTTCGGGTAATTTTTTTGGCTTATATTGTTTTTCCATTTCAGCAAAGAAAAACGCGGTATCCCGCACAGAACGTGTTAAAACACCATCTGAAACAAGGTCAATTGGTAAATACTGCGAACCTTCATTTGGATACCAACGACCACGTGTCGGCTTTAAACCGACTAAACCGCAATTTGCTGCAGGAATTCGTATCGAACCACCACCATCATTTGCATGTGCAATTGGTACTACGCCTGAAGCTACTAGTGCCGCAGCTCCACCTGAAGAAGCTCCACACGAATAATCAGTATGCCAAGGATTGCGTGTGTAATCCCCAGACTGAAATTCTGTTGAAGCATTTAAGCCAAATTCAGGCATTTTGGATTTACCCAGTGCAATTAAGCCTGTATCTAACATTTGTTGAGTAATTTTAGAATTTTTGATCTTTTCCTTGGATTTGAACGATGTTGATCCTTGTTGCGTAGGAAAACCAATAAGATCCAAATTATCCTTAATAAATGTAGGGATTGCAGAAAAAATCTGATTTGATTTAAAAGTAGGCGATTTGAGTATTTGTTCGAAGTTTTCAAATTCAATTGCATTCAGCAGAGGATTTACGGTTTTTGCGCGTTCTATCGTAGCTCTTAAAACCTCATCAATTGAGATGTCTTTAGATTGAATTCTGTTTGAGAGCTCGATCGCATCACTCGTACCTAATATATCATCCGTGAAAGCGTGAATTTTTTTTTGATTATCCATAATCGGTATTCTTTAAAATTGACTAAGCATATGTATACACATGAAATATTGATTTGTCGATTGGCTAGAGATTGATTTACCACAATTTCGCATAATGTATATTATGTTAAATAAAATATCTGGAACAACAACCCTTAACATTGGTTAATTGACTATATAAAGCAATGTTCTCAATTTTTGTCTAGCTCAGGTTATAATGCTCATCTTACACAATTCAGTTGATCAACTATGAACACCTCCAATGACCCTTTACATGGCAAAAAACTTGCTGACATTTTAGATGAGTTATTGGATTACTACGGAGGCTTTGAAGAATTAAGCCGTAAAATTGAAATTCGTTGTTTTTGCATCGACCCGAGTGTTAAATCATCTTTACGATTTCTACGGACTACACCATGGGCACGTGAAAAAGTAGAAAGCTTATATTTGTATGTTCTCCGTCAAAAAGGTAAACAGAAATTGTAGCCAACAAAAAACTTAAGCTATGTTTAACTTTTTTATACCCAATTGTAGAATAGCCTTAATGAGTATCTATCGTTTTTGTTGACAGCGTGTAGTTATAGGCGGAAGCCCCACTCTCCTACTACATAGGACAACGATCAATTATCTAAATCCAGTCTTATCAAGTCTAGAGCTAAAAGCTATAATATGTTTTTAAAAAGTTTTAGATCATATGCTCGAACTCATTCACTCATATCCTCAAGCCAAATTGGTGAATAATTTTCAAGCATTAGCGAATGAAGTTTTTGAAGACCATGTCAATGCTTTATGTTGGTATAGGCATTTAGATTACAATTTCGAAGAGATCGTTGAAAAACTTACACTCATAGAAGATATTACTGAAATTACCATCGCACAATTAGAGCAACTCAAACTTTCAGACTCTGCAAGCAAAGCGAGAGACATTATTATTAATGATGTAACGTTGCTCACCGAATTGGGCGCATCGCCGTCTTTAAACTTAATTAAGCAATATCAGCGTGATGAAGAATTGGATTTTATCAGCACTGATGTATATTCTTTTCATGTAGATCGATCGCCATTAGCAACGGATACATATCTATGTACCTATTACGGGGCGGCTAGCGATATTATTTCCAATGATCAGGTTGAACAAAAAATTCAAATTCCAGAAATCCGTCAAAAAATTAAATCATTGTTTGATGGCGAAGACCATGAGTTTGACGATTTTCTTGAAGAGACCTATATGGATCTTCACTATCAACCTAAAAATGGTGCAACACCTTTAAATTTAGGAATTGGTCATCTCTGGCGTTTGGCTGTAGATCATCCTGATCAGAAAGTACTTCCTTGTGTTCACCGTGCTCCAAAAGAAAATGCAGGAGAACTCAGATTACTCTTAATTTGTTAAGGAATTCCTTGCTCAATTTAGGCGAGTAATTCTTTTTCAGCTTCAAATGGGTTAAAGAAATTACACCAAACGATTGGTCCTAAACTCATCTCCGAATCAGTAAGTAAACATTGATCAAAATTTTGGATTAATTGCTCTTTATCCATCTCTTGACCAATTAAAACAATTTCCTGTCTGGCATCACCCGTTTCTGGATGCCAACTCGACTCAATTTCCTGAATAGATTGCGTATCTTGTGGCCATTCCTCTTGTGGTACCGAAGCCCACCAATATCCTGCTTGACCATGCCGAGCCATACCTCCAGCTTGTGACCAAGACATAGCCATTGTTGGTTCCGCAGCAAGCCAAAAAAATCCTTTTGAGCGTATAACACCTTTCCATTCTGAATGAATATAATTGTAAAAACGTTGTGGGTGAAAGGGTCTTCTTGCTCTATATACGAAACTTTCGATTCCATATTCTTCAGTTTCAGGCGTATGCTCTCCTCTCAACTCTCTTAACCAGCCAGGTGCTTGTGAGGCTTCATCAAAATTAAAAAGCTCTGTGTTGAGTATTTTATCGAGTTCAACCTGACCAAATGTGGATGACTCAATTTTTGCTCTAGGGTTAAGCTTTTTGAGAATCGCATAAAGCTGGGACTTCTGATGCTCATCGATTAAATCAGTTTTGTTTAGAATAATAACATCACAAAATTCGATTTGATCTATCAGTAAATCCACAACAGTACGTTGGTCAAATTCTCCAAGTGATTCGCCACGATCATGAAGAAGATCATATGAACGATAATCACGTAAAAAATTGAATGCATCGACTACGGTCACCATGGTATCTAAACGAGCATACTCATTTAGAGATACGCCGTCTTCATCTTCAAACGTAAATGTTTCAGCTACAGGTAGAGGCTCTGATATTCCTGTAGATTCAATGACGAGTTGATCAAATTTTTTCTCTTCCGCTAATCGTCTTACTTCTACTAATAAGTCTTCTCTCAAAGTACAGCAAATACATCCATTACTCATTTCAACGAGTTTTTCTTCCGTTCGTGATAATTCCGCCCCACCTTCTCTGACTAAAGCCGCATCAATATTGACTTCTGACATATCGTTCACAATTACTGCGACACGCTTTCCTTCTCTGTTATTTAAAATATGATTTAACAATGTGGTTTTTCCTGCGCCAAGAAATCCAGACAGCACAGTGACAGGTAATTTATACGGTTGTGAAGAATCAATATTCATGGTGAGCTACTCGTTTTCATGTTCAACCACATCATTTGATCGCTTATTGCAATCAATGAATGATCTTGATTTTTGAAATAACCTAAATCATAATTGTTATGTTATAACATTTCAATATGTTTAGTGTTTAGTTAAACTTTAATAAAATTTATTTATAGTGATTCTAAATTGTATTCATCACTGTAGAATCATAAGTAAAACTAAAGAATCTATGACCTAATTTTTATAATCATATGAGCATATAACAATGAATTTGACCAATCTCATTATTCGTACCACTTTAAGTACTTCTCTGTTACTTGGAGTTTCAAATGCGTATGCCGTGGTTGCAGGCGGAATAGTTTCGACTGACTACCATTGGAACAATATTCCTGCTAATGGCTTTGCAACACTTGAAAATCAAATCATCATTACCAATGAGCCAGGAAATGATGGTAATACATTTTGGGCCAATCAATTTTCATTAAAAAATGGAAATATCGGCTATGTTGGATTACAGCAACGAAGCAATGATGAGAAGTATTTAAATTTCTCAATCTGGAAAACGACATCTTGGAAATCAGGATACCCTGCGTATTGCAGACAATTTGCTCATGAAGGTGATGGCGTTCAATGTGACTTACCTTATGAATGGAAAGAAGGTACGAAATATAATTTTAAGATTGTTAAAAATAATGACAGTACAGTCTCAGCCTTTGTTAAAAACATGAGTACTGGTAAACAACTTGAAATTGCAAAAATCAATGTTCCGCAGACCTGGAGTGGTTTTGATAGTTTAGTTACATTTACCGAAAATTTCAGACAGCATCAACAACCCAACGGTATTTATGGCTATAACAGTTGTAATGATGTTCATACATCTGTTTCAGCGACCTACCCTGCAATAGCAAACTCTTCAATTAAGTCTAAATCACAAACGACTAAAACTTATGGAAATTGTGTACAAGTGGCATCAGCGCATTGCACGGATGATTCTACTTGTATTTCAACTGTGAATAATGCCAATTACACCCAGCAAAAACCTTTCATTTTGAAAAATGGCGCACAAGGTTTTTGTGCAGATAGCTTGAATGGTGGTCAACAAATGGGATTGTATTCATGTGATCCCAACAACGGTAATCAACTTCTGAGTACGGATCACACACATCGCTTATATTTAACTCATCGGGATGCGTGTTTGATGGGCGATGTTAAAGATAATTTCGTTAAAGTTGCGCCGTGCAATAATGATAGTAGTCAACGATGGATGTATAGCCGCCATACAAGCCAATATATCAACTTAAAAACAGGTCTATGCCTTGATGCCGCTGATGGTGCAAATAGTATGGCACGCTTACAAATGATTGGATGTCAAAGCAATAATTCATATCAAACTTGGAAAATTACACGTTAACTTATTAAATTCAGAGCTTTATCATTTAAAGCTCTGAATTTTAATGCTGAAATTTTAATTTTTTTGCTTTCTTTGAGTGACTCGTATTAATTTTAGTACAATTTGATATCTAAATTAGAGATTTTACTCATAGATAAACCAGCTCACTCAGGTTAAAAGCATTCTTAATACTGGCTCAAAAAGCAAAATAAGTTCAATGATTTTAGGGAGATATTTGTCTAAGGTAAATTTGTAATATTGATGACAGCAATAAAATAAAAACAATTAAGAATATTCTTCATAAATCTTTGCTATTTTTCCGATAGCGCCGTTAAGGATGAGAAAAAAATTCTTCAAAATATTAAAACTTAATAAATGAGATTAGATTTTTTGTTTATCGCTGAAGATGACAATCAAAAGCCCTTTTTTAATATTGGAGAGAATCAAATTCTAACCTCATGTTTAATATGAATATTCATAGATTATTTTTTTAAATTCATTGCCCTTCATGAGTTATAAATTATATGGTTATCTAGTTGATTTATGAATTTGGCTGAAATGATTAAGTACTTGAGCATAGTCATCTATGTAACATCAAAAAATCTTACTGAACTTTTTTCACAAGAACTATTTCTAAATAGATTCTTGAATAAAAAAAATGCGTAAATTTTTACTCTCCTCGTCATATTCATGACCTATTTTTGGTCAATCCTCACTTCTATTACTCATTAAATAAATACTAAGTTGATAAGTTTTTTAATAATCTTTGATATGTCGGGATTTTATTTATTGATGAGTTTAATTTAAAAATTATAATTTTGCTTAGGCTATTTTGGTGTTCAGAATTTAAGCCTAAGCATTTATGGATTTTCTTAAATTAGAAACTATAGGTGAAAGACACTACACCTAAATTTTTTTGTTTTTCGTTATAGCGGTTCTTACCACCAAAAATATATTGTCCACTCAACCCGAGTTCTGGTGTCAAGGCATAGTCTAGCCCGATAGATGAGAAGCGATAAGCAAATTCTCGTTCTGTATCACCAAGCTCTAGACCTTCATATTTCCCTTTATCATTAAAATAGCTCGCTGCAACACTTGCTGAAGCAGATAATTTATCGTTGAGTTGGTGGGTATATATCACGTTTAGATAAGTATCCCCTTGGTTTGCATACACAACATCATATGTATAGGTAGATAAACTGGTTGATAGAGAGTTTTTATCATTGAATTGGTGTGTGGCCGTTACCCCCATTTCATTGGAAGTTGTATTTGACGCGTTCGGATAGAAATAAGTGGCATTCCAAATATTCCAATTTGTCCTACCAGTATCAAAACTATAGCCGACAATAAAGTCGTGCTCTAATTTATCAGTTTTACGGCGCTTATCCCCTTGCAGCTCAGCATAAGAGTAGCCTAGTGTAGAACCCCAATATCCGACATAGAAGTTGTTATAACTGAGGTTGAGACCTGTTTGAATTGCGAGGTCATCATTTTCTGGTGCATTTGTTAAACCACGTGAAATGTATTTGGAGGTTAATGTGACATATCCATCAAATTGAATTGGTGAATTTTGTTCTTGAACCGTTGAATTTGCATAACTAGGTAAAATAATACAGCTAGCAGTGCTCAATAGCACTGCTTGAGTCGTTTTAATCATCATAAAATATAAAATTAAGAAAATGAGTGTGAAGTTTGCGCGCGATAAAATGGTGCATCTGAAGGAGCTAAGGCTGGTCGATTACGAATGTGATCTGCAATCTTCTCGGCCATCATGATCGTCGTTGCATTGAGATTACCAGTAATAATCAGCGGCATGATAGAAGCATCGACCACTCGCAACCCATCTATTTCATGGACACGACCATAACCATCTACAACAGCTAAATCATCTTCACCCATTTTACAGCTACACGAAGGATGATACGCTGTTTCTGCATGATTTTTTACAAATTCGTCAATTTGCTGATCTGTTTTTAATGCTGAACCTGGACTGATTTCTCTACCTCGATACTGATCTAATGCAGGCTGATGCATAATTTCTCGTGTAATTCTCACTGCATCACGGAATTCGCGCCAATCTTGTTCAGTGCTCATGTAGTTAAATAAAATGCTCGGATGATCAAAAGGATTTTTCGAGCTTAGGCGAATTCTTCCTCTTGACGGCGATCGCATAGATCCAACATGTGCTTGAAAACCGTGTTCATTGATTGCATTGGTACCATTGTAGTTAATTGCAATTGGTAAAAAATGATATTGGAGATTCGGCCACTCAAACTCATCACTAGAGCGAATAAATCCACCTGCTTCAAACTGATTGCTTGCACCAATTCCTTTACCCCAAAATAGCCATTCAGCTCCAATTTTAGGTTGGTTATACCATTTTAATGCAGGATAAAGACTGACGGGCTTCTTACATTGGTATTGAAGATACATCTCTAAATGATCTTGCAGATTTTCACCTACTCCCGGTAAATCTTGCACAACCTTTACATCCAGTGACTCTAGTAATGACTTAGCTCCTACCCCAGAGCGCTGTAAAATTTGAGGCGATGCAATAGCACCTGCGCACAGCAATACTTCTCGCTCAGCATAAACCTTGTGTAAATTGGTGGCATCTTGACCAAGAATGTATTCAACACCGATAGCTTGTTTTTTTTCAAATAAGATTCGATTGGTTGTGGCATGCGTAATTATCGTTAAATTCTGACGACCTTTAGCCATATCTAAATAGCCACGAGCGGTACTGGAACGTCTGCCTTGAGGTGTCACCGTACGATCCATTGGACCAAAGCCTTCTTGTTGGTATCCATTTAAATCATCCGTACGTGGATATCCAGCTTGTACACCCGCTTCAACCATTGCATGAAATAACTCATTATTGTCTGACTTTGGCGTAGCAACACTTACTGGGCCTTGATCACCGTGATATTCATTTGCACCAATATCTCTAGACTCTGCTTTTTTATAGTAAGGTAAACATTCAGCATAGCGCCAATGACTGAGTCCTTTCATTTGAGACCATTGCTCTAAATCCATGGCATTCCCACGGATATAACACATACCGTTAATTAATGATGAACCACCTAAACCTTTACCACGTCCACATTCCATACGGCGGTTATTCATATGTGGTTCTGGATCGGTTAAATATGCCCAATTATAACGTCGACCTTGTAAAGGATAAGCCAAAGCAGCAGGCATTTGAGTTCTAAAATCTAAACGGTAGTCAGGACCACCCGCTTCAAGGAGCAGAACTTTAATATCAGGATCTTCGGTGAGTCTCGCTGCAAGTACATTCCCAGCAGAACCTGCACCTATGATAATGTAATCATATGTCATAGTGTTCTCCTTAGGCTTTAAATACAGATTGAAATGGACTTAATTCCACTTGTACCGATTTGATTTGCGTGTAGTGTTGTAAAGTCGTTAAACCATTCTCTCTTCCTACACCAGAATGCTTATAGCCACCAACTGGCATTTCAGCTGGCGATTCACCCCACGTATTGATCCAACATATACCTGCTTCAATTTGGTGGATGATTCGATGTGCTTTGACAATATCAGGGGTAACCACGCCAGCAGCCAATCCATAAGAAGTATTATTAGCGCGACGAATCACTTCTTCTTCTGATGTATATGTCAAAATACTCATCACAGGACCGAAGATTTCCTCTTGAACAATGGTCATCTCATCTCGACAATCACTGAAGATTGTAGGCAGTACAAAAGCACCATGTTTTAAATGATCATCTGTTGCTCTAGAACCACCACACAATAAACGTGCTCCCTCACTTTTAGCAGAATCGATGAATGCCAAAATTTTATTCATATGCGCAAAGCTAGATACTGGTCCAAAATTTGTTTCTGGATCGAGCGGATTACCTAAGCGGATATAAGGAATACGTTCTAAGAGCTTTTTTTCAAATTTTGGCTGTAATGATTCTGGAATAAACACTCGTGTCCCATTCGTACATACCTGTCCAGAACTATAGAAATTTGCCATCATTGCAATATCTGCAGCTAAGTCTAAATCAGCATCTTCACAAATAATTAATGGTGACTTGCCCCCTAACTCCATCGTGACTTCTTTAAGACTAGATTCTGCAGCTTGAGCCATCACTTTTTTTCCAGTGCTCACACCACCAGTAAATGAAATTTTCGCAATATCTACATGCTGGCTTAAATAGGCACCAATATCACCGCCCCCTGTTACAACATTGAATACCCCATCTGGCACTCCAGCTTCGGTATAAATTTCTGCCAATTTAAAGGCTGTTAATGGGGTAATCTCGCTGGCTTTGAAGATCATTGCATTCCCCGCCGCTAAAGCAGGTGCTGACTTCCATAAGGCAATTTGAATTGGATAATTCCATGCTCCTATGCCTGCCACAATTCCCAAAGGTTCACGGCGTGTATAGACAAAAGAATCTGTTCTTAACGGAATCTGTTGACCCTCGAGTACAGGTAAAATTCCAGAGTAGTATTCGAGTACATCAGCACCTGTCACAATATCTACAGTCGATGTTTCACTATAGGCTTTCCCACTATCTAAGGACTCAATGGTGGCAAGTTCATCATTTCTTTCACGTAAAATAGCTACAGCTTTATTTAAAATTCTTGAACGCTGCATATAAGTCATTTCAGCCCAAACTTTCTGTCCTTGTTGGGCTGATAGAATGGCTTGATCCACATCCTGTTGAGAACATGCTTGAATGGTCGCGAGAACTTGCCCCGTGGCTGGATTAATCGAATCAAAAGTTTGACCTGATTGAGCATCGACGAATTGTCCATGAATATAAGGACGTTGTAACGGGAATTTATTCATACGATTAGCCTCAGATATAGTAAATATTAAAAATTATTGTGTAAGTTGCTGCTGGATAAAGGCATGGCAAAGATGAATAGATAGATCGGTATCAATCTCACTTCTTGTTAATGCGCCCCTTAACCAGAATCCATCAATTAATGCAGCCAACCCTTGAGCTGCTTGCTCAGCTTTTAGGGGGCTTAAAAGTTTTAAAAACTCATGTTTTAAATTTGAATGTAGCCGACAGTGATTCACTTGCTGTAATCGGTGTAAATCAGGTTGATGCAGACTAATAGCCCAAAATGCGAGCCATACCTTCATCGCGGCTTGATTGGTCTGAGGAGTTGCAAAATTCGCTTTGACGATCGCCATTAAACGATCTTCTGGTGAATGACCAACCTCTGATTTTAGATCCCTTACACTTTCTCCAAGTTGCTGTAGTAAATAGCGCATGGTTGCCTCAATCAATCCATTCTTCCCACCAAAATAATGACTAATAATGCCCGTGGAGACACCTGCTCTTTGCGCGATTTGTTGAATGGATGCATCAGCAAAACCGAGCTCATTTACAGTGGAGAGTGTGGCATCAATCAATTGTTGACGACGAATGGGTTGCATACCAACTTTTGGCATAAGATGACCTAAACCTAAAGGAGATTATAATCAGCGTTTATCAATAAGAACGCTGTAACATTAGTAAACGTTTTTTTAATTGAACGTTCAATCAATAAAAATTATAGTGCTATTACTTCCATGATGTACAGCTCAGTTTGTTTTGTATTTGCAAAAGTTTGTAATTGTGGATCAAGCAAGCTTCTATCAGGATATAAATCGAACTGCGCTGTAGATCATTTCATTATTCATTGAATGGTCACTGATTTATGCATAACAAAAATGATCAAACGCAGGATAGTTTGAACAAGGTCGTGTTCTATGTATCAGCATCATTGATACTTTTGTTTTCGATCACCACAATTTTGTTTAATGAAGCTGCTAATAACGTCATTACACAAACCCTCGATTGGGTAAGCAGAACCTTCAGTTGGTATTACCTGCTTGCTGCGACACTCTATTTTGTCTTTATTGTATTTATCGCATGCTCCCGATATGGCGAAATTAAATTAGGACCTAAACACTCTAAGCCTGAATTTAGTTTATTAAGTTGGTCTGCAATGCTCTTTTCTGCGGGTATTGGTATTGATCTCATGTTCTTTTCCGTGGCTGAACCTTTATCGCATTACATGAACCCACCTGTGGGTGAAGGACAAACCTTTGAAGCAGCACGTCAGTCCATGGTATGGACCTTGTTTCATTATGGTTTAACTGGTTGGAGCATGTATGCATTGGTTGGTGTAGCCTTAGGTTACTTCAGTTATCGTTATAACCTTCCCCTTACGATCCGTTCAGCTCTCTACCCTATTTTTGGAAAAAAAATTAACGGCCCTATAGGTCACACTGTAGATACAGCTGCCGTCTTAGGTACGATTTTTGGTATCGCGACTACCTGTGGTATTGGTGTCGTACAACTCAATTATGGTCTTCATGTTCTCTTCGATCTACCTGAAAATTTGTGGATTCAAGCTGGTCTAATCGGGATCGCGGTAGTCATTACTGTAATTTCAGTAACGGCAGGTGTGAATAAAGGGATTCGCGTACTTTCCGAAATCAATATCTATGTCTCGATTGGATTACTCCTCTTTATTCTTTTGATTGGTAATACAGAATTCTTACTCGCAGCCTTAATCCAAAATTTAGGTGATTACCTCAGTCAATTTCCGAAATTGAGTTTAATGAGTTTTCCATTCGAACAACCTAAAGAATGGATGAACAGTTGGACGCTTTTCTTTTGGGCTTGGTGGATTGCATGGTCGCCATTTGTCGGTCTGTTTTTAGCACGAATTTCTCGTGGTCGTACCATTCGTGAATTTGTATTTGGTACGTTGATTATTCCTCTACTATTTACACTGACTTGGTTATCCATCTTTGGAAATAGTGCGCTTCACAATGTAATTTTTGATGGCAATGCGCAACTCGCAACAACCGTTTTAGAAAATCCAGCGCATGGTTTCTATGACCTACTTGCACAATATCCTGGTTTTACGTTCTTAGCAGGTATAGCAACAATTACAGGATTATTATTTTACGTCACTTCTGCAGACTCAGGCGCTCTTGTTTTGGGTAATTTCACGACAAAATTCACCAATATCGAGCATGACTCTCCAAGATGGCTCAGCGTATTTTGGGCTATAGCCATTGGTTTACTAACCTTGGCGATGCTGATGGCAAATGGTATTACTGCCTTACAGAACACAACCATCATCATGGGTCTGCCTTTTAGCTTTGTCATATTCTTTGTGATGGCGGGTTTATACAAATCCTTGAGATTGGAAGATTTCAGACAAGCCAGTACTAGCTTAAATGCCGCGCCAGTCGTGGGCAATGTGGATATTCTAAATTGGAAAAAGCGACTCAGTCGCGTAATGCTGCATCCAAGCCATGAACAAACATTAAAAATGTTAGATGATGTGTGTAAACCTGCGATGGATGCCGTGGCACAGGAACTTTTATCCAAAGGTGTCAAAGTTGATGTGAATACCAAGCCTCTTGAAGATAATGCTGAGCTTTATCATTTGGACCTCATTATTCACTTGAATGAAGAGGAAAATTTCGTCTATGAGATTTGGCCCGTTCGTTATGACACCCCTAACTTTAGTACCCGTGCTAAACGAACAAAGCGTTATTACTATCGTTTAGAAAGTTACTTGTTTGAAGGTTCGCAAGGTAATGATTTGGTCGGTTACAACAAAGAACAAGTGATTAACGACATTTTGGACAAATATGAACGTCATATGATGTACCTTCATATTAACCGTATCAGTCCAGGTAAACGTCCACAATTTCCTGATCGTGACATTTAGTTAGTAGTAGCTCATCTAAACAAGGATAATGACCATGTCAGAAAGTCTAAACGCCTTTGCTCTATTTTTTTCGTTGCTTAATCCCTTTTTAATGAGTATTTATATGCTTGGGATTATTCGAAATTCAGATGCAAAAGTTTTTAATATGGCGCTGATCCAAGGTAGTTTGATTAGCTTTGTGGTTTTTGTCATTTTTGCTAAAACGGGTGAAGCCTTTTTTAATGATGTACTTCATGCACGATTTGAATCTTTCCAAATTTTTGGTGGGATCATTTTCTTGGTGATTGGTTATCGTTATGTATTTGAAGGTGCTGATACGATTGGGGTCATGCGTGGAGCACCAAATCATTTGGCTGGTACAATCGCCATGCCATTTATGATCGGTCCAGGAACGATTTCTGCATCTGTAATCACTGGCATTCAATTAAGTTTATGGCAGACGATCACAGTCATCTTTATGACCTTATTCTTAACCTGTAGTCTTTTGATATTAATGAAATATTTTCATGATAATTTACAGCATAAATATTCTAATTATATCGACTTATATGTAGATATCGTGGGTCGTGTTGCTGCATTGCTTATCGGTACAATTGCCATTGATATGATCGTGACTGGTGTTACTGGGATCATCAATGGCTAATTGAAGGTTGTTGTTGATATTTATAAAAAAGGAGTCTTATCATTGACTCCTTTTTTTAAACCCTAATATTTAGAATCTATATCCGATATTTAAACTATACACTGTTGGATCTACATCCACACTTCCTACCTTTTCTCCATTTACTTTTACATCGGTTTTGATATCCGCGTATCGGATATCAGCACCAACACTCCATTGAGGGTTCAATTGGTAATCTACGCCTATTTGACCAGCCCAACCAAAAGAATCTGAGAGATCAAACTTATCACCACTATATAGTCGGTCATTAAAAAAATAGGTGTAATTTAAGCCCAGACCCACATAAGGTTGTAACTTTTCATTGGGTAAGAAGTGATATTGCACACTGAAAATTGGAGGTAAATGTTTTGTTTTTGCGACTTCATTACCAGCAACATTAATTTTATGCTCTAGTGGCAAACCGACTAATACATCAAATGCGATATTTGGTGTATAAAAATAAGAGATCGTACCAGTGACTCCCCAAGCATCATCTATTGTGACTGGTGCTGTTCGATTAAAAATACTACCTGGAGAAGATGTGGGATCAATATTGCTAATCGCACCTCTTATCTTCCATTTATAATCTGCGCTGTGCGCATTAGAACTTAATGCCACGGTACTCAATAAAATCGCGAATAAACCAAAACTTAATTTATCATTCATATCATTACCCATTTTTTATAAATATCTGAAATTTTGAAGATTGTTAATCAATTGAATTGAATGCTTTAGATCATATCGATAATTCTTTTTGATGGTTATTTTTTATTCTGATTTGTTTTGATGATTTTTTATTTAAGAAAATTTATTCAATTTAAATGGATTTTTGGAATATTGTTTTTAATTTAAGTGAGGAAAGAACATACGCCTAATTTGGATTCCAAACAGTAATGATGAAACAAGAAACAAATCTTATTGACCTTACCACAATGGGAAGGTTTAGAATGATCATGACCTTATTTCAATCAGCATATGGAGTTAAGTATGTCATCTACTTCAACTAAATCTATTCAAATCAACATTGAAGGAATGACCTGTGCTGCTTGTGTAAGCCGAGTTGAAAATTCATTAAAAAAAGTCGGAGGTATTCAAAATGCCAGTGTGAACCTCGCCACTGAAATAGCTCAAATTGAGTTAACAACAGACGTAACAGATCAACAAATCATTCAAGCCGTAAATAAAACAGGTTTTAACATTAAAAAATGGGCAACAATAAAATTAAAAATTTTAGGTATGACTTGTGCTGCATGTGTAAGTCGAGTTGAACGTTCTTTACTAAAAATACCAGGTGTATTAGCAGCACAAGTAAGTTTGGCGACTGAGACAGCAAGCATTGATCTACTTTATCAAGTTCCTGTTGATCAAGTTATTGAGCGTATTGAAAGATCAGGGTTTGAAGCTGTACTTGAACAGCAAGCGATCACAGCACTTCCAGATCGCGAACTTGAATCAAAAAAAATTCTCAAGCATTTTATTATCGCACTTGTACTCAGTTTACCTATATTTATCATTGAAATGGGCTCGCACCTCATACCTTCATTTCATCATTTTATAGGTACTTACCTCAGTCAAAATCAGAGTTGGTTATTCCAATTTATTCTTGCGACTTTAGTTATTTTTATACCTGGACGGCATTTTTTCTCACAAGGTATCAAGTCACTGATAAATTTACATCCTGACATGAATTCTTTGGTGAGTTTAGGATCAGGAGCTGCCTATTTATATTCTATTGTTGCTACGTTCTTCCCAAATTTATTGCCACAACAGTCAGTGCATGTCTATTACGAACCTGCAACACTCATTATTACATTTATTTTATTAGGAAAATTTCTAGAAGCACGAGCTAAAGGTAGAACTTCCGCAGCGATACAACATCTGATTGGCTTACAACCTAAAACAGCGCGGGTTAGAGTATCTGACCTCCAGACTGAAGATATCTCGATTGATAAAATTACAATCGGTATGCAGGTTGAAGTGCGGCCTGGTGAAAAAATTCCTGTAGATGGCGTGGTTATTTCAGGTGAAGGCTTTGTAGATGAATCAATGATCAGTGGAGAATCTTTTCCAATCCACAAATTGATGGGTTCAGAAGTCGTTGGTGGAACCCTCAATCAAAATGGATTTCTTGTCATTGAAACCAAGCATACTGCTGAAAGTAGCATTTTATCTTCAATTATTCAGTTGGTTGAAAATGCTCAGACACAAAAGCTCCCCATACAATCTTTAGTCGATAAAGTCACCTTATGGTTTGTTCCAGTTATCCTCTTGATTTCGATGATTACTTTCATCGCGTGGCTGGTGATTGGACCTGAACCTAATCTCAGCTATGCTTTGATTAACGCCGTTTCTGTTTTGATTATTGCATGTCCGTGTGCGATGGGACTTGCAACCCCAATGTCGATTATGGTTTCGACGGGACGTGCTGCTGAACACGGAATTTTGTTTAAAAATGCAACCTCACTTCAAAAACTTCGAGAAATTTCAACATTTGCATTTGACAAAACTGGAACCTTAACAATAGGTCAACCTGCGATTAGTCATATCGAGATTTTCGCACCATTTACACATCAACAGGTTCTACAAACTGTTGCATCCGTTGAATATCATTCCGAACACCCAATTGCTAAAGCGATTGTTCAATATGCATCCGATCATCATATAAAGATGATCGAAATTTCAGAATTTAAGAGTATTTCAGGATTCGGCATTCAAGCACAATTGAATGGTCAGGATATTAAAATTGGATCTGTAGAATTTATTACTCGAGAAAATGCAAAGATTTCTCATGCACTCTCTCACCATCAAAGATTACTAGATGAAGCTCAAACACCCATCGCGGTCTCCATCGATGGTGAGCTTGCATCAATTATTTTAATCACGGATCAATTAAGACCTGAAACCTACGAGGTTATGACTCAACTTAAAAAGAACGACAAGCACATTGCTTTGATTACTGGCGATCATCAAAATGCAGCGCAATATGTGGCGAATCAACTTAATATCAATGCAGTTTATGCACAGGTCAAACCACATGAAAAGTTAAACATCGTTGAGACCCTTCAAACGCGATATGGAAATGTTGCTTTTGTTGGTGATGGGATTAATGATGCTCCAGCACTTGCGCAAGCTCAAGTCGGTATTGCGATAGGTTCAGGTACAGATGTCGCCATTGAAACGGCTGACCTTATTTTAATGTCATCAAATTTGAATAACTTATCTAAAGCCATCAAATTAAGCGAAATGACTATTAGAAATATTCATCAAAATCTGTTCTGGGCTTTTTTATACAATATTTGTTTGATTCCGATTGCTGCAGGCATCCTTTATCCCTTAACAGGTATCCTGCTCTCACCTGTTTTGGCTGCGATCGCAATGGCACTTTCTTCGGTATTTGTATTAGCGAATGCCTTAAGACTCAAAACTTTGAAACTAAATTAGACGCTTAAACAAAGGAAAGATCATGAATATTGGCGAATTAGCACGACGTTCAGGCTTAACTGCTAAAATGATTCGATATTACGAGAAAATCGATCTCATTTCTGTTCCGACCAGAAGCACTAGCGGTTATCGTGTTTATACAGAGCAAGACCTATCGACTTTAAGTTTTATTAAACATGCTAAAGATCTTGGCTTTTCGATCGTTCAAATCAAAAGTTTAGTTGAGCTTTGGAAAAATCCTGACAGAAAAAGTGCTGATGTGAAAAAAATTACAGATCAACATATCCATTTTTTGACAGAACAAATTCATTCGATGCAATCAATGATTTTAAAATTAAAGGCTGCGAGTCAGATGTGCTCTAATGATTCGACTTCAAACTGCAGTATTCTGAATAAAATTGAACATATTCAATCGTGATAGTGATAAATGTTAACTAACGCAAGAGGTTATTATGAAATTATTTATTGAAAATATTAGTTGTTCGGGTTGTGCTAAAGGTGTCACTGCTTCAGTAATGTCACTTGATCCTAGTGCTAGCGTGAATGTAGATGTTGCAAATAAAATCGTGGATATTCAAACAACATATGACTTTAAAAAAATCGCTGAAGTTTTAACTGATGATGGATTTCCTCCTGAATTAAAAGATTAAATTGGTATAAAAAAGGCGAAACAATGTTTCGCCTTTTTTGTAAAACGCATACCGCAGTATGCGTTTTTTAAAGAATTAATAAATGATTTGACCGTTTTGAAGTAACTGCTCCAAAGTCAGATCTACATTTTGAGGACCAATATTCAGCAATTGAGTAGCTTCAAATTGTGTACCTTCACCATCGCGATCGATTGAAATTACAGAATCTTTAACAGTGATATATTTACTTAAGATATCCGCAACTTGATCAGTCGAATCTGTTGAGAATGTAGTTGAAGTATTAGCGTCAACAAATAGTTGAGATACATCAATTACATCGACACCTGCTTCGAAATCTGACCACGTATCAAAACCGTTTCCACCTGTTGCATCAGCATCATCTAAAAGATTGAAAATCAATTTATCTGCACCAGAACCAAGATTGAACGTATCATTTAACCCACCACTGCTTACTACATTCGGATTTTCATCGCCATTTATAGTTTGAGTATAGCCAAAGACAAGTTCAGCCGTGTCTTGACTTCCAGTAACCGAAGTAGTCACATAAGTAAACTTGTCCTCACCAAAAGAATTCTTAGATGGTGTGTATGTATACTTACCGGTATGGTCTATTTCAAGTACGCCGTGCTCACCTTGAATAGTAATCTTATCATTACCAAACTTCGTATAAGCAGTTTGGTTTTGAACTTGAATAGAAGTTACTGTATCAGAACCAAGATCATTATCGAAAATGTTACCAGTAACAGGTTCAAGTGATTGTGGGTCTGTAGGTAGATATTCAGTAATAACTTGTTCCATTTTAACAGAACCAGTGAAATATGAAGAACCTGTAACATTCAACTCCAAAGTATAAGATCCTGCAGGAAGATTATTAACTTTGATTGTGTTTGTTGTACTTTTAGACACTTCTACATCGCCACTTGCCACTGGATTCCCAGCTTTATCTTTGACGATGTAAGTCATTTTACGACCATCACCATTAATTGCTAATGTTGTTTTAACAGTGAATGTAACGTCAGCTGTAAGATCTTTCTCATGGTAGACAACATCACCCGATTTCGTTCCTTCAACTTTAAACGCCTTCGAAACACTTGAGCCACTTGTAGCGCCAAGATCTTCACTATAATTACGTTTAGATATTTCTGACTCTACATTAATCACATCATTAATGTCATCATTTGAGATAAACGAATCTAAACGAATATTTAATGTTGTAGTCGCCAACTCACCAGTTTGTGGATTTTTCAAATGAATTGAGAATGTTTCCACATCCAATTGACTTACTTTTACATCTTTATTCAATGTATAAACATACGTACCGTCAGGATTAACCGTTAATTTACCAAATTTTCCTTGTACTTCAGAATCTTGAGAAGTACTCAAACCATCTACTTTAATTACAACGAAATCTTCTAGATTTTCTATAGTCACATCGCCGTTAATTGTTTGACCTTCAGCAACGCTATCGTAAGAAATAATCTTATCCGATACTGGTGTTAATGTGATGGTAGGTAAAACAGCAATACCAATTGTGTTACCTGTCGTTATAGCTTTATATTGACCTGGCTCTAAAACCACATCAACATTTTTGCTAGACGCACCACCAGCAACTACAACACCAACGATTGTAAACCAATCAGGAGTTTTTGAGTAAAGCTCCCAAAGCCCAGTGTCTTCATTTAGTTTATAAATTTCAAGAGAAACAGGAATCGCACCTAAACCTACAGGCGCACCACCAGCTGCTTTAAAACTTACTTCTCGCAATTGACTTTCACCAACATTGATTTCAATGGCATCTTTAAAATTAGCAACATCGACTGATGCAATACCAAGTCCAACACTTGCGACAATAACTTGATTAACTTTAGATAGCACTTCACTTTCAGGAATAGGTTGTTCTGTAGGAGCTAAATCAACTACAAAGCTTTCATCAATAACGGTGTGATCAACTTCTGTATTATTGATTGTAATATTCAATTTTGCTTCAGAAGTCATACCTGTCACAGGATCTTTAAGTTGATAAATGAAAGTATCAACAGCACCAATTGATGGATTTTTTGAACTATCAATGATATAGGTATAAGAACCATCGAATTTAACAGTCAACTTACCATATTGTCCGATGAATTCTTTCGTGCCATTCTGTCCCAGATCAACAAATTGTGAAGTTGAGTCCTGAGGTTTAACTGCAATCTCTGTATTTAAGAAATACATATCATGACCAGATTGACCTTCAGCCTGATTTACATCAGTTAAAATATTACCTGAGATTTCACCCTCAATCTTAACTGGATTATTACTATCGTACACTGTCATTTCTTGAACTGCTAAGCTATTTCCCGATAGCACAGCAATACCACTATTACTTTGGACTAATACTCGATAGTTACCTTCATCTAGAGTGATTGAACCTGTAGTTGTTCCACCCAATAAAATAACTTTTAGCCAATCACTATGAAGTTGGTCAACTTTCCAAACATTTGGCGCTACTTCTTTTAATACTAATAGATCAAAACTGTTACCAATACTAATACCGCCACTGTTACCTTTTAAAAGAATATCAGCAGTTGTGTTTTCTTTAATATTGAAAGATAAATATTGACCAAAATCTAATGCGCTAATATCAGCTGCACCACCAATACCAACTTTAGCAACACCGAAGCCAACAGCGCTTTCACCATTAAATCCTGTATCTTGTAATAATTGGTCTTTATCCGTATTTAGAACTGGTTTTCCATCTACGAGCTTAATATACGATATTACAGATGGTTCAATTACTGCCAATAAATTAACATCGTTATCAACAGCAAGAATTTCGACCACTGCGACTAAACTATCTATCGCAGATTGAAGTTCTTTTTGCGCTGGCAATACAGATCCTTCAAGACTTGGATTCGGTTGATTAGGATCTTTATATTGCGCAATAACAGCCTTAGCATCTGCAATCTCTTTAGTTAATTCGCTTAAAGAGTTTTCAGTATACTTATCACGAGCTGTTTCATTTTCAGCAATCTTTTGTTCAGCTTGCTCTACAAGCTTTTCAAGATTTCCAATAGACTCAGCTAATGATTTCTCAGTATCTTCAGCCTGTTGCTGTGCATTGGTTTTTAATGCAGCATCTGCAGCGTCTAATTCATCAGTCGCTTTGATCACATCACCTTTGGTAACTGTTTTAGCAGGATCACGACCATCAGCAACGAGTTGTAAAGCTTCATTAATTT
>NZ_VPDP01000031.1:0-13742 GCF_013417635.1 Acinetobacter sp. YH12239 | reverse complement strand
ATTGGAGCTGCGATGAGGAAGTTGGTTCATCTTTGTTATGGTGTACTCAAACACCAACAACCTTATCAAGCGGATTATTGAGCATGAATTCTCAATAATTTGCTTGACGTTTCAGACGGTATCTCTTGATCTCCTGGTGCAACATAGTCCCCAAGCAGCTCCATAAAGCGCTTGGACATTTCGCCATATAAGGAGAAATTACTGGATAGCACCTGAATGTTATGTTGTTTGATTAGCTCTTTAATTTGGAATACAGGAACACCCATCTTGATGCCTAAGTCTTTCGCTTCCTGGCTTCTGGCCACGGCACAGCCGTCATTGTTGCTGAGCACAATGGTTGGGCGATCATTCAAGGCAGGATTAAACACACGCTCACACGAGACGTAGCAATTATTCACGTCGACTAACGCGAATATTTCATTTTCACTTTGCATGGTTATTCTTCTTTTTATGAGCGGTGATAAATACGCTTTAAATTAAAAGTCACCACACCCCAGATTGATATGGTCTGACTATCATCAGGAATGATGTGATTGTAATTCGAATTTTCAGCCTTCAACCAAAGTTCTGGAAGCGGATAATCTTCATCTCCAAATATTTCTTTGATTTCAGACTTGGACATCTTATTGGTGATCATCAGCCGCTTAATGGTCGAGGCATTGTCATCAATCAGGGCAACCACGATATCGTAATGCTTGGCTTCAATACTGCGATCAATAATGATTGGATCATTAATCTCTAGGCCAGCATCGAGCATGGATTCACTGTCTACATAGGCAATAAAAGTAGAAATAGGGTTGTGAATCAGGAACTCATTCAGATCGAGTGCTTTGTCTTGCTCATCCTTGGTGCTGAAGGCCGGACCTGCAGGAATACGCTCTAAAGAGACGGGAATAGATACTTTGGATTTGGGTAGGACAGCAGTAAGCCCTAATTTTTCAACAAGCTCATTTTGAACAGCGATTTGTTCAAGCACGGTGTTGATGGTAGGACTTGGTTTACCCTCTGGACCCATGAGCTCTTGTAAAGATGACCATGCGTCGTCAGAGAAGTAAATAGGCAACTTCTTAGACATGAGATACTCCTACGCTACGAGGCGTGTTTGGAAGTAGAATTTGTTTAAATAGGATATTACTAACAGCGTTTAAAATTCAAATTTAAAAAGTTGTGGATAAACAAGGATGCGTCAGAATAAGACGTTTTGTTTCTGCTCATCGCGTGGAAATGTGACGAATTCATCGGGCATTTGAAAGAAATATTCATGCGCATGTTCATGATCGGCTGTTAGCCAGTCTTTTCTGTACTGTTCTGGAATAACGATAATGGATCGCTTCTCATCCTTCGGTGCATGGAATTGTTTCATAAAAGGGTGATGGTCCGAATTGATGGTCAACATTGAAAAGGAACGTACCTTATTGCCATTAATCACTGCATCATCATAGATCCCTGCAACAGTAAAAGGCTGATCATCTTTACGCTTGATGGTGTACCAGTGTGGCTTGCCATTGATGTATTTCGGCTCATAAAATTCTTGTACTGGGACTAGGCAGAACTTGCTGTACTTCCAAGCATGTCGAAAGCTAGGCTTATCTGCTACAGACTCAGTTCTGGCGTTATAAGTATGACTGCTGAACTTCAATTCTTTCGCCCAGCTCGGTAGTAATCCAAACTTTGCAATATCAAGCTCTAAGTGATCTGAGCCGTTCAGAATGATTGGAGCATGATAGGAAGGGAATACATGATCCTTAAGCTCAAGATCAAACTGGCTTGTATCGACACCTAAGAGTGTCAAATTTCTTTTATTTGGAAATAGGTAATTTGAGCACATAGCCTGATCACATAACTAAAGAATTTATCTGAAATTGTATACGATGCTTTATGGAACACATGGGATTTATGGTGTCAGTTCAAGTAGGCTATATGAAAAAAGTCATGATGGGGCAAGTTACATTTTCAGTTAAAGTATGACTTATGGGATGCAAAACTACGTTGGGCGTGAAGTCATAAAAAAATTAATCAGGATTTTGCATAAATAGTGCGCCGTAAGGCGCATTATTTTTAAGGAAGGTTTGTATTACTCGACAATATATAACTTATGTTTTTTCTTCGGGGGCTCAACTTTAGCTAAAGCATCAAATGTTAATTGATTAAAATCTTCTTCAGAGATTCCAATTTCATCAAGCATTTTATTTTTATCAAAAGATGGTTGTGAGGCTAAAACAGAGATAATTTTGGGCAACATCAAACTCTCATCTCGATGAGTTTCTTCAGGTTCATTAATGTTGTAGCCCAACGAATTGATCTTTATAGAGTTACTACGATTAACCCAATCACTAACTAAGCCCAGCTTGTGAGCTTTATAGTTAATAGCCTTCAGGGATGTTCGCCAAATCTTTTTATACTCAATCATATTTTCTAGTGAAAAATAGCGTGGAGCAGTAGAAAGAAATGCATCTGTTGGCATTAAAAATTCAGATGAAAATTGATCCGCTTCAGTTTCGAGAACACGATTATCTTTCTCGACACGAATTTTTTTGTTATGCGTATGCATAACGGTATGACCAAGTTCGTGTGCACAATCGAAGCGGGCTCTTTCGGCAGACTTAAATGTATTTAGAAATATGAAAGGGCTACCACTTTCATCATCAAAAAAAGATAGTGCATCAATTTCTCGAATTTCAGTCGGTAATCTAAAGACACGGATTCCCTTTAGCTCACACAACGAAACAATGTTATTAATAGGTTGATTACCTAAAGCCCATAAACCTCTCAACTCTGACGCTAGGTGATCGGCATACTTAGATTCACCCAAAAACTCAGTAATATCTAAATCAGGACGGTGAAAAGTAGGTAACTTTACTTTCTGATTTAAGTACTTGTTAATATTTATTGCTAAAAGAGTATATGCCTCATTAGCTTTTCTATGCTGTGCTTTAATACGAGCAACCGATCTATAGAAGATTTGGTCTGTTTCATGTGGTTGTGTGTCATTACCTGCAAAGAATGACTTGGGTAAATTTAATACACGGCATATATCATCTTGATCATTTTCATTGATTTCTTTATCCACGTCTAAAAGTTGCTTTACCTTAGAGATAGAGCAACTCAATTTTTCTGCGAAATCGGTATTGCTAAGTCCTCGTAATTCTTTAGCAATACGTAAACGATCTTTATTAAACACATTAACCTCAGATTAAACTACAAGCTGAATATCAAAATCATCTGGTTTAATTTCATTAGATGGTTCCAATACTGGCTTAGGATCAGTTTTTACAGGAACTGTATTATCTATTTCAAATGCAATTCTGCAAGTATGGTCACTTGGTAAAATTGAAATTTTTTTCGCTTTTAAGTCCTGTACGAAGCTAGTTGGGTATGCAAATTCAAAAGGAATATTTGGGATATCAATGTCTTTATAGGCTGGATGTGATGCTGAAGGAAAGTATAAAATCCATGTTCTCAATTTTGTCTCATCATCATAAGCAGACTGATTCTCCTTAATATTATTTAATGTCATTAATCCTTTTTCACAGTGTGCTGATACAACTTGATCAGCTAACCCCAATGCAATATTCCCGCTCATAAAGATAATTTGTATTTTCTTTACTGTATTCTCAATTCTTGGCTGGCTGTCATTGTGGAATATCCAAGCAGGATCAGATTGTCGAAGCAGTAAAGCAATCTGTTCTCCAATTTTTCCCCATCGTGCAATAAAGCGTGCACGGTTATAGTGAGTATTTGTTCTATAGTCAGCATCACCGATCATAATTGCGTTTCTGACTAACTCGAGATCAGGTAATCCTAACTGTTTAGCTTTTTTGATAGCATTTTCACCTTTGAAAAAATCACATGGCGTGGGTTCAGAAGGTTGGATTGATTCTTCATCAAGGAGATTTAAATTCATCTTAAAAGTTATCCTAAAGTAGCGAATGTCTTTTTTATAACATCTTTTGATGTTTTAAAAAAGATATTTTTATAAATGTGTGCTATCTTCACTTACAACTTGATAATAAGAATTTTGGAGAAGAGACGTTGAGTAACTTATTCATTAATCATAAAAATTGTCCTGAATGCGGTGGCCGTATCAAAGGCTATTATTACTACTGTGGGCAGTGTGGTAGTCAAAATGTTGTAAACTGGAAGCACACGGGGATATTTTTGTTGATTGCTGGAAAGATTTTTCTGGTTGCTATGCTTTTTTTGCTAAAAAATTTTGTTCAAATCCATTTTTTTCACAAGTTTCATTGTGCTAATTTTTTAAATAATTCATAGAGGTTGATAGTAAAATGAAAGTTAAAGATTTAATTAAATAATTAGAAGAGTTTGATCTGGAATTAGATGTTTTAATTGCTAATGAAGAGAACAAAATCATTGGCATAAAAACCCTAGCCCGATTCTTTGAAATAAGCTATGTTTCTTTTGTTCATCCAGAGACACAAAGAAATGATATGGAAAGAAATGTTGAATTTACCTTTTTAGGAATGTCGACTAAAGACTCTAGAGTTATTGTTTTTATTGACGTTGTTCCATAATTTTCAAGTAGTCAAAATGAGTATACAATATTCATGTGATGCAAGAAGATACAACTGGATAGGATGGGCCCATAAGTATTTGAAGCTGCCTCGTGTATGATCATGGGGACTGTCCAAACAAACGGCTTTTGAGAGTGCTGCCTGATACGAAAAATAATATCCAAGAGATGCTAGCGGTAAATTTAGTGTAAAATTTAATGCTAGCCATCATTAAAACTTATTTAAAAATATGAAGTTATATCGCACAGATTGGAATATGTTTCCTAAAACGGTTATTGACCGTGGTCTTGGAGATGCAACCTCTCATTACATGTATGAAGCTGCTAAAGCAGGGGATGTTGAAAGTGCGTATATTTTAGCTAAAGATTTAGTTTCGGATGAGGCGATTGCTGAACTAGAAAGAATTATCGATGGTCGGGAAACTATTATAGTACCTGTACATGCTGAGGAAGCAGTCGGTCGTAATATGATTCCTTTAGCTACTTCAGCAGTTATAGCAAAGAAACTTGGGCTTGAAGTTGATACGAATATAGTTCAAGCTATAAAAGTATCAAGAACTGGCGGTGATGGGTGGCATAGATTAGCCAACCCACCAGCATTTGATGGGACAATAAACAATGATAAATGTGTTATTATTGTTGATGATACCCAGACCCAAGGTGGTACTTTTGCAGCATTAAAAGGTCATATTGAAACAACTGGGACGAATAAAGTTATTGGAGCATATGCACTGACGGGTAAACAATACTCATCACAATTAGCTCTAAGTAAAGAAACTCTTCAGCAATTGAGGGATGTATATGGTAATCTTGAAGCATGGTGGAAATCGATTTACGGGTACGATTTCGAAAGGCTCACAGAGTGGGAAGCAAAGTATATCCTCAACTCTCGTAAAACAGCTGACGAAGTCCGAGATAGAATCATTGCGTCAAAACAAACGTGATGCTTATGCACTTATGATGAAAATGAATTAATTATTATTTAATTAAGTTAAAAGACTGCTATATAGCGGTCTTTTTTGTTTTTGAGCTCTACAAATTTTAATGAGTACATATAGTTACTTTTATAAAAATGATAATAAAGGGTAGAGGAGGTCATCTAAGAATTTAAAGCACAAGACTTATTTAACATTGATGACAGAAAAAGTGAGTTGTTGGGAACTTAAAGAAGAGGTGGTACTTATAATGGTTACTAAAATACAAATACTTAAAATATTAAATATATAAAACAATATATTACAAATATATATGATGCGTAGTGTACGCATCATATATATTTTCTTCTATTTTGATATAATGGATCTCGTCAATCCGCTGATAGGTTTCATTTAAATTTCATGAGTCTTACTGAAATTAAAGTTCGCCAAGCTCATTGCAAGGAAAAAACTTGTTTTTTATCCGATGAAGATGGACTTAGCCTGAAGATTGAGCCGACTGGAAGAAAATCTTGGTGCTATCGCTATACAGATCCACAAACAAAAAAACGTCGCCGCATTCAGTTGGGGCTTTATCCTGATTTATCGCTGAAAAAGGCACGACAAGTCAAAGATGACTTTAAAGACAATAATTATTGTTTTGAGCATGATACTGTCTCTAATGTCATCACCTTTCGTAAGGTAGGGGAGGAGTGGCTGCAGTTCAAACTGAAAAATGCATTTAATGATTCACCCCGCTGCGGTGTACTACAGTTAGCAGAAAGATGTTTACAGCAAGATATTTATCCAGACCTTCAGGATTTACCTTTTCAAAACATCAAGCGTTATGACCTGGTTTCAGTAATCAAAAAAATAGAGGGACGCCAAGTAAAAGAACCTGTCAAGAAAGCTTGTAGTTATTTGAACCAAATTTATGACTACGCTGTAGCGATGGGTTATTGTGAATTCAACATCGCGCATGGTTTAAATAAAATCGCCATTAACAGTAAAATCAAGAAGAATTATCCGTATTTGAAAGCGGAGGATATATCAGATTTTAAGAAAAATTTATTAAAATTGGATGCCCATCCGATTATTAAAAAAGCACTGCTGTTCAAATTACATACTGGCGTGCGAGGGGCTGAATTGTTATTGGCTGAGCCTCATCATTTTGATTTAAATGAAAAAATCTGGAAAATACCTGCCTTGCATATTAAACAGTTTCGACGAAAAGTCATATTAGGCCATGAGATTCCCGACTTCTTAGTTCCACTTTCAGATCAGGCTTTAGATATTTTAAAAGACGTCATGCAATGGTCATACGGTGAAAAGTACATTTTTGCTAGCCCACGGAAACATAATCAACCGATTCATTTTAATACATTAAATATGGCTATACGTAAGATGGGCTATGGAAAACATCAATTATCCTCTCATGGACTACGTTCCACTTTTAGTACCATTTTGAATGACTCAGGTTTGTTCCAGGATAACTGGATTGAGGCACAACTTTCACATATTGATAAGAACCGTACCCGTGCCAGCTATAATCACGCTGACTATTTAGCCCAGCGGACTGAAATGATGCAGTGGTGGGGTGATTATTTAAGTACTGCTAAGTGAAAATCGTACTTTTATACATAGACTTAAAACATTATGGGGTTTCAAATGGATAGTAAACAATATACTTGCCGTGTTACATGGTCAGCAGAATATAATGAGTATGTTGGGTTGTGTGCTGAGTTTCCATCATTGTCTTGGCTTGATGCGGATCAGTCTAAAGCATTCTCAGGAATAGAGGAGCTCGTTGCTGATGTTGTCGCTGATATGATTAGCAATAATGAAAAAGTTCCTACACCACTCTCCGGGAAAATATAGTAGGCAGTTTGTTGTCCTTGTTCTCAGTGGTTCAACAAAAACTAGCCCTCGAAGCCGCAGAACGTGGCGTGGACATAAATTGTTTAGTATCAGTAAAAAGAGCGATGTAATTTTAGTACGAGTGAGTGATAGAGCAGGAACCTATGCTTCATATATTCAGTAAATGGTATGTTTTTGAATTAATAGGTATTTTTAAATAAAGCTTTCTTTGATTTAGTGCTTTTTATTTAATAAATTAATTTTAAAAACAACTTAGGCTAATTGATAAACACTATCTGGAAAGATTAAAAGAAAATATTTTTTAATTTCTGCTAATTCATTTAAGGCAGGTTCCCTTTCAAGCAGTTGAAATGTCCAAATAAGTACAGCCTGATGATTATCATAGCAAGTATTTACTCCAAGAAAATTAGCCATTCCATAACTTCTATTGATGTTCATTTCTTTAATTAATTGATTTCCTAAGTCACGAGCTTGCTGGCTGATCAATAACTCATTTGGTAACACGGCGGTCATCTCCACAAAATAATCTAATGCAGGTTCAATCCTTATATTTAAAAAGTTATAATTTAGTTGAAATGGATAAAATATACTTTCTATAAGTTGTAATAACCTGCTGTAGGTTAATTTTAGCAAAGTATTACTCAGTCAACAACTTCAAATAACCCACAGCAAGTTATTTTTTGTAAATTAATTTAAATATGATTACTTGTAAGTTATCTAGCCTCATGGGCGATAGAAAAATTTTAAAATTAAGTGAAGTGGTGCATGCAACAGGTATCAATCGCAACACGCTCACAAGTATGTATTATGACCGTGCTGTACGTATTGAATTACCAGTCGCCGATAAGTTGTGTAAGTACTTTAACTGTACGATGAATGATTTGTTTGAGTTTAAGGAAGAAGTTGAAGAAAAAGATTAACTTAATACTTCGTTTGATAAGTTTTTCGAAGAAAAAGACTAGCCAATACTTAGTTTGATAAGTTTTTCTCTGCAGATCTAATATTGAATTTTATAAAATATCATTACAAACAGATACTAATTTCATTACTTCTAAAATGAAATCAATCGAATGGTAGAGTTTTTTTGCTATTTGCATTTTAAGGTGGGATTTTGAGGCCTTGTTGCGCAAACCTACCGATAAGGTCTTATACAGCAATAGCCTACACCTAAATTTATCGTACACCGAATTGGTCATCCTACAATCATGCTTTGATCAATCATGGTAATTTTACAATTTGGTTTGATACTAAGATTCAATGATATTCGCAGTCACAAGGAAAACATGGTCGAAATCAAACTTATTCTGACATAGCCATTCAGTGCTATCTCATGATTAAATCCTTATTTCGTCTTTCTGTATGCATGGTGACTGGCTTTGTCCAAAGCTTGATTAAACTTTGCGGATTAGATTGGACAGCTCTGGATTATTCAACCATTCGCAGAAGACAAAAGCATATTGATATTCAAATTAGCTATGAAAAGAGTTGCAATGGACTGCATCTACTCGTTGATTCCACGGATTTGAAGTTCTTAGGTGAAGGTGAATGGAAACGTAAAAAGCATTAGCCGAAATATCGTCGCCAATGGCGTAAACTTCATATTGGTATAGATACTAAAACCCTGCTAGGTAGAACACTATGGAAAAAATGGTCAGGCTATCATCGCCGAAGTTTGGTCGAAACAAAGATGCACTGCATCAAATTATTAGGCGATAAATTAATGGCAAGAAGCTTTCCTAGTCAGATGAGTGAAATTCATGCTCGCGTAGCAGTCCTCAACAGATTTATGGAATTAGGCCGACCTAATACCCGAGTTGTAACTTAAATTTGAGTTGCTTAGGAAAACTCAATCTTTAAAGGCTTTATGCAACAAAGAACTTCGAAATTGATTTATGGATTATGAGCACCCTAAGGGCTTATAATTCAAAATATTTTCAATTATGGGGTGGTGAATTTTGGATAAGGTGAAAGCAAAAAAAATAGGGTAAGCGGATTAAATGGTTGATCTTACCTTTGCATGAGAGTGAGGCAAACCGGCATCTCATCGGATTATCTGGTTGGCACTCCAACCTACTGCTGATGCATGCTTCCCTCGCTAATTCCAGCAAGAACCCCACACGCCTTAACTTCCCGGTCATCGTTGCAACGCGCTCTTAGTGAAACGAGTTGTTTCTCAAGCGCCTGTAGAGCGGTTATCTGCGAGCGTACATGAGAGATGTGATCATCGAGCAAGGCATTGACAGCGGTACAGGACTGATGAGGGTCGTCCTGATAGCGCTTTAGTTCGTGAATTTCTGCCAGTGACAGATCCAGGATGCGGCAGCGACGAATAAAGGCCAGCCGCTCAACGTGTTTCTCAGTATAGACACGGTAACCGTTCTCCTGCCGACCAGGCGGCGGCAACAAGCCCTGCCGTTCGTAGAAGCGGATCGTCTGTGTATCTACCCCTACTGACTGTGCCAACTGACCAATACGCATCGGGTTCCTCCGCAACGGATTCTCTACGCTATTGACATTATAGCTACTATATAGTTTTAAATGAAAACCCGATCACATTCAAGTGGAGTCATATCATGAGTAAAAACTGCGGAGGCCCCTGTGGCGACCATGCAAGGCCTGCGGCGGATACCGATATGCAGGCCTCCTCCGATGCGTCGGGGGAATGGGTCAGTGTTTATGCCGTGCCGAAGATGGACTGTCCATCAGAAGAGCGCATGATTCGCCTGGCCCTGAACGGCGTTGAGGGGATTCGGGTACTGTCCTTCGACTTGTCGAACCGCCAGTTGAAGGTCGTGCATGACGGTGAGGTCGAGCCCGTCACCTCGAAACTGAAGACCTTGGGGCTAGGCGCCTCGCTTCAGGAAACCGTCGCTGCAAATCCGGAGACCATCAAGGCCGCCGAGTTTTCGGCAGCTTCTGCTAAGCAAGAATCCGGGACCCTGCGCTGGTTGCTCGGCATCAATGCACTTCTGTTCGTGGTGGAAATGACTGCCGGTCTGATCGCCCGGTCCACCGGCCTGATTGGAGAATCCCTGGACAATTTTGCCGATGCGGCGGTGTACGGGCTTGCCCTTTATGCGGTTGGACATAGCGTGAAAATGCAGGTACGTGCCGCGCATCTTGCTGGTGTACTGCAACTGATCTTGGCTGTGGGCGTACTCATAGAGGTGGTGAGACGCTTTGTATTCGGTAGTGAGCCTGAATCGCTGGTGATGATGGCTATCGCATTCGTCGCATTGATTGCCAATACCAGTTGTCTGCTGCTCATATCCAAACATCGGGAGGGCGGGGCGCACATGAAGGCAAGCTGGATATTCTCGGCCAACGACGTGGTGATCAACCTGGGGGTCATCACCGCCGGCGCTCTGGTCGCGTGGACCGGGTCCAATTATCCGGATCTGATTATCGGCACCATCGTGGGGGTAATTGTACTTAACGGTGCTAGACGCATTCTGGCGCTCAAGGATTAAGCAATGTCCATTTTTGGCAAACATCTGTCACCGTACGCTATGTTGTCCATATCGGGCCTGCTGGCAGCGTCTGATCAGGCCGTAAAATGGCTGGTGCAACAATCAATGGCATATGGCGAGTCTATTTCAGTGACCTCATTCTTTAACTGGGTACACGTATGGAATACCGGTGCCGTATTCAGTCTTTTTGCGAATGGTGGAGGCTGGCAGCGCTACTTTTTTATCGGAATCGCGGTAGTGGTCTCGATTTTTCTGATCAAGCTGATCCTTGAAAATCGTCATAAAGGAGAAGCCATCGCTTACAGTCTTATCCTCGGTGGCGCCATGGGCAACCTGATTGACCGGGTCTTTCGCGGCTATGTTGTGGATTCCTTTGATTTCTATTGGCGAGACTGGCATTGGCCGGCCTTCAACCTGGCTGATATTGCAATTGTCCTCGGTGCCTTACTTTTAGTTTCCAGCAGCTTGTTGGGTAAAAAAGCAAACACCAATGCTGAGTCGGATGGATCTGACTGACACCTACGCCTTGAACCGTACCGGGTTTGTCGGAGACTTTTTATTTAAGTTAGGCCACCTGACCTAACGGATTAATCTTATCATAGTAGATTGCTTCAAACTCAAAAGGTGATACATAACCCAGTGCACTATGTACACGTTCTTTATTGAACCAATCTACCCAGTTTAGTGTCGCAAGTTGTACATCTGCTAAACCTTGCCAATCTGCTTTTAAATATTCAATCACCTCTGTTTTGTATAAGCCATTCACCGTTTCAGCCAAAGCATTATCGTATGAATCACCAGTCGTACCGACTGATGCTCGTAAATTTGCTGCTTCTAAACGATTGGTATAACGAATGGAAAGATATTGCACACCTCTGTCGGAATGATGAATCACATTCTTTGGCATGCCTCGGTCATGCAATGCTTGCTCCAATGCATCGAGCACCATGTCTGTATTCATACGTGTTGATACTTTCCATCCAACAATTGCTCGTGAGAACACATCAATAATAAAGGCGGTATAGACCCAACCTGAATGGGGTCGTTTGCGGGAGAGGGCGAAATCCTACGCTAAGGCTTTGGCCAACGATATTCTCCGGTAAGATTGATGTGTTCCCAGGGGATAGGAGAAGTCGCTTGATATCTAGTATGACGTCTGTCGCACCTGCTTGATCGCGGCCGCGATAGCTAGATCGCGTTGCTCCTCTTCTCCATCCGCGTTCCAAGCTGCGGAAAGGCACCCATAAGCGTACGCCTGGTCGAGCAGGCGACGCGGATCGACGTCCAGCGCACGAGAGAATGCGTCCGCCATCTGTGCAATGCGTCTAGGATCGAGACAAAGGTCGTCTCTGTCAGCCGGATCGTAGAACATATTGGCGGCGCCAAAGCCCACTTCACCGACCAGACCGACGGGATCTATCACCAGCCAGCCGCGACTGGAGAACATGATGTTTTCATGATGCAGATCGCCATGTAGCCCACGCAGTTCCGAGGCATTGCTCATCATTTGATCGGCTATAATCGCCGCGTGGACGTAGTCAGTTTGACAACCTGCGTTTTGATCATCGCGCGCCCGCTGAAACAAAGCTGCAAAGCGATCCCGGATCGGGAGAAGGGCAGAAGGCAGGGGTTCCTCAGATGCGGCATACAGCTTCGCCATTAGTTCCGCTGCAATTTCGGTCGCCTGGTAGTCGCCGTGCTCGGCAACGATGTGAGAGAGCATTCGCTCCCCGGCATATTCGAGCAACATCAGATTGTTCTCACGACCGAGCAACCGGACTGCTCCCCTCCCATTGCGCCATACCAGATAGTCGGCCCCGCGCAGTTCATCAGCAATGTCTTCTATAGGTTTCAATCCCTTGACGATTGCAGGAGTCCCGTCTGGCAATGAAACTTTCCAAACGAGGCTGGAAAAGGTGTCCGCAATGAGAACAGGTTGCGAAACGTGCCAATGAGCAGGAAAAACAGGCGGCATGAACATCAACCCCAAGTCAGAGGGTCCAATCGCAGATAGAAGGCAAGGCGTTCGCGGTCGGGGGCTTCGATCCCCAATACATTGAATAGGACAGCGAAGGCGCGCTCTGCTTCATCTGGCGCTGCCCAGTTCTCTTCGGCGTTAGCAATCATGAGTGCCAAATCGGCATAGCGATCTGCTGTTCCGAGCCGCCCAAGGTCGATCAGACCCGTGCATTGAAGAGTTTTAGGGTCCACCATGAAGTTCGGCATGCAGGGATCACCATGGCAAACAACCATATCGGTGCGCTCTTGGTCGAGCCGCACCGGTAGCTCTCGTTCGACACGAGCCAAAAGATCGAGCTGCGGCGTACTCTTGTCCTCGTCCGGTAAGAAGTCGGGATTGACGGCATTGCGGGACACCACATCAACGGCGCGTCCGAACATTCGCGACAGCCTGCGCTCAAACGGACATTGATCAACCGATAGGCTGTGAACAGCGCCAAGTTGCTGCCCCATTGACGGCCACGCTTTGAGCAAATCCGCTCCAGACAGATCAGCCGCCGGTACTCCCGGAATTGCCGTTATCACCAAGCATGCACCCTCCTGTTCCTCCTGCCAGTTGATCACCTCGGGGCAAGCCACACCTCGACCTTTGAGCCAAATGAGGCGGTCACGCTCTCCAGCGAGCTCACCGCGGCGGGAAGCAGGTGCGATTTTCGCGAAGGCATGCCCGTCACCACGTCGAAAAACAAAATCACCAGATTCTCCGCCTCTGACAGGCAACCAGTCAGAATGCGATTCACCAAAAAAAATATTAGTTCGATTCAATGGAGGTTCCTTCAGTTTTCTGATGAAGCGCGGAGGTGAGAGGTGGTCCCACTTGTTTGAACAACTAAAAGCTTATTTATAAGTGATACTCTGCTCTAGTTAAGCTACCTTATTTTGTTGTGGTAGCTGGTCATAGTAAAACTCATCTGGAGTCATTTTGTCCAG
>NZ_VPDP01000030.1:0-13980 GCF_013417635.1 Acinetobacter sp. YH12239 | reverse complement strand
ACACCAAAAAACTCGCAGGGATTAAAAGTAAAGAAGTCCAAGGCGAAGGCTATGGACAACTCCGCTTTGATGACACCACAGGACAAATCTCCACCCAACTGCAAAACACCCACGGGGCGAGCCAACTTAACCTAGGGAATCTCAGTCATCCCAAAGCAACCGCAGAAAGTGAAGGACGAGGCGAAGGTTTCGAACTTAGAACCGACCAATGGGGTGCAGTACGAGCGGGCGAAGGCATACTCATCTCCACCTACAAACAAGAAGAAGCCAAAGCAAACCATCTCGATGCAAGCGAAGCCAAACAACAACTCGAAAGTAGCTTAAACAACGCCAAAGCTTTGAGTGAAGTGGCAAAAAATCAACAGACTGATCCACTCAGCTTACTCGAAAACCTACAGGGCTATCTCAAGAACTTAGAGAGCGAAGACCAAAGCAAAGCCGCGGCTTTTAAACAAGCGATCATGCTCTTGGCTTCACCAAGTTCAATTGCCGTAGAAAGTAACGAAGACATCCACCTTAGTGCAGATGGACAGATTAACCAAATTGCGCAAGGAAGTATTAACACCAGCACCCAAGACAGCATCATCGGACATGCCAGCAAGAAGATCAGCTTATTTGCCGCGCAAGAGGGAGCACGACTGTATGCAGGGAAAGGGAAGATTGAGATTCAAGCGCAAGGGGATGGTGCTGATCTGATTGCAAGAAAGGGTGTGCAGATTATTTCCACTGAAGATACGATTTATATCACCAGTCCGAATGAAATTAATCTAACTGCAGGCGGCTCTCAAGTGAAACTAAATAGTTCTGGGATATTACCAACCACTGGCGGGAAGTTTGAAGTGAAGGCGGGGCAGCATAAGTTTATTGGCGGTGAGAAGGTAGATGTGCCTCCTTTAAAGTTAAACTCTTCACCTTGCTATTTGACTTACCAAGTTACTGATTTTGATGGCAAACCGTTAGCGAATAAAAATTATTTGATATTTATGTCGGATGGCAGTCTGAAAAAAGGCAAAACTAATTCCGACGGAGAGACTGTAAAAATTGAAACGGCAGGGCCTGAAAAAGTCCAAGTTTATATTGAAGATGAAGATCATAGTGGTTATAAAATAAACCATAAAGAGAGTTGAGAATGAGTAACCAAACCAATTACCAGCTTCAGATTTTCCAAGGAAACAACACAAAAAAACCTTTAACTAATACGAAGTACAAAATTTCTTTTAATGGAAAAGTTTTAATTACTGATACCACAGATAAAGAAGGCAAAACAAAATTTATATCAATATCAGGGAATCCTGTTATTAAGTTAGAAGTTTATAATCCTAAAATGAATAAGGGGAAGGGGGGATACCTAGTACCAAAGTTATATTATTTTGCTAATGCATCGAAAATAATGTTGGGTTTAGCAACATCACTAGATGATTTTAAACCTAAACCAATTGATTTTGGACAGGTTGGAAAAAATACGGAGAGTTCATCCAATAGACCGTTAGTATTTTTGCCCGAAAGTAAAGTTATAAATAAAGTTGAACAGCTTTTTGTCAAACCATATTTACTTGTACAATTACTTAAAGCTGATAAGAAAATTTTTAATACTCGCTTGAATTATGATGTTTTATATCCAACAGCTAAACAAAGTAGTAAAAATGAAAAAGATATAGTAAAAGTTAAAGGGAAACCTCTCAAAGGTCTGCGAACAATTAGAGATGGGCTGACTGATTTAATTGATGTCGATTTCCCAGTAATTTTAAGATTTTATGGGGGAGAATTAGGAAGTGTTAATGTATATACAGAAGTTCTATATCCTTTCTATGCTCATCAAGATGTCGTAAAAATTCAATATGTAAAAGCAGCACCAGCAATTACTGCACCAGATATCAAAAACACGACTTATCTTGCGGGAAAACAAAATATTCCGATTATTGTTGACCCTGTAACTAAAGAAATTTACGTATTAAGCCCCGATGATTTTAAGGAGTTTTTAGAAATATCAGGAGGCTTAACGAAAAAAATCAATAATATGCATGAAACACGTGAAAAAGTTAATACGTTGATGGCATTAGAGGCTAAAACCCCCGAGCAAATTCGTCAAGCAGAAAAAGAAATGGGAATTGCTCAAGATGAAGCTATTAAAGAAATGAATAAACATTTCAAAAAGCAGTCTGATATTAAAGAAGTTTTAGCTTTTGAAATGTTTACAGCCCAAGATGGAACTCAGAAATTAAATGCAGTTAGAAAATATACTAACGAAAGTCAGCATATCAAAAACAAGAATAAAAGGTTAAATAAATTTGAATATAAATTAAGCTATCCAGTTCCTTGGAGAAGTGGAAATAATGAAGTTACAACAGGAGCTAGTCCTGGAAATTATGAAGCTTTTGATAAAATAAAATTTAAAGAAAATTTTCAAAAAACGATTACTGATATAAGTACAGAACTTAAAAAGGTAAAGGGTGAAAAATCTGTCACCTTTATTCCAAATTCAACGTTATCAGAAGCTTTTGGAATTACTGCAACCGAATTAGTAGATAGCTATAAAACTAGTAATTCTTCAATGGTAGATGTTCAAGCTCAATGGTTAAGATTGATCGCTAGTACAGGGTATGATGGGACAGTAAAATGGGGAACTAAAGGTTTTCATGCAAGTGGTTCGGCGTATGCTCAAGCAAAAATGGTCTTGTTGGAAGGTAAGAAAAAATGGCTATGGGCTTATCCAAGCTTAAAAGGTTGTATTTTAGCTGCTGATGGCGTGGAAATGGGCGCTATTCGTTTTATTTGTGGTGCTGAAATATATAGTTTTTCAGGTGCTGTTTTTGCAGCTTCTTCCGCTTTTGCAGTTACTGTGAGTAATGATGGTACTAAACAGTTGTTAACGAGCGTTAAACGTGATCCTAAAGCAACAGTGACCAATGCATATAACACTTCGAAGCGAGCAGTTTTAGATATAAATAAAGCTGGAATAGATGAGGACGTTCCTCAAGAGAATAAATTTAATGCGGGAATTAATGCTTTTGCCGGTTTGCAAGCGAATATCTCTCCCTTTGGTGGTATACAATGGTTAGATCCTGAGAATCCGAAAGATTTTACAGATCTCGCAAAAATATCCCCGACATTAGGCTTGAGTGCAGGTGTGGGTGCTGCTGGTGAATTCAGTTTGTATTATGCAAATGGAGCATTTCGTTTTAAAGCCAGCTTAGCGCTTTGTTTCGGAGCAGGAGGAAAAGGGGCATTAGAATTTACAGTAGATATGAAAAATATATACATGCTGGTTAAATTCATAGCCTACCAACTCACCTATGTTAGCTTTAAAAAACTCACTTATATGCTGCATGATGATTTTATTTTATTGCATAAGATTAGCATGATGTTGCCATTTGAAGATTTGCAATCAATTACAGGTAACATAGATCAGCGGTTCAGAATTTTTAAAGCGAGCCTAGCTCAAGCTGAAAAGCGTATTGCGATGTGCCGAAAAATTAATACGAAACCCCAGTGGCTTAAATATTTAAGTCCTGAAAGTCGTGGCTGTTTTTTATACCATATTACACGACATGGATGGAAAACAAGAATGTTAGACCCATCTGAGAGTGAAGGCTGGAAGTTAATTTATACTGATAAAGAACATCAACTTCCAGAACATAAAAAAGCTGTTATTAATTTGTTCCAGAGCGTTACTCAAGTCAGCCATTGGACTAACACATTGCAACATATGAGTAGTGATGGACAGAAAAGTAATAAAACCATCGCAGAAAATGAAAAAGAATTGTTAGAGTTTTTAAATTTGGGTGCTAAGTCTGGTGGAATGCTGCCTCTAGCTGATCTTAAAGAAATTATATCTCGAATAAATAGAGATCATGACTTCCCTAAAGACTATAAATCAGGAAATATATATATTGATGAATATATTAAAATGCGAGGAAAACGTATATTGGAATATCCAAAAGATTATATAATTACTCGTTTTGACTCACCAGAATTTAGACAGATACAAATAGCAGAAGGTTTAGAGAAGGCAGAGAGTTTTTTAGTACAAGCACCAAGACCAATCGAAGAGTTAGATGTAGAGATGTATATAAACCAAGACGAAAATAAAACATGGATGGCTTAAACCCATCCAATGTCTATAGATTTAAATTTTATGGCTTAGGAAAAGGTCTTGGTGAGTTGGAAGCACAGCGCACAGAAGTAGAGCTATTTGGATTTAAATATTTGATACCATCTAAATCATTTTTATCAAACTGTGGGTTAGGTTCCATTCCACTTCTGTAAATAGTAGTTACGCTTCCGTGTATTGCTAAACTTTGCGCTGCTCCTTCTTGATGTGTACTCCTTACGGATTTTAATTTACCCGACTTGGGACCCTGTGGATTGAGCTCAGGTGAATTTTTATAATACTGTGGATCAAACCAATCGGACATCCATTCATAGTTATCGGTTGCCATATCGTAAAAACCTAAAGGTGTTGGTGGAAATTTACCTAGTTTTGCCACCTTAATACCATCAGCATCAGATATAGATTGGCTATATTCACGTCTTTGTTCATCACTCCAAACATTACGCCCCGTTTCATAATTGCCATTGTCTGTAGGGTATATGACATACTGTCCTTTATTTCGGGCAGCATATTCCCACTGTGCTTCAGTTGGTAAATTCATAGGGATGCCGACTTGTTTCCCTAACCATTGACAATAATCTGATGCCTGTTGCCAACTGATACCTGCTGGCGCCATTGGTTGACGAGCTATTTTTGCAATTTCTTGCATACTGATACGAGGTAATCCTAAACTGTCCGTATAAATATCAAAATCATCGAATGTCGTTTTATATGCATTTAGACTAAAACTATCAAGGGTCACTTTATGTGCAGGCATAGCAGCATAAAGTCCAACAATAGGCAGTTTATCTTTACGTGTAAGTGGGCCGAAGTCGCCCATCATAAACGTACCACCCTCTATAAAAATCATATTCTTTTTAGTTTTTTCAACTAGCTGATCAATTCTCTTTTGTAAAACAGGGTCTTGTTTAGAACTTACAGAATGTTTTGATGTTGGCTCTGAAATTGCTGATTCAGTCTTAGATTTTGCACAAGCAGTCAGAGCAATTGTAGTACATAAAAGAGCAACTAAATTTTGTTTGATCATCTTATTATTCAGCAAATTAAAGAAATTATATTAGATATCATAATAAAAGTATAAAAATAGAGAAAGTTCGGTTTTGTAATATTGTGGTGATTATATTCTTTGTATTTGTAGCTTGAAAGACAACTTGAAAATAGATCAGTTTTAAAAAAGCCCTTTCGGGCTTTTTTTATTTAAGGTAACTATTTAATCGCGCTTCCACCCAAAGCCTGTAATAATGTCACATAAGCATTATACTGAGTCTGTTTGGCTTGAACCAAACTCAAACGTGCTTCACGTGTCGTACGCTGGGCATCGATCAAATTCTTCAGCGCCACAGCACCATTTTTATAACGCACTTGAGTCAGTTGTTCCGTTTTCTCAGCGAGTTTAACATTACGTTCTTGTAAAGCGACTTGTTTGTCTATTTCATTGCGTGCAGATAACGCATTTTCAACATCGGCAAAAGGTTGTACAAGATCTGACGGTATTGAATAATTGAATTTTCATAATCCAATTTGTTCACACGTAAATCACGTTTCATGTCATTTCATTGCAAGAAGAATGGCATAAGACTAACACCTAAACCAATCGAAAAGTTAGATGTAACGATGAACGCTATTATTGTTTTTTAACAAGTGCAAGAGTGATCGCTGGTGGTGTTGGTGTGCATGTTGGTTTATTAGCTTTAGAGTCCTTAGGGCTTTGTTGCATAAACCTACCTCTTAAGGCTTACTCAGCAATATAATTCTCAGATGAATAAGCCTACACCTAAAATTTATCGTACAACAAATTGGTCATCCTACAATCGTGCTTTGATCAATCGTGGTAACTTAACAATTTGGTTTGATCCAAAAACCCAATGGTACGCTCCCCCAAAAGGCAAACATGGTCGAAATCACACTTATTCCGACACAGCCATTCAATGCTGTTTAATGATCAAATCCTTATTTCGTCTTTCCTTACGGATGGTCACTGGTTTTGTTCAAAGCTTTATTAGACTGTGTGGTCTAAATTGGACAGCTCCAGATTATTCAACCATTTGCAGAAGACAAAAGCATATTGATATTCAAATTTGCTATGAAAAGAGTTGTAATGGACTGCATCTACCCGTCGATTCCACGGGCTTGAAGTTTTTAGGTGAAGGTGAATGGAAACGTAAGAAACATCAGCCTGAATATCGTCGCCAATGGCGTAAACTGCATATCGGTATAGATGCTAAAACCCTGCAAATACGAGCAGCTCAGCTTACAACGAATAATATCAGTGATTCGCAAGTTCTTGGAGATTTACTTGATCAAATCCCATTAGATGAGCAGATTGATTCAGTCTATACAGACGGGGCTTATGACACAAAACAATGCCGTCAGGTCATTGCAGATCGGCAAGCGTATGCAGTGATTCCACCCAGAAAAAATGCAAAGCCTTGGAAAGATAACAAAGTTCATTCGCGAGAGCGAAATGAATTACTTCGAACAGTTAATCTTGCGAAGCAATGCTTCTCAGGTAGGACACTATGGAAAAAATGGTCAGGCTATCATCACCGAAGTTTGGTCGAAACTAAGATGCATTGCATCAAGTTTTTAGGCGATAAACTCAGTGCTAGGAACTTTCAAAGCCAAGTCAATGAGGTACGTGCCCGTATAGCTATTTTAAATAAATTTACATAATTAGGCCGACCTCATACTCAAGTTGTCACTTAAATTTGAGGCGCCTAGGAGAACTTTGCCTTTAAATCCTTTATACAACAAAGCCGTTCTTAACTATAAACTACCTAATTTATTATTTATTCTAAATCATGTTTAAATTTTCAATTCAAATTATGATTCATTTGCTCAAAAGGGACTTGTGTTGTTTATGAAATTCTCATTTGTTGTGTTAGCACTCTTTGTGATTGTGTCTTGTTCTTCATCTAATTTGAATGATGAGGATACTTTAAAACATTACCAAAAGAGTTCGAAAGACCACAACTATCAACAAGCTTATGATGCATTATTAAAATTGAATCGATCAAAAAAATATCAGAATTATGCGACTAATGAATTGGGTTCTTTTTACGAACATGGTTTTTATGTGAAAAAAGATCTAAATAAAGCTCTTGAACTATATAGTAAGGCAGGTAATCAGAAATACATTCCTGCAATGTATAACGTTGCTAGAATCAGATTTGATCAAGGAAAATTTTCGGAAGCAAAATCGATTTTGGAAAATATCAAGGATTATGCACCTGCATTGAATCTATTAGGAATCATATATGAAAATGGCAATGGTACTGAAATAGATGTAAATATAGCGCTTGACTACTTTACGCAAGCTGCACAAAAAGGTAATGCAGATGCTCAGTTCAATTTGGGGCAAGTGTACTATCAATCCGATTTGGTAAAAAAAGATGATGAAAAAGCACGACACTGGTATGAGTTGTCTGCAGAACAAGGCTATACATCCGCTACATTACAACTAGCAACAATGTATGCGAGAGGGGACGGGGTTGAAGAAAATTACTCAAAAGCGATCGAATTAATTAAGCCTTTAGCTGAAGCAGGCCATGCTGATGCGATATATAATATTAGATTCTATTATAAAAATATCAATGATTTGAGCGAGTATCACCAGTGGGATCAAAAATGTGCTGAAACGGTTGGTTGCTAGTTAATTTTTAGGATAAATCAAATGGAAGAGCTTTTGAAAATTGAAGGAAGAGTTTCTGATCTTCAGATAAAAAATTCAGTGTGGAGTGTATTTGGTAAGAACACTGATAAAATAATTAGGACTTCATCTTTTTTAGGTGTAATTGGTGAAAATATCTTACAGGCATCTCAAAATATATATTTAGCAACAAAAACAAAAAAGAATGTTCATTCATATAAGATGCAAATTAACAACCATATTTGTATTGGTGAATTTCAAAAAGTTCTTTTTGAAGACAATGAGTACCTTATTTGTATAGTTAAAAAAAATAATGATAATACGTTTGAACCATATGCGGTATTGAGCCCCAAAACTGGTTTATTGTATATGCAAATGGAAATGGGAACGACTATCAAAGCGAATCATTCTATATTTATTGCGCTTGCTAAATTCTTACTCATAATGCTTGGAGGCCTAGCAATTACTTTATCATATATGAGCGAAACATCATTTTGGAGCAACTTATTAGAAAATAGTATTATTTTTTTAATTTGTTACATCTTCATGCTAGGATTTTTCTGGGTACTTATGAGGACAAGTAAACCTTTTGCAGTCAAATCAGAAAAAGTTTTTAAAATGTATGAATTTGATTCATTTAAGGATATTAGTTTGATAACTGCAAGATACCATGATAAAGCAAGTGCAATAACATTGGAGTCAGTTTTCGAGTATCGGAAAGTGATAAAGAATGACCCATATCCTGAAAGTTATTTAGAAGATAAATAAAAAAAGCCCTTACGGGCTTTTTTGTTTAAGGCAATTGCTGAATCGAGCTTCCACCCAATGCTTGCAGTAATGTCACGTAAGCATTGTATTGAATCTGTTTGGCTTGAACTAAACTTAAACGTGCTTCACGTGTAGTACGTTGTGCATCAATCAAATTCTTATGCGGGAAATTGATATCAAAAGGTTAAACACTGATCAGCTCTATCCCCACCGTCAAGTAATTCGTTTTAATTCTACCTTTGTGGAAGTGATGGATAGTTGGGAGTTTATTCGTGGACGTGCCACCGCATTGGCACTTCCGATGTGGGGGGTGTTAATACTAGGTATATTTGTATGTTTATATGGTCTTTATAAAGTTATTTTAGCGCAAGAATATTTATTAGTAGTCGGGTTGGGCATTTTTATACCAGGAATACTGTACTTAATTTATTCCAATTACCAAATGGCAAAATATGATCTATTTGGTTATACCCATTATCCAATTCGTTTTAACCGTAAAACTCAGAAAGTCTACGCTTTTTCACCGCAACGACAAAAAATTATTGAACTCGATTGGCAGGATTTACGTTTTTCAGCAGTTCAAGAAGGTCGTTTTGATATTGAATTACGAGCAAGTCTAGTTAATTCAGAGAATATCGTAGAAGAAGAAATTATTCTTCCATATGTTTCGTTTGATGATCATAATGTGATTGATCAACACTTAGCATTTTTTAAAGCCTATATGCAAGGTGATGATCTAGAAAAGATTGACGCAGTGATTCCAGAGTTTTTTGATGTCTATAGCCGAAAAGAGACATTTAAGGAAAGTTTTGAACGGGTTTACATGGTTAATGACGTTCTCAATGAGTTAGCTATGCAAACACGTCCAACAAAGAAAGATATTTCGGGCGTTTCAATGATGGCAAGTATATGGTTCTTAACAATACTTGTTCGACGTCTCGGGATACTTTTTTCAAAAATCCCTCAATGGCCTGCACATATTGAAAAGGAATGTGAGGTTGCGATAGATGACCCTTATGACTCTAGAAGGCAAAAACGGCACCTTGATCCATTGGTGTTTAGTTTCAGTGAAAAAGTGATTCTCTTTATAGGTTGGTTTATAGGAACCAGCATTTTTATTGCATTTTTAGCGGGACTGGCTTATTTAAGTTGGAATGCTAGATAAGAATAAAACCAAATGCTAAGAGAAGATTACGAAACCAAATTCACTACCTTGAATCAACCCTTTGAGATCGGTGTACCGAATAAACATGGTCGTTTGCGTCTGCGGGAAATTGATATCAATAGCCTAAACACCGATCAGCTCTATCCCCACCGTCAGGTGATTCGATTTAACTCCACTTTTGTGGAAGTGATGGATAGTTGGGAATTTATTCGAGGTCGTGCCACCGCATTGGCACTTCCAATGTGGGCTGCATTATTTTTTGCAATCGGTATGTTTTTGTTCTTTATATATAGCTTGTACTTTAAACAAGTTTACTGGAGTATGGTTGTATTTGCCTGTCTAATTATTGGTTTAGCCTATTTAGTTTATTCCAATTACCAAATGGCGAAATATGACCTATTTAGTTATACCCATTATCCAATTCGTTTTAACCGTAAAACGCAGAAAGTCTACGCTTTTTCACCGCAGCAACAAAAAATCATTGAACTCGATTGGCAGGATTTACGTTTTTCAGCAGTTCAAGAAGGTCATTTTGATATTGAATTAAGAGCAAGTTTAGTCAATGCAGATAATATCGTCGAAGAAGAAATCATTTTTCCTTTTATTACAAAAATATATGGAAGAGAATTGGTTGATCAACATTTGGCATTCTTTAAAGCCTATATGCAAGATGATGATTTAAAAAAGATTGATGCCACGATTCCAGAATTTTTTGATGTCTATAACCGAAAAGAGACATTTAAAGAAAGTTTTGAACGTGTTTATATGCAGTTCGATGGTGAAGAAATCATCCAACAAACTCGTCCTGTTGAGCGAGATAATGGAATAGCGGGTGTTGCTTTTGCATTATTTCCATTAATTCTATTAAGGCGATTGGGCTTACTTTTTTCAAAGATTCCACAATGGCCTGCACATATTGAAAAAGAATGTGAGGTTGCGATAGATGACCCTTATGACTCTAGAAGGCAAAAACGGCACCTTGATCCATTGGTGTTTAGTTTCAGTGAAAAAGTGATTCTCTTTATAGGTTGGTTTATAGGAACCAGCATTTTTATTGCATTCTTAGCGGGACTGGCTTATTTAAGTTGGAATGCTAGATAAGAATAAAACCAAATGCTAAGAGAAGATTACGAAACCAAATTCACCACATTGAATCAACCCTTTGAGATCGGTGTACCGAATAAACATGGTCGTTTGCGCCTGCGGGAAATTGATATCAATAGCCTAAACACAGATCAGTTGTATCCCCACCGTCAAGTAATTCGTTTTAATTCTACCTTTGTGGAAGTGATGGATAGTTGGGAGTTTATTCGTGGACGTGCCACCGCATTGGCACTTCCAATGTGGGGGGTGTTAATACTAGGTATATTTGTATGTTTATATGGTCTTTATAAAGTTATTTTAGCGCAAGAATATTTATTAGTAGTCGGGTTGGGCATTTTTATACCAGGAATACTGTACTTAATTTATTCCAATTACCAAATGGCAAAATATGATCTATTTGGTTATACCCATTATCCAATTCGTTTTAACCGTAAAACTCAGAAAGTCTACGCTTTTTCACCGCAGCAACAAAAAATCATTGAACTAAATTGGCAGGATTTACGTTTTTCAGCGGTTAAAGAGGGAGATGATATTGAATTAAGAGGAAGCTTAGTTAATTCAGAAAATATAGTAGAAGAAGAAATAATATTTCCATTTTTGGCACCTGTATATGAGCCTAATCTTTTAGATCAGCATTTAGCATTTTTTAAGGCTTATATGCAAAGAGAAGATTTAAAAAAGATTGATGCAGCAATTCCAGAATTTTTTGACGTTTACAATCGAAAGCCAAGTTTTAAAGAAACCTTTGAACGTGTTTATATGATTAACGATATTGTAGAAAGAGTTCAGCAAGCACGACCAGAGTATAGGTATATGTTGTCGGTTACATTAAATAGTATTTTTTGGTTGCCAAATTTATTTTTAAGAAGATTGGGGCTGTTTTTTTCAAAAATCCCACAATGGCCGCCACATATTGAAAAAGAATGTGAGGTTGATATAGATGATGCGTATGACTCTAGGAGACAACAGCGGCATCTTGAACCGTTAACATTTAAATGGACGCAGATTTTAGTCATAGCTTTGAGTGGATTGATTTTATTTAGTTTGGCGATTGCTTTTTTTACAGGATTGGCTTATTTAAGTTGGAGTTTTAGATGAAAATATATTTTCTTGAAGTCATGTAAAATTAAAAGCCCCTTAGGGCTTTTTAATTTTTAATCAAATTTAAGGTAATTGCTGAATCGGACTTCCACCCAAAGCTTGCAATAACGTCACGTAAGCATTGTACTGAGTCTGTTTGGCTTGAACTAAACTTAAACGTGCTTCACGAGTAGTACGTTGTGCATCAATCAAATTCTTAAGTGCAATTGCACCATTCTTATAACGCACTTGTGTGAGTTGTTCCGTTTTCTCAGCGAGTTGAACATTACGTTCTTGTAAAGCGACTTGTTTGTCTATTTCATTGCGTGCAGATAACGCATTTTCAACATCGGCAAAAGGTTGTACAAGATCTGACGGTATTGAATAATTGAATTTTCATAATCCAATTTGTTCACACGTAAATCACGTTTCATGTCATTTCATTGCAAGAAGGGTGGCGTAAGACTAACATCTAAACCAATCGTAAAGTTAGATGTAACGATGAACGCTATTATTGTTTTTTAACAAGTGCAAGAGTGATCGCTGGTAGTGTTGGTGTGCATGTTGGTTTATTAGCTTTAGAGTCCTTAGTAAAAGCCTACTGCCTAGATGATGAAATGGAAGACTGGTGTCAAAAATCATCATTTAGAAAAGCTAAGAGTAAAGAAAATGCTTATAAAAAAGAAGATGGAGAATTTGAAGGCTTTGCTAAAGCCATAGTGATTATATAGAAAATGCATAACCTATTTAAATTTGAAGGGCGTATTAATCGCATAGAATTAAGTGACGCAATGCTAGATGCATTGAGGAGTGGAACAGATAGTTTTATCACATCTTCGGCAATCCTAAGTGGTATGACTGGTAGTATTTCGCTTGGAGCACAAACAGTTTTTTTAGCTAGTAAAAGTAAATTGCTAGTAGATACTATGGTGATGGAAGTTGATGGAAAGGTATTTGTTGGCAAGTTTCACCGAATATATTTGCAAGAAGGTGATTATGTTGTATGTGTTGCAAAAAATATTAGAGACAATATATATGAATTATATTCGGTATTAAGTCCAGAGTCGGGCTTATTGTATATGCAAGTGGGGATGGGAGCATCCGTGAAACCAGCAAAAAAATCAACAAAAAAGGCTTTCTATTTCTTATATATTATATCTACAGTATTTTCAATTATTTTATTCCTTTATCTTAAAGGCTTAAATTTTGAAAATATAATTATTATTATATTAGCTCTAGTTGTTTCCTATTTTATTTTATTTTATCTCATTCACTGGGCATCTAAACCCGTTTTTGAGCTATCAGAAATTTCAGAATTAGTTTTTGATAAATTTGGATTTAAAAATACCGATGAAATTTATATGTTAACTGCCAGATATAGAGATCCTAATGAAAGAAGATTTCTAGAATCTGTTTATGAATACAGACGTGTGATACAGGATGATCCATACCCAGAAAACTATGTTGAATCTAAAACAAAAAAATAATGCATAACCTATTTAAATTTGAAGGGCGTATTAATCGCATAGAATTAAGTGACGCAATGCTAGATGCATTGGGGAGTGGTACAGATAGTTTTATCATATCTTCGGCAATCCTAAGTAGCATGACTGGTAGTGTTTCGCTTGGAGCACAAACGGTTTTTTTAGCCAGTAAAAGTAAATTGCTAGTAGATACCATAGTGATGGAAGTTGATGGAAAGGTATTTATTGGCAAGTTTCATCGAATATATTTGAAAGAGGGTGATTATGTTGTATGTGTTGCAAAAAACATTAGAGACAATATTTATGAATTATATTCGGCATTGAGTCCAGAGTCAGGTTTATTATATATGCAAGTGGGGATGGGTGGGGCTATCTCTCCTATAAAAAAATCAACGAAGAAAGGCTTTTTTACACTTTACTTTATAACAGCCTTTATTTTTATTCCTTTATTCTTATTATCTTCTTCAATTTCAACTGAAGATATTCTAATTCGGCTTTGTTGCAGAAAGCTATTCTTAAGGGCTTCTTCAGCCATATAATTTTCAAATGAAGAAGCCTACACACAAAATCTACCGCACAACCAATTGGCCCGCATATAACCGAGCACTCATTAATCGCG
>NZ_VPDP01000029.1:0-15295 GCF_013417635.1 Acinetobacter sp. YH12239 | reverse complement strand
GAGATTCATGCACGTGTAGCAGTCCTCAACAGATTTACGGAATTAGGTCGACCACTTACCCAAGTTACGCCTTAAATTTGGCTCAATTAGGGGCGCTTTGCCTTTCAAATCTTTGTGCAACAAAGCCATCTATAAGTAGACTAGTAGGTATTAACTATACTGTACCTAGTTGGATTTTAAATTGAGTTTGCTATGAAAAAATTCGAGTTAATTAACAAATCTATCTTGTTTGTTGTAATATTTATTATGTTGCCATTTTGGTCATATCAATATTATGGATATTTAATATGGTTAATATTTGGTTTTGGGTTAAGTATACTATTTTGGTTGTTAGCTCGAAAAAATTACAATAATAAATATTTTATTTTTCTTTTTTTAAATGTTTTTATAATTTTTTTATTAGCTTTTGGGGCTATTTATTTAACATCTAAAGATGGGTGGCAAGTTATTTTTAAATACCTGTTTTTGATATTAGTTGTTGATTTTTTACTTTCGTTTAATAGAATTAAAAGGGGGCAAAGAAAATTTAAAGAAAATAATTTTATTAATGGTGGGAATCTAGATGATTACTCTTATAATTTTGAATTAACTTATGGGAAGGTTTGGGGGGATGGTCTTTTTTTTCAAATTGTTTTATTTTTATATATGCTATTTATTGGTCCTTATTATATTGTAATTAATTCTCCTTTCGAATTCTATGCTGGTGAGATGATGGAGGGAATTAAATCTAATCTATCTGTTTATGCAATTATTTTAATGATATTACTGTTCTGGGAGTATGCTCTTAAAAGATTCTATTTTTTTAGTGGCTTAAATTATAAATTTGATAATAAATGAAAAGATTTAAAAAGCCCTTACGGGCTTTTTTTATTCAAGGCAACTGCTGAATCGGACTTCCACCCAATGCTTGCAGTAACGTCACATAAGCATTGTACTGAGTCTGTTTGGCTTGAACCAAACTCAAACGTGCTTCACGAGTAGTACGTTGTGCATCGATCAAATTCTTAAGTGCAATTGCACCATTCTTATAACGCACTTGCGTGAGTTGTTCCGTTTTCTCAGCGAGTTGAACATTACGTTCTTGTAAAGCGACTTGTTTGTCTATTTCATTGCGTGCAGATAACGCATTTTCAACATCGGCAAAAGCTTTGTATAAGGTCTGACGGTATTGAATAATTGATTTTTCATAATCCAATTCGTTCACACGTAAATCACGTTTCATGTCATTCCATTGCAAGAAGGGTAGTGTAAGACCCGCACCCAATATTGCAGCAGGATTAGACAGCACATTACTCAGCGAAGTGCTCGAGCCTCCAGTAGTTATACTACCCGTTAAATTAATCGAAGGGTAATAACTTGCTTTATTCGCATCTTTATTGGAAAGTGCTTTGCGTAAACGTAACTCGGCTGCTTGCAAATCAGGACGGCGCGATAAAAGCTCAGCTGGTAAGCCCGATTGAATTTGCGGTAGGGCAGAAAGTGGTAAGCGCTGTGGCTCTGTGATATTCAACTGTTGCACAGGTTGATTGAGCAATACCGCAAGAGCAGTTCGAGTTTCAACTTTTTGCTGTTCGATCTGGCTTAACGTAGCTTTTTGACTCTGAACAGCTTGTTCAGCTGACGTTAAATCAAGACCTGATACCGCCCCAGCTCGATACTGTGTTTGCACTAATTCATAAGTTTTCTGCGTACTCGCCAAGTTTTGTTGAGCCACAGATAGGCGTTCATTGAGATATCCCAATTGCCAATACAATTGTGCAGTTGTCGCAATCAGGCTTTGTGCAGTGGCTTGTAAATCCTGCTCTGTCGCAAGCGCTTCCCAACGAGAAGCCTCAGTTTGATTGGCCAATTTACCGAATAAATCCAGCTCATAGCTTAAGCCAGGATAGTTCAGTGAAATACCATTTGAAGAATCGCCATCACCATCTAAACTAAAGCGATGACCGACCGATGCACCTGCATTGCCAATACGCACACCTTGCTGACTTTCAGATTGCTTGGCTTGAATGCGTGCTTGTTGCAAATTAATCCCAGCAACAGCTAAATCAGTATTACGGGCAATCACTTGTTCAACCAATTGGTTGAGCTGTGCATCACCAAATAATGTCCACCATTGATCATGAAAAGCCTGTTGGTGGATATTTTGGCTGAGTTGTTGGCTGTTTTGAAAGCCCTGTGGAATATCGACTGCAGGAGCTTGATAAGGCGTTTTCACTACAGCCGCACAACCGACTAAAGAGCCTGTTAATGCTAAGGTCATGAACAGTTTATTAAGTTGATTACGCATAGTTATACCTTATTATTCTCTTGACAGTGCATCGACAGGATTTAAGCGAGCAGCATTTCGTGCTGGGATAAAACCGAATACGATCCCGATTAAACTTGAACAAACGAATGCAGCAATTATTGATGTGGTTGAATACGCCATTTGGAACGTGCCACCAGCAAAGTGTGTAATCAGCTGACCAATTCCCAGTGATAACAACACCCCAAGGATACCGCCTAAAATACAGACCAATACGGCTTCAATCAGGAATTGTTGCAAAATATCGCTTTGTCGAGCACCCACGGCCATTCGCACACCAATTTCTTGCGTTCGTTCAGTGACAGACACCAACATAATGTTCATGACACCGATACCACCAACGACCAAAGAAATCACAGCAATCGCAGAAATGAGTAAAGTCATTGTAGCGGTTGTTTGCTGGATGGTTTCACGAATACTGTCCGCATTTTGTGTAAAGACATCTTGAGCACCATGACGCTGTACCAATAAACTCAAGATTGCATTTTCAGCAGCTGCACTTGAATATTCATCTTTCACACGAACGATGATACTTCTCACATTCGACTGTCCAAGCATTCGACTCATGACGGTTGAGTAAGGGAGATAGACGTTGAGACTATCTGAGTTACCCATCATGCCTTGTTGAGCATCTACGATACCAATAATACGGCTTGGTACACTGCCTAATAGAATCACTTGACCAATAGGATTCGTACCATCGCTAAAGAATGTTTTTTGGGTATTGGTATCAATTACAACATCTTGGGCTTGTTCAGTAACACTATGTTTGTCAAATGGTTGACCTGATTTAAACGTTAAACCACGCACATAGAAAAAGTCTTCACTGACGCCATTGACTGTTGTGGATGCCTCTACATCTTTATATCTTCCTGTGACTGAACTATTGACTGAAGGGCTGACTCCATCGACATAAGGCTGTTCCGCTAATGCATCAGCATCAGCAGGGATTAAGGTCTTGGCCTGAGAAGATCGGGAGTTATCACCAAAACCACGTCCTTGGTAGACCGTAATGGTATTGGTGCCCAAACTACTAATATTTTCTAAAATTTGTTTTTGTGATCCATTCCCAAGTGCGACAACCGAAACGACAGATGCGATGCCGATAATGATTCCGAGCATGGTCAAAAAAGTACGCATTCGATGAGCATTCATGGCCAGAAGCGCCATGCGGAAAGCTTCACCTAAACGGTCTAAAGCTGAACGCCAAGACGATGTTTTCTTTTGCTCAGCACGAATCAATTCTTCACGTTCAAAGCCATCATCAATCTCAGGAACATTGGGTTCATCTGAAATAATATTACCGTCTGAAATCTCAATAATACGAGTCGCATTTTTGGCAACATTGTGATCATGAGTGACGAGAATGATGGTATGACCTTTGGCATTCAGTTCGCGTAAAATACGCATCACTTCAATACCGCTATTTTTATCTAATGCACCAGTAGGCTCATCGGCGAGAATAACATCACCGCCATTCATCAACGCGCGAGCAATCGAAACACGCTGTTGCTGACCACCTGAAAGTTGACTTGGGCGGTTTTGGGTTTTTTCACCTAAACCTAAATCGGACAAAAGCTGAACCGCACGATCATGGCGTTCAGAAGCATCAGCGCCGGCATAGATCGCAGGGACTTCGACATTACCAGCTGCATTTAAGTCACCAAGTAAATGGTAGCGCTGGAAGATGAATCCGAAATATTCACGGCGTAATTGAGCAAGTTCATCAGGTTCTAGCTCACGTGTTTCGCGGCCCTTAACCTTGTAGCTACCATTGGTCGGTTTATCTAAACATCCTAAGATGTTCATCAGTGTTGATTTTCCTGAGCCTGATTGACCTACAATGGCAACCAATTCTCCAGGATAAATCTCAAGATTTACCCCTTTTAGAATTTGCACAGTAGACTCACCAGCAGGGAATTCACGGGTCAGGTTTTTGACCTCGAGTAGAGGTGTTCTCGTCTGACTCATAATTACATTCTCATTGGACCAGCGCCACCACGTGCGCCACGTTTAGCTGAGTCATTTGATGTGTCAGAACCATCAGCAATCACCACTTTATCGCCTAATTTTAAACCGCGTAAAACTTGCGCTGTCGCACGGTTATTTAGACCGATAAGAACAGGGGTTGGTTTGGCTGTACCATCTGCTTGAAGTACGCGTACCATAGCCATGGAAGCTTTACCTTGATCGACTAATGCCTTTTCCTCAGGCGTTAATTCTAAACGCTTAGGACGATCCGCTGATGAACGTTCGCCACGCCCTTCACCACGAGCTTGTTCATTACGTTCTGGTGCATTTGAACCCGCATTTGCACCACGCTGGCGAGCAGGACGATTAGAGCTTTGAACAGCAGAAGATGGAATAGTCAGTGCATTCTTTGCTTCATCTAACACGATATAGACTTGTGCAGTCATATCAATACGCAATTTTCCATCTTCATTAGGAACATCGAATAGAGCGTTGTAATACACAGCTGTACTTGATGAAGATGAATTTGAGTTGTTGGTTTCTGTATTGATGGAGTTAGGTGCAGGTTCAACTTGACGCAGTGTTGCGTAGTGCTTTTTCTCGCTATTACCTAAAGTGGTGAAATAAACAGTTTGACCTTTCTCAACACGCATAACGTCTGCTTCAGAAATTTCAGCCTTAACTGTCATGGTGTCAAGTTTTGCTAATTTCACGATGGTTGGCGCGCTTTGATTCGCGTTCACTGTTTGACCTTCTTCAGTCACAATTGCCACAATTGTGCCATCCATCGGAGCAACGATACGGGTATAGCCTAAATCTTCTTTAGTCGTCGCCAGTGACAAACGAGATTGCTCGATTTGAGCATTCATCGCCACGATATCGGCTTGAGCAGTTTTATAACTTGCTAATGCGGACTCATACTCGGCACGAGAAGTTGCATCTTGGGCATACATGGCTTTTTGGCGATTATATTCTGCCTCAACTTTAGTCAGATTTGCTTGTTTGACTGCCAATTGAGCCAACTGATTTTTAATGCTGGCTTCAGCTGTTTTTAGATCATTTTCCTGACGAACGGAATCGATTTGAGCAATCAGTTGACCTTGTTTGACTTGATCACCTAGTTGTACATACATTTTTTTCACCTGACCTGAAACCTGTGCACCAACGCTAACCATTTTGGTCGCTTCTAATACACCTGTTGCAAGGACAGAGTTTTCAATATCACCACGTGTCACTTCAGCGGTAATAAACTGAGGTTGCTCATCTTTAGGTTTAAAGAAATACCAAGCTAAAGCGATAGCTGCAATCGCAATGATCGCGATGATAATCAATTTCCTTGGTTTTATTTTTTGCATGGCGATATTGAAAAATGACAGAAATTGAGAGAATTATAATGATGAAATAAGGATAAAAAGTGTATTTTTCTTAAATAAAATCAATAATCATTCTTATATTTATAAATAAACCTTGCTGGTTAACTAAGCAAACAAGGTTTTTCCACATAATTCAGCAATCGCTTGTTGTATGAGGTGTTCTGGATTTTCAATATTTTTGCCTTTGATGGCAGCATCGATTCTTAATAGCAACTGTGGCCATGTGAGAAATTGCTTGGGATTAAGACGTCTCAAGGCTTGTTGGTAAAGACTGACTTTGGTTTTCCAAATGCCGAGTTGTAATGCATTTTGTGGTTGCTCAAAGAGTTGCATTAATAAGCGCATTTCTTTGCTTACCGTCCATAAGACCAAACTATGTGGTTCGCCAGCTTCGACTAAATATTGATATATTTTAATCGCTTGGCTTAGGTTGCCTGAAATCAATGCATCGCTTAAGTCAAAAGTGGTATAGCGTGATTGATCTTGTAAGCATTCGAGCAAATGTTGCATTTCAAGATGCTGTACATCAGGGAATGTGTCTGCAAGACGCATTAAGCTGTTTTTGGCAGCCAATAAATTATGTTCATGGTGGACTTCAAGCCATTGCCATGCATCTTGGCTCAGTTGAATTCCAATTTTATCAGCTTCTATGCTGAGTATGCGCTGACGATCTTGCGCATAGGTTGCTGTAAGGGGAACCACGACACCATTGGCTTCAATAATCTGAAAAAACGCCGACTTTAAGCTGCTACTATCTTGCTTAGGCATAATGATCAACAACAAGTTGTGTTCATTATGCTGGATATAATGCTTGAGTAACTTTAACGCATTGGTATCTGGCTTAATGTTGCCATGGACCTCTATTGCGAGATTTTGTGAAAACAGCGAAAGGCTGTTGAGCGCGTTAAATACGTTTTTCCAATCAGCGACGCTTTGGATGTCATAGCGCTCTCTTTCAACGTGATTGATGAGCCAACTTTGACGGAAAGCATCTAGAAGATTTTGTTCAAGTAAAGGTTCTTGACCATGTAATACCCATGCACCACGTGCTTCGTTTACACGTTTTAATGCTTGTAGATAATCTAACTTCATTCTGAGTTACGGATTTTCAGAGGCAGTAGGTTCAAAAGTTTGTTGCACAGGTAACAGGACATTTGCTTCTGCTTTTGGCAGACGGTTTGCAGCAATTTGACGAGAGATCTGTTGAGCGACATCGTCAATTAAGATTTCACTGAGATATTTATTTTGTTGATCATCTGTGTTCACGGTTGCAACATTATATTGATATGTACGTGTCGCAGTTAAAGTTCGAGGTTTTGTCACTAAGTTACCTTGACGATCTTCGATTTGGAAAGTCACAGAAAGTCTGAGTAGAACTTCAATGAGTTTGCCGTTGAGCTCATGGCGAATTGGCTTATAGTCGATGATACGTAATACATATGCATCGTTGGAATTACTCAGTTGCACACCTGCAGCAGTAAGATAAACACTGAGTTTACGCTCTAAATCTGAGGTATTGGCAGGGAGTGCCAATTCAAGCTTTGTATAAGCCAGTGGCGTTGAAGTTGGATTGGTCCCTTTTAGATGAAATCCACAGCCGACCATAGTTGCGCTTAAGCCTAAAGTTAGAACAGCAATAGCTAAACGTTTGCTCAAATGCATTGTAGATCCTCTGTGTATTTCCTGAGACTCAGGATAAATTTTGAATATTCTGATTGTATGTGCAAAGCCCGTTGACTGGCAACGGGCTTTGTTTGGGAATTGTGAAATCCTTATATTTCCCTCTTTTTAAAAGAGGTGAGAAGCAATGCTTCGCAAGGGAGATTAAATCACTCCAAAGCTCCCTTTCTTGCGCTTTGATCTAAAGCAGTGCTTTATATCTTACTCAGGGAGGCTTTAAGGTTCTTAAACCACCAAATTTACTAACTTGTTCGGAACAACAATTTCTTTCTTGGTTGGACCTGTTAAGAATTGTTGTACTTCAGGCAATGCTTTTGCTTGCGCCAGAATGTCATCTTTTGATGCATCTACAGACACTTCAAGTTTGCCACGAAGCTTACCGTTCACTTGAACCACAATGGTTTGTGTATTACGTGTTAATGCAGATTCATCCACTTGAGGGAATAATGTTGCATTTAACTCGATACCAAACTGCGCCAATAACGTTTCACTTAAATGCGGTGCAAATGGTGCAAGTAAAGTAAGAAGCGTTGTAATTGACTCACGTGCCACAGCAACGTCGTTGTCATCTTTCGCTTCAAACTTATTGTTTGCATTCAGAAGTTCCATCATCGCTGCAATCGCAGTGTTAAATGCATGACGACGTTCGATGTCATCACCCACTTTTTGGATGGTTTCGTGCGTTTTACGACGTAAATCTTGAGCCGCAGTTGAAAGCGCAGCTTTATCAATCGCTGATGCAGTATTACCTTGTTCAAGGAAACCAGTTGCCAAGCGCCATACACGTTTTAAGAAGCGGTTTGCACCTTCCACACCTGCATCTGACCATTCAAGTGATTGATCAGGTGGTGCAGCGAACATCATGAATACACGTGCAGTATCTGCGCCGTATTGGTCAATAATAGATTGTGGGTCGATACCGTTATTTTTCGACTTCGACATTTTTTCTTGACCGCCAACGATAACGTCTTGACCATCACCTTTGTATTTTGCAGATGTGATACGACCTTTTTCATCACGCTCAAGTTCGATGTCAGCAGGGTTGAACCACGTTTTCTTACCTGATTCAGATTCGCGGTAATAGGTATCAGCAAGTACCATACCTTGCGTTAACAAGTTGGTGAATGGTTCGTTACCTTGTACTACACCTTCATCACGCATCAATTTGTGGAAGAAACGTGCATATAACAAATGCAGAATCGCGTGTTCAACACCACCGATGTATTGGTTTACAGGAAGCCAAGTTTGACCCGCTTCAGGTTTAACCATACCACCAGTAAAGTCAGGAGATGCATAACGCGCATAGTACCAAGATGATTCTACAAATGTATCAAGTGTATCTGTTTCACGACGTGCGTCGCCGTTACAGCTTGGACATTTCGTTTCATAGAATTCAGGCATCTTGTTGAGAGGGTTACCTGAACCATCTGGTACAACGTCAGTTGGAAGTACAACAGGAAGTTGATCTTCAGGTACTGGCACTTGACCACAAGTTGGGCAGTTAATCATTGGAATTGGACAACCCCAATAACGCTGACGAGAAACACCCCAGTCACGTAAACGGAATTGAACTTTTACATTCGCAAGACCTTGTGGTTCTAATTTTGCTAAGAATGCATCAAATGCACCTTGGAAGTCTAAACCGTCAAATTCGCCTGAATTGACCAATTTTCCTTCTTTTGAGCCGTACCATTCTTGCCACTGAGTCGCATCAAAGTCTGCATCATCAGCACCTTTAGCATCAATCACTTGCTTGATGGTTAAGTTATATTTGTTAGCAAATTCGAAGTCACGTTCATCGTGCGATGGAACTGCCATCACCGCGCCTGAACCGTAAGACATCAAGACATAGTTTGCGATCCAAACAGGAACTTCTTCACCTGTTACAGGGTGCTTAACTGACAAACCTGTTGCCATGCCTTTTTTCTCGGCAGTGGCAAGATCCGCTTCTGCAACTGAACCCATACGGCATTCTTCAATAAATGCAGCCAATTCAGGGTTAGTTTCAGCAGCTTTAAGCGCCATCGGGTGTTCTGCTGCAACTGCAACATAAGTCACACCCATTAAAGTATCAGCACGTGTAGTAAATACAGTTAAACCATCTGCATAAATTTCTGGGTTCGCTGAAGGGAAGGTAATTTCCATCCCTTGTGAGCGACCAATCCAGTTACGTTGCATCGTAAGGACTTGTTGTGGCCAACCGTCTTTGAGTGTGTCTAAATCGTCTAATAATTCTTGCGCATAATCTGTGATGCGGAAGTAGTACATTGGAATATCACGTTTTTCAACCAATGCACCTGAACGCCAACCACGACCATTTTCAACTTGTTCATTTGCAAGTACAGTTTGGTCTACAGGGTCCCAATTTACCGTTGAAAGCTTACGGTAGATTAAGCCTTTTTTATAAAGCTGAACGAATAACCATTGTTCCCAGCGATAATATTCTGGTGTACACGTTGCAAATTCACGATCCCAATCAACCGCAAGACCTAATTTTTTAAGCTGATTACGCATGTAATCAATGTTTTCAAAGGTCCATTTTGCAGGTGCAACTTGGTGTGCAATCGCAGCATTTTCAGCAGGTAAACCAAACGCATCCCAACCCATAGGTTGTAATACAGTTTCACCTTTTAAACGGTGGAAGCGGCTGATCACATCACCAATCGTGTAGTTACGTACATGACCCATATGCAGTTTGCCACTTGGGTAAGGGAACATCGAGAGGATATATCGACGTGGACCTTCTACAGTGTCGGCAACTTTAAAGGCTTTGCGAGATTCCCAGTCCTGTTGAACTTGGGGCTCAATCGCACTGGCTTGGTATTCAGAGTCAATGTGAGTAGTCATATACGTAATACAAGAGAACGGTTAAAAAATTTAGCGCACAGCATAGCGCAAAACGCACCTAAAAGTGAATTTTACAGACTGAAAATGGATGCAAAACTTAAATTAAGATCAAAAAGACAAATTCACTCATTTGAAACTTGAGTTTCGCTTAATGGAGCAGCATTTGTGTTTTGTGACTCAGTATTTGAAGCACTCTTTGTTTGCTGTTGCGTTGGTATCGTTTGAGTCTGTGAGGTTTGAGGAGCTTCGCTCTGGTTTGTATTTGTATTGACAGATGTTGTTGGTGCTTTCCAACCATATGTTTCAACTTTACCTTTCTTTTTTGCTGATTTTGGTGGTGGGGTGGTGGTGTAGTGGGTTGAGCCATTTTGATCGACCCATTTGTAATATTCTTTTGCCTGCACCATAGATGAACAAATAGAAACGAAAACGACCGTTGATGCTAAACAAGAAAGTTTTAAAGATGATGCTAGTGAATTCATGACTTCACCTATAAAGAAATAAGAGGGGAATGAGTTTTTTTACATGTTTATATCGCAGTATTTTGCGAGAAACTGATGAAGATTAATTGGTTTTATTTTAATCAAAAAAATCATTTTGCGTGGAAATTGTTTTATATAAATATTAAAAATAAGTGTTTGAAATTTTTTTTATAAATCATCCAACCAAAAGTTATCGTTTGAAAAATAATCGGTTGGTAAATAAACAATAAAAAGGTTTCGGCAAACCTTGACTTTGGTCGTGAAAAAACTAAAAATGCTGCTCTAGTTTTATATGTTTTGTTCGATCACCCTTCGAATAAATATCATAGCTTGCAATAACGTTGCCTCTAAGCCGAGACAATGAAATAGCAGAAATATGTTTATCCCAACATGTTGAATATGCAGTCGCAACTCAAACGGTTGTGATCGAAAAATTTTATTATTGCAGCAAAAACGATGAAATATGTGTGCTATAACAGTGCATACAAACGAATGAATGAAACACGACTTATGTCTCCCATAAACGTCGTGGAAATAAGATTAGGGTGAATACGTTGGAACTTTTATCTGGTGGTGAAATGCTTGTTCGCGCATTGGCGGACGAAGGCGTTGAACATGTTTTTGGATATCCAGGCGGCGCAGTTTTACACATTTACGACGCGCTATTCAAACAAGACAAAATTAATCATTACCTCGTGCGTCATGAGCAAGCTGCTGGTCATATGGCAGATGCATACTCGCGCGTAACAGGTAAGACAGGTGTTGTACTGGTGACTTCGGGTCCAGGTGCGACTAACACTGTGACACCAATTGCGACAGCTTACATGGACTCAATCCCAATGGTGATTTTGTCTGGTCAGGTTGCAAGCCATTTGATTGGTGAAGATGCATTCCAAGAAACGGATATGGTGGGTATTTCTCGTCCAATCGTGAAACACAGTTTCCAAGTGCGTCATGCGAGTGAAATTCCAGCGGTTATTAAAAAAGCTTTCTATATCGCGTCATCAGGTCGTCCAGGTCCTGTGGTTGTTGATATTCCAAAAGATGCAACAAACCCTGCTGAAAAATTTGCATACGAATATCCTGAAAAAGTAAAAATGCGCTCTTACCAGCCGCCACATCGTGGTCATACTGGTCAGATCCGCAAAGCTATTGATGAATTGATCAATGCTAAACGTCCTATTATTTATACGGGCGGTGGTGTTGTTCAAGGCAATGCATCACATTTATTGACTGAATTAGCACATCTATTGGGTTATCCAGTAACCAATACATTGATGGGGCTAGGTGCATTCCCAGGTAATGATCCTCAATTCATCGGTATGTTGGGTATGCATGGGACATATGAAGCGAACATGACCATGGGTCACGCTGATGTGATTCTATGTGTTGGTGCGCGTTTCGATGACCGTGTAACCAATAATCCTGCAAAATTCTGTCCAAATGCGAAAGTGATTCACATTGATATCGATCCTGCGACGATTTCAAAAACAATCATGGCGCATATCCCAATCGTGGGTGCGGTAGAGCCAGTTCTTCAAGAAATGTTAGCGCAATTAAAACAGCTGAATATTTCTAAGCCGAACCCTGAAGCTATTGCGGATTGGTGGAAACAAATCAATGAGTGGCGTCAAGTTCATGGTTTGAAATATGAAAAACCAACTGACGGTACGATGAAACCTCAACAAGTTATTCAAGCTTTAGATAAAGTAACGAACAGCCAAGCAATCATCACTTCTGACGTTGGTCAACATCAGATGTTTGGTGCGTTGTATTACAAATACACACGTCCACGTCAATGGATTAACTCGGGTGGCTTAGGCACGATGGGTGTTGGTCTTCCATATGCGATGGCGGCTAAGCTTGCATTCCCTGACCAACAAGTTGTTTGTATTACAGGTGAAGCATCCATTCAGATGTGTATCCAAGAGCTTTCAACATGTAAGCAATATGGCCTAAATGTTAAAATCTTGTGCTTAAACAACCGTGCTTTAGGTATGGTGAAACAATGGCAAGATATGAATTATGAAGGTCGTCACTCAAGTTCATATGTTGAGTCATTGCCTGACTTTGCGAAGTTGATGGAAGCTTACGGACATGTAGGTATTCAAATTGATCACGCGGATGAGCTTGAATCGAAACTTGCAGAAGCAATGGCGATTAATGATAAATGTGTATTCATCAACGTGATGGTTGACCGTACTGAGCATGTTTATCCGATGTTAATCGCGGGTCAATCTATGACAGATATGTGGTTATCTAAAGGGGAGCGCACAGCATGAGACATATCATCTCTGTTCTCATTGAGAACGAATCTGGCGCGCTTTCACGTTTAGTGGGTTTATTCTCACAACGTGGCTATAACATTGAAACTTTGAACGTTGCGCCGACAGAAGACCCAACAATGTCTCGTTTGACATTGACGACTTATGGTGATGATCACAAGATTGAGCAAATCACAAAACAACTCAACAAACTTGTTGAAGTGGTTAAGGTGGTTGACCTTTCTGAAGGTTCACACATTGAACGTGAATTGATGTTAATTAAAGTAAAAGCTTTGGGTTCTGCGCGTGCTGAAATTAAACGAACAGCAGATATCTTCCGCGGACAAATCGTGGATGTGACACCAACGACTTACACGATTCAAATCGCGGGTACAACTGAGAAAATTGATGGTTTTATTGATGCGTTGGCAGAAAATACCATTCTTGAAGTTGTGCGTTCAGGTGTGTCTGGTATCGCACGTGGCGAAAAAGTTTTAACAATCTAATTTTTTATTAACAAATTCTTCCCTCCTCCGAGAGGAGGGGGTTGGCGAACCACATTAACATTCGCTAATCAAACGGAAGCCAAAGCATTTTAGCGGAGACAGCAATGCAAATTTTTTACGATAAAGACTGCGACTTATCTATCATCCAATCTAAGAAAGTAGCAATCATTGGTTACGGTTCACAAGGTCACGCTCACGCGCTTAACCTTAAAGATTCTGGCGTTGACGTAACTGTTGGTTTACGTGCTGGTTCTGCTTCTTGGAAAAAAGCTGAAAATTCTGGTCTTAAAGTTGCTGAAGTTCCTGCTGCTGTAGCTCAAGCTGACGTAGTAATGATCTTGACTCCAGATGAATTCCAAGCTCAACTTTACCGTGATGTAATTGAGCCAAACATCAAGCAAGGTGCTACTCTTGCATTTGCTCATGGTTTCTCTGTTCTTTATAACCAAGTTGTTCCACGTGCTGACTTAGACGTAATCATGGTCGCTCCAAAAGCACCTGGTCACACTGTACGTTCTGAATACCAACGTGGTTCAGGTGTTCCTGATCTTATCGCGATTCACCAAGATGCTTCTGGTAATGCACGTAACCTTGCGCTTTCTTACGCTTCAGGTGTTGGTGGCGGTCGTACAGGTATTATCGAAACTTCATTCCGTGAAGAAACTGAAACTGACCTTTTCGGTGAGCAAGCAGTTCTTTGTGGTGGTGCTGTTGAATTGGTTAAAATGGGCTTCGAAACTCTTGTTGAAGCGGGTTACGCGCCAGAAATGGCTTACTTCGAATGTCTACACGAACTTAAATTGATCGTTGACTTAATGTTCGAAGGCGGTATCGCGGACATGAACTACTCTGTATCTAACAATGCTGAGTACGGTGAATATGTAACTGGCGTTGAAGTAATCAACGAACAGTCTCGTGAAGCGATGCGTAATGCGCTTAAACGTATTCAATCTGGTGAATATGCGAAGATGTTCATCCAAGAAGGTGCGTTGAACTACCCATCTATGACTGCTCGTCGTCGTCAAAACGCTGCTCACGGTATCGAAGTAACTGGTGCTAAATTGCGTGCGATGATGCCTTGGATTCAAGCAAACAAAATTGTTGATAAAGAGAAAAACTAATTTCTCGAATCATCTGATTTGAATGCTAGAACCCACTCAATTGAGTGGGTTTTTTGTGTTTTGCAAAATGGCTAGAATCATTAGTTAAAATTGCGCGCCCCAAAGAAAGCAGTGTTTTTCATTTCTTGTACTTTATTCAAAGTAGGGCTTTGGTTCCTTGCACTTCTTAAAAAAAGTGTTTTGTGCTCGTTTATACCTTAGATTCAAGCGAGCAAAATCGTTTATAAAGAGAAGAACTAATTTCTCGAATTAATTTAAATCAAACCTCTTTGAATAAGTTTTTCTATTGGGGCTAAATAGACAAGATATAATTTTTGTTTTTTATGCTATAAATATCGAATAATTAAAAATTTATTTTGGGGGATTAATGAAAGTTAGATATTTGGGTTTTGAGATTAGAACGGCTTTGTTGCACAAAGATTTGAAAGGCAAAGCGCCCCTAATTGAGCCAAATTTAAGGCGTAACTTGGGTAAGTGGTCGACCTAATTCCGTAAATCTGTTGAGGACTGCTACACGTGCATGAACCTCATTGACTTGGCTATCAAAGCTCCTTGCACTGAGTTTATCTCCTAATAATTTGATGCAGTGCATTTTAGTCTCAACCAAACTTCGGCGATGATAGCCTGACCATTTTTTCCATAGTGTCCTACCTGAGAAGCATTGCTTCGCAAGATTAACTGTTCGAAGTAATTCATTTCGCTCTAGCGAGCTGCTCTTTGTATCTTTCCATGGTTTCGCATTTTTT
>NZ_VPDP01000028.1:0-15878 GCF_013417635.1 Acinetobacter sp. YH12239 | reverse complement strand
AATTTTACAAAGCAATTGATAATTACGTGAAAACCCTCTTAAAAACCAACACAGCAAAAAATAGAGCGGAAATAATCACCTGTATCAAACAACTAGATGGAGTCGACTCGATAAAACCAAATAAAGAGTCTCTAACGGTCACTCTCAACAACGGCAATAAACATCGAATAAAAGGTGATTTCTATCATGAAAACTTCGAAATTGGATCTTATTCAGAGCATCTCAGAGCAGCAGCAGAAAGCCGACCAACTGCAAGTGAGCTTGCAGCAGCTCTCACAGACGCTGAGCAACTTCGAGCAACTTATAGAGCAAAGCGAGAAGCCTATAATCAACAACACCACGCTTTTACGCAAAGTACAGCAGACGACAATAGCCCTAGAATCGCACCTAAGCTCGATTTTGACCGAGATAGGGTATCTATCACCCCAAGCCATAAAAACGCTAACAGCGAGTTATACGGAACAAATAGAGATGCTTCAAAAAAAACTAGCGAATATAAATATTGCGGAAATATCAAAAGTGAAATCGAGTATAGATTCGTTTTCAACCTCAATTCAGGCTCTACAGAACCACATCAACAGCCAGTTGCAGAGCCTTTCAATCGACAAGCAGAGTATACAAAAGAGCATTCAAACCCAAGTACAGCAAGCGATAGCGAACCAAAGCGTACAGATCGAGAGCGAAATACAAACACTGATTTCAGAAAAGCTAAGCAATCAGAGATCGAAATACATTCTTTGGGGGGTAATCAGCTTTGGAATACTGAGTCTTTTAATGAGTTTTTATCTGAGCTATCAAGCCAGCATGAATCTAAAGACCATCGAAGCACAAGAACAAATAATTCAGCAGAACAGTCAGCAAATCAGAAATCAAATCAAAATGTTGGAAATCCAACGGAGGTAAGCAATGCAGACAGAAATCGACCACTTCTTAACAGAGCAAAACAACTTGTTATCAGAACAAAACAGCTTATTGATTCAACAAATCAATTCATTAAAAACAATCTTGAGCGAATACAGCGAAGTAGAGCAGAGCTTAAAAACTCAACTCAAACAACAGCAAACCTTGATTTCAGCACAACAATCCGAAATAGCCAAAATCGAACAGGGGAGCTTTTCCGAGCAGTTACAGCAAGCATTTCAAGAAAACTTGAAAATCCAATTGAATCAGCAATTAACCAAATCATTGAGTCAACTGGATTTAAAAATCATTGTCAGCAACTTAGTAACAGCAAATTTAGAACCGATTCAAACAACAATCAGCACACAACAATCAGACATCGAGAGAGCACTCTCGAAAATCTTGCAATTGAAAGTTCCGAGCGACTTCTACGAAGATTTGCAGATGCAAAGCAAGCAGATCAACATGCTTGGGAAAACTCTAGAGAACTTGACGAAATTAATCGAAAACTTGAACGACTAGAAATCGGAATAACAGAAATTCGACTCAAACCCAAGCCAGCTCTTGATTTTAAATATTTAAGAAGCGACAGTTATTACCCCGATTATGTTGCTTATCACAAAGAAATCAGTGAAAAACAACAGCAAGCATATAAAAATCAGAATCAAATACAACTGATTGTTTTAACGAGTAAAAAAATTAAAAATATAGAAGAATACATAAATCGATCAAGTAAAAATCTCACTCACAGCGAGTGTAGAAAGTTAGATGAAATCATCAAAAACGACCGAAGAATGTTGAGATATCTTGAATGTGAGAAGATTTTAGAGCCTAGAAATTCCCATCTCAAAGAATCAAGAGAATTATATCAATCATGTTTGAAAGGCTTTGAGACGATCAAAAATGATATTCACGAAATTAAAAACCCATCACAACGACAAAACAGCATTGAATTATCAAGTCATGAACTCAAACAGCCACAACCGAGAAATGATTTTGACTTGGATATGTAATCCAATTCAGCAAAAGCGGTAATCAGAGGGGGGAATACGTGATCTACTGTTATGTCGCTCACACTCCGTTCGCTTTGTGCTTTTCTTTTTGATGCTACCAGGGATTAGCAGAGCGAGTGTCTACGAGCGATTGAGCACTATCAAAATTTTCGCCATGCTTTTTCCCTGATTACAAGCTCCGCTTAACTTAATAACGAAAGATACAGAGCATCCCGAAGGGTGCGAACAGATTTAATTTGCATCTAGGTCGAGCGAAGCGAGCATAAAAAACTCATGAGCGAAGCGAATTCCGAGTTGCTTTTGCTTTTTATTAAATTCCAGATGGTATTAACCAAAAAATTGCCCCAACGAACTGAGCGAAAGCGAAGTTCAATAGAGTTTGAGCGTAGCGAAAACCAAGGGCAATTTTTCATGACCTGGGCTTTTAATTATTTTAAAGCTTTTAAATACTTTTAGATGGCTTGAAAGCATTATGAATAAAGGGTTTTAGCTCTTATATGTCCACGTTTACCTTGCAATATGTCCACGTTTACCTTGCAATATGTCCACGTTTACCTTGCAATATGTCTACGTTTACCTTGCATTAGTACACAAATAATATTAACGTGTATTTATACACAATAAAAAAATAGTGGCTATGAGAGATTTAGTCGTAAAAGACAATGCCTTAATCAACGCAAGCTATAACTTAGACTTAGTAGAACAACGTTTAATTTTATTAGCTATTGTTGAAGCAAGGGAAAGTGGGAAAGGGATTAATGCAAATGATCCATTAGAAGTTCATGCAGATAGTTATATCAATCAGTTTGGTGTACACCGTAATACAGCTTATCAAGCCTTAAAAGATGCTTGTAAGGATTTATTCGCGCGTCAATTTAGCTATCAAGAGAAAAAAGCTAATGGGAATATCCGAAATGTTATGAGTCGTTGGGTATCTCAAATTGCTTATAACGACAATGAAGCAACTGTAGACTTAATATTTGCACCTGCTGTTGTTCCCTTCATAACCAGACTGGAAGAACAATTTACTAAATATGAATTACAGCAAGTTAGTAGTCTTAGTAGCGCTTATGCCATTCGCTTATATGAGCTTCTAATTCAGTGGCGAAGCGCTGGTAAAACCCCAACCATAGAACTACAAGAATTTAGAAAGAAGTTAGGCGTTCTTGATAATGAATATTTACGGATGGCTCATTTAAAAGAGCGTGTTTTAGAGCTTTCAATTAAACAAATAAATGAGCATACGGATATAACTGTAAAATATGAACAGCATAAAAAAGGTCGATCAATTTCAGGTTTTTCTTTTACGTTTAAACAGAAGAAAAAGGATAATCCATCAATAGAAAGAGATCCGAATGCCTTAGACCTTTTTTCAAAGATGACCGATGCTCAACGGCATATGTTTGCAAACAAACTTTCAGAACTCCCTGAAATGGGTCGCTATTCACAAGGAACCGAAAGCTATCCTCAATTTGCTGTTCGTATTGCTGAGATGCTACAAGACTCTGAAAAAATCAAAGAACTAGCCCCATACCTAAAAAAAGTGGGATACATGCCATCAAATAAAAAGGACATAGTAAATGGCTAAGTTATCGCTAAGTGAAGTATCTAAAAAATTTCATATTGATAGGTCAACCATTTACAGAGCTGTACGTAATGGGCGTTTATCACGCTCTAGTGATGGTCAATTTGACCTTTCGGAAGTAATTAGATGCTTTGGGGAGCCTGAGCAAACATCTCAACAAATTGAATCATCGAGATCAGATAGCGATGAATCTACAAAAAAACTCATTATTCATTTAGAAAATGAAGTTAAAAAATACCAAGAACGTGAAGAACGGTTAATGCAACAAATTGACCGTATGCAAACACTCATTGAGCTGAAAAGTGTTGCACCTGCCACAGCATCACCACAACAAAATGCTACGGCATGCGACACCGACATGCCACAGCATGCGACAACACAACAAGACAATGATAATAAAAAGAATAATGAATTAAATATTGCAGAAAATGTGGCAGTGCCACAGCAAGAAACTACGGCATACCACACCCAAACGCTACAGCATGCCACGTTGCAAAATGTGACAGTGCCACAACCCAAAAAACGTAGTTTATTTGGCCGTGTGCTGAATGCCGTATTTGATAATGATTGAGTTATAAGGGAGAAAAGTCATGCCAAAATTGAAAGATATTGCTCTGGGTATTGTGGTTGCTCCTGTACTGATCCCGATCATGCTGATTGCATCGTACCAGGATAAAAAAGCGCTGAAGAAAGAGCTGGATGAACGCCAAAAAGGAAAAGACCAGGCATCCTGATTATTCAACTGAGCTAATTAAAAGTGTGGAACATTGATTAAATAGTAGGCGTGGAACGGTAAGATTCACGAAAAAAGCCCGATCTGGAGGATCCGGGCCAATCAAAATGATATATACCATTGATTAATAAAGATAATTATAAAGCATTTCGCATAAGGTGTATTATGTTAATTTTAGGAAAACTTACAGAATGTATAATTTAAAGATTATGGTTTGGGTGATCCTTATCTTAGTAATCTTATGGGGAATACAATGGATGTTTCATGGCTTTCCAACAGGAAATTAAAGCTATACATTGATGATTTCGTATAATCCGTATTATGTTAATTTTAGAAAAACTTAATCTAAATACTTTTATTTTTTATATTGCATTCTGTTCTTTTAGTTGCTTACAGATCGTTTATGGAATATCTGGTTATAAGCACAAAATCGATCCTGTACTTGACTTCGATAAGCTCGTATAGGACATTTCTGCTCTGGAATAACCTAGAATGAATAATTTTGAGTAAAATATGGCTGTCGATAAGGATAGATATAAAGCACTTTATGAATATCAAAAAGCTCAATTTGATGATGAAAAAACTAGATATTCCAAACTAGAAGATAAAGCTGCCAAGTATTTAACTTTTTTAACAATAATTATTTCTGCTTATATATTACTTGTTAGTAAATTCATTAATACATCCAATAATATTTATTGCTTAACCTACGCTATTATCATTTTCTTTGTTATTTTAACGTTTTTTTCTTTTTGTGGTGCTTGGTTTTCTATTTTTAAAAGCCTAAGACTTCAAGAAGTAAAAAAAATGCCTTCAGATGGTGAACTCATCGAGTTTTTTGAATCTAATGAACTTCCTAGTGTTTATTTAGGCTTAGCTGAGAATTATAGTGAGGCTATTGAGTGGTACCGAATTAAGAACCATGATAAAACTACCCTAATGCAACAAGGCTATAAAGAGATTTTTCATACGGCAATTTTCTTTATAATTTCCATTTTTCTTATATTTTTAACTCAGGTAGCATAACGTGACAGTAGATGATAAATCTAAGCCAGAAAAAGCACCTGCTCAATCTCAGCCTAAACCTGAGAGAGCTGTACGGCCAACAAAAAAACCAACTTTGGGATTTGGTTTAGAAGATGCTAGTGGCGGAGGCTTGAGACCTTCAAAAAACCAAAAATAACTATTGCCTGATATTGATCATAATTTTATTTTAGTATCAAGTAATGAGGTAATCATGACAAAGTCTAGTAATAATAACCAACAAAATAGTGGTGCTCAACAATCATCGGCTAAACCCGAAAGAGCTGTAAAAGTTTCAGGACCTAAACTAGTTGGTGGGGCTCTTGATGGGGGATCAAAGGAATGGTTTGCGAGTCTTACTAGCAATAAAAAATAATCTACAAAAAAGAGTCTGCCGTATTAATTGGCGAACTGATTTAAATAGAGAGTTGTACTAAAAATTTAACGATCATCAATGCTGGACCCTTAGCTTAACAAACAAATGTAACGGGTGTGTTCGACCATTATAAAATCAAAAAAGCCTAGATCTTCGATCTAGGCTTTTTTGATTTTGCATAGAATTTTTACTCAATGCTATGGATTAAAGCTTGAATATTAGGAACTTGCCTATCTAACTGTGATTGATTCACTCTCACTGTTTTACCTAGAACCTGTTTATTACCAGCAGTCAATTTTGATATAGGAATACCTTCAGCTCCAGAAACTACCGATGCGCTGTTTGCATCGTTAACTTCATACTGGAACATATGTCTGAAGGCTCTTCTGCTATTAGGTGGATTAGCACCTGTAGGATGTATTGAAAATAAATTAGGATTGTTTGTCCAAGCTGTATAAATTTCTTCTCCAATCTCATTTACTACTGTTTTAAATGCAGTTGCAGAGGATTGATTCATTTGAGTTAATCTATTACCGATATACATATAAATCTTTGGTACAGACATTCTATATCGCTGAGAATTGATATGAAATTCTGATTGCTGTTGTCCTGGCTGACGCGTAATACCATAAATTAATGCTAAAACGGCTCTAACTGCACGTTTAGACGACCCATCAGCAGAGAATGGAATCAATAACCGATCAGCAGCAGACATAGCTAATTCTGTATAGATAGAAAAACTAGGATTACAATCAATAAAAACCGTTAAATCTTCAGTATTTAGAGAAACTCTGACATCTTCAATTAAATCACTAATCCAAGTATGTACAATTCTCCATGCATCCGTTGGTCCCGGCATTGCTGCAGATGCAACACGAGATGCTTGTATTTCCAATTGTTCATCACCAGGTACCAAATATAAATTATTTGGTAATTGAGAGTTGTACTGATTCGGGCTTATATAAAAATTTGCACCAGATCTTGGATTTACGTATGGACTTAAAATACGACTTTCTACATAACCTGAAATTGTTTTTTTACTGGCTTGAGAATGAATTTCATCTAAGTGAGATTCTCCGCGCTCAATTCCACCTAAAAGCATTGATGAAGAATTAGCTTGAGGGCATAAATCTAATACTAAAACTTTTTTATTTGGATGAGTGACAGCATACTCAGCTGCAATTTGAAAAGTTAAGTAACTTTTACCAACCCCACCTTTATTATTCCATAAAGCATAAATAGCCATTTTTAGAATTTCCAACACTTTCCAACAATTTTGCAATCATATGTGATAGTTCGGTGTTAATGGTAGTTTTTTTAAGAATTCACAATAACTTCATTCATATTTAACATAAAATCTCTTATACGAAATCCAAATTCAAGACATAAAAAAGCCCAACATCCTGTTGGGCTTTTTTAATAGAAATAATTACCAACGGCTCAATCTACCGTTGTACAACATATCATTGATCTCACTTTGAGTTCTCCATGAACATTGGACAGTCGGATATTGATCCCCTCGATTAGAATGATAATCTCTATGGCGATCAGCAACTCTGTCACAATCAGCGATTTTATTATAAGGCCCACCTATTAGATGCCAAGTCTCTCCATGAGAATTATGTTTACATAATAGGAACAAGGGCTTATTAGCAAATACCAGAGTAGCTAATGAAGCTAATAATCCCCCAATAATAATTTTTTTTAATTTCATAATAAATTTCCTTTTTTAATCGAATCTTAATTATAATATAAAAATATTTTTTAAACACAAAAGTTATTTTTAGGTGATATTATGAGAAATATATTATATTTATTCTTATGTATGTCTTTTACACTAATAACTAATGCTGCTTATGCATCAGATATTAATGATAAAAATGAAATAATTAAGAAAATTAATTCTTGGTTAACTGAACATGTAGTAGATGAATTTGTAGAAGATAAAAAAGTTCCACAAGAAACATTTTATAGTAGTGCTGCTATAAACGTTGATGTGATGATGGTTTCACAAAGACTGAAGTATGATTATGATCGTCCAGTTTATGTTGAAGCCTATGATAATATTAAATGGTCAGACATGAAAAAAAATAATAATGGAAAATATTTAACAATTAATAATGAAAATGTTAATGGATTCTTGTTTTTTAAGAAACCTAACATAAAGTTGATAAAAGTAAATACTTATAAATCACCCCGTCCAACAAGAGAAGTTACAGATACAATAGAATTCCCTTTAACGAAAAAGGTTAGTAAAAGTGAGATTAATAAACTTGAACTACTGTTAAGTCAGTTAGCTAATAGTAAATAAAAAATAATGTGATTATTCAACTACCACTATTTCTATAGACTTTCTTTTAACTAGATAGAATGAGAATTAAAGAAAGATATTTCATAATAGAGGGCTTTGTTGCACAAAGACTTGAAAGGCAAAGCCTCAAAAAATGCTAAGCGGATTTACTTAATTCACTTGATTTCATATCACCCCTTATGCGAAATTTTATACATGAAAAAAAGCTCAGCCATGGGGTTACTGAGCAAAAAGAGAAAAATTTAATAATCTTTTTTACATTAGGTTCATCATTTTAAGTAAGAATAGTACTTCCTGAACATCATGCAGATGAGTCATTAAAAACTAGATAAATCATAAATGATGATATTATCTAAAAATACGAGTGTAGCTTAACCTCTCCCAGAGGTCGATTAGAATAGAAATGCAAAATTTTAGCGTTAATGATCTAGATTTATTGATTGAAAAATATCGAAAAGCAGACAAAGAAGTAAAGAAAATCCTAATCGGTTATAAATTATTTGGTGAATTAATGAATGATTCTAAGTTTCATGAAGAAGTTATCAATTCAGCATTAAGTACTACGAAAAGAAAATATAAGAAAATATAAGAAAATAAAAATAAAAATCACAACAGATGAATATCAGCTGGATTTTGAATAAAGGTAAGCTAAGTATCCAATACTCAAATCCTATTAAATTATCCAAAAATTTGTCCACAGAAATTGGGGATGAATTTGATCTTAAAAGGCATATATCTTATAGGGAATTGCGGTTTTGATCACTTTTTAACCAATTTTATTGGCAAGAAGTATCAAAATTGCTCAAAAAGAAACCGACATGTTTCAAAGTCGGTTTTTTGCTGTTTTTCGGGGTGGGTGAAAATTTTTAAGTTATTGATTTTAAATAATTATTTTGATTGCATTTCGCATAAGCTCTATTATGTTAAATGAGGCGGATTTATTTAATCCGCTTACCATTTTTATCGATGATTATTTCACCATCCTCTTTGATAAAAGCTCCTAATTGAGGCGCAGACAAAATATCTAAAACGAGTTCAGATGGTCTACATAGTTTTACGCCTAACTCAGTCACTACAAATGGACGATTAATTAAAATTGGATACTCAAGCATAAAATTAATGAGCTGTTCATTTGTCCAGTGCTGCTGATCCAAGTTGTGAGCTTCAAAAGGTTCCACGTTTTTGCGAATAGCTTCACGTACAGAGAGACCTGATTTCTCAATTAAATTAATGAGTTCACTTTTACTTGGAGGGTTGAGAAGATACTCAATAATTTCGGGTTCTTCTCCGGTATTTCGAATGAGAGCTAGTGTATTTCTTGATGTTCCGCAAGCTGGGTTGTGATAGATCTTAACTTTCGATGACATTGGATTAACTCAGAACTTAATAATATTGCATTTATATATGGATATCCGTATATTCGCAATAGAATATATGTGAGTGTAGATTATGGATCAAGCAGATTTCTTTAAATGTCTATCTGACCCGACACGTTTGGATATTTTAAAAATCATTTTAGAAAGACAAAATGTATGTGTATGTGAAATCACAGAGATCTTACAACTGAACCAACCCAAAATTTCTCGTCACCTGGCTTTACTCCGCAACCTTTCAATTTTGCTCGATGAACGTAAGGGACAATGGGTGTATTACCGATTAAATCCTGATTTACCAGAATGGGTAAATGCAGTTCTCAATGTTTTAAATGATGAAGTACTGAATAAACCTGCGAGCAACTTATCTATCTCTATGCAATGCGAGTAATTCAATGTCCGCATCAAAGCTCTCATTCTTAGATCGAAACCTAACTCTATGGATTTTCATTGCCATGGCATTAGGCGTAGGTATTGGAGTGTTTTTCCCCCAAACATCTGTTGTATTAGATCAATTAAGCATTAATTCAGTGAATATCCCTATCGCAATAGGGCTTATTTTGATGATGTATCCCCCACTTGCCAAAGTTGACTATGCAACCTTGCCTAAAGTCTTTGAGGACAAGCGAACCCTTACATTATCTCTTGTTCAAAACTGGATCATTGCACCTTGCTTAATGTTTGCTTTGGCAATCATTTTTCTGCACGCCTATCCTGAATATATGACTGGCCTAATTCTCATAGGCTTAGCTCGATGTATTGCGATGGTCCTCGTCTGGAATGGTCTGGCATGTGGGGATAATCAATATGTTGCTGCCTTGGTTGCGTTTAACAGTATCTTCCAGATCTTGTTCTTTAGTACTTATGCTTGGTTGTTCTTGACCTTCTTACCGCCATTCTTTGGGGTAGAAGCACAAATCATTGATGTAAGCTTTTGGACCATTACCCATGCTGTTCTGGTTTATCTAGGTATTCCATTCTTACTTGGTTTTTTAACCCGGCTGATTTTAGTCAAACAGAAAGGTTTGGATTGGTATCAAACTAAGTTTATTCCAAAGATTAGCCCAATCAGCCTTATTGCGCTTTTATTCACGATTGTAGCCATGTTCAGTCTTAAAGGTGGTGAAGTGATTAGCCTTCCTCTAGACGTGCTTAGAATCGCTATTCCTTTGACGATCTATTTTGTTGCAATGTTCTTCATCAGCTTCTTTATTAGTAAGTGGATGGGCAACGATTACCCTAAAACGACTGCTATTTCCTTTACTGCGGCAGGCAATAATTTTGAATTAGCACTGGCTGTAGCGATTGCCACTTTTGGATTAGCTTCACCTGTAGCTTTCACAACCGTGATTGGACCGCTTGTTGAAGTGCCTGTATTGATTGCCTTAGTGACAGTTTCGCTATGGCTTAGGAAAAAAGTTTTTAAAGAGGTATGAATCTAATGAACTTACCAAATATTGATCTTAGTCTTTTAGAAAAACCGACTTTAGAAAAAGTTCAGGCAAAGAACCTTGAACATCCTCCAAGAATACTGCTTCTGTATGGCTCAAATCGTGATAGATCCTATAGCCGTTTAGCTGTTCAGGAAGCTGGTCGAATCCTTGAATATTTTGGTGCGGAGGTGAAAATCTTCCATCCAAAAGGGCTACCCCTCCCTGAAGATGGTGATATGCAACATCCAAAGGTTAAAGAACTGCATGAACTTTTAGCATGGTCAGAAGGCATGGTTTGGTGCTCTCCTGAACGTCATGGTTCAATGAGTTCGATTTTAAAAGCGCAGATTGACTGGATTCCATTAGCGGCAGGTGCAATACGTGCCACGCAAGGTAAAACCTTAGCTGTAATGCAAGTTTGTGGAGGTTCACAATCCTTTAATGCTGTAAATCAATTACGTATTTTAGGGCGTTGGATGCGTATGATCACGATACCAAATCAGTCCTCAGTTCCTAAAGCATTTCTTGAGTTTGAAGAAGATGGTCGTATGAAGCCTTCTTCTTATTACACGAGGATCGTCGATGTGATGGAAGAACTTTATAAATTTACGCTTTTAACCAGGGGGCAATCAGCATATCTAACTGATCGTTACTCTGAACGTGTAGAAAGTGCGGAAGAGCTTTCAAAACGTGTGAATCAGAAGAGTATTTAGATCTCCTAAAATTAACATAATACACGTTATACGAAGTACACTTGTATATTAATATAATTATCAAATACTTAGTAAAACCAGAAAAATTACAAAATGTCCAAAAAGCCGACTTTGAAACAAGTCGGCTTTTTTATGAGCGGTTTTGATAGTTCTTGCCAATAAAATTGGTTGATAAATGACCAGTTTCAGAATCAGTGCCCATTTCATGCGAATCCAGGTTTCAAAAATATCCCCAATTGCTGTAGATAAAATTTAGGCTATTTTGTAGGCCTGGGCTTACGTAAATTCCGGTTCTTTACGGTTGTCCAGGTGCCTGAAATTTTTCTATGATGGATTCATCAGGAACAGGAAGTTCTACACAATAATAAGAACAACGATACGCACAAGGACAGTAAGGTACGACAGGAGTTATACCGAGCGAACCCATACGAAAAACCCCGGCAGGATGCGGGGGTTTTTTATTATCTAAACTTCTTAAATTAAAGTTGGATGAGCATCTAAAATACGAATTAAAGTCGCTGCAGGACCAGTCGGATAGCGACGGCCTTGTTCCCAGTTTTGCAGGGTTCTCGCGCTGATATGCAAACGTGCAGCAAATTCAGCCTGGGTTAAGCCTGTTTTCTCACGTACTTCTTTAATATCCGGTAATTCAAGCTCTGTGACTCGACTTGCCTTTATCTCATTACGCTTGATGGCACCAGCTTCTTTGATTGAAGCAACCAGGTCATCAAATAAGTTGTTATCCATGAAATTGCTCCTTTACTAATTGACGTAGAATCGAGGTTTCTTTGTCTGTCAGATTATCTTTCACAGACTTTGGATAAGCCACCAGGAAAAAGATCTGATCATCTTCTGTAACCCAATAATAGATCACACGGATACCGCCACTTTTGCCTTTATTGCCCTGAGCACAACGTACTTTACGAATTCCACCACCATTCTTGATTAAGTCGCCCTTATCAGGCTGTACCAAGAGATCTTGCTGGAGCTGACGATACTCTTCATCACTCACAAGCTCTTTGATTTGCTTAGTAAAAATACTGGTTTCAATGAATAACATAGGTTTAAGTACGTCAATGGCGTATAAGAATTTTAGCAGTTTTAGAATAAAAAAACGAGAGCTGTGAACTCTCGTTTCGCATAAGCAAAGGCTTACAAATATAAATATTAGGTATAAAAAACCCGCATGATAGCGAGTAGGTCCTGATATTTCATTCAGACTATAGATTTTATAAAAACTATATTTCTAGATGATTTTAAATATTTTTCCACTTAAGGTACTTTGAAAAAGCATTTCAAAACTAGGTCGAATATCTTCACCATCAACGGTGATATGTTTTATATTCAAATGAGATTGTGTGTTGGCAAACTCATGATCCACTGTGGCTTGAATAGCGTGTTTAACGCCAAACTGGTCTTTTACGCTGAGAGTCTGTTTAAACATATATATTTCCTTAAAAAAATTGCAGTGTAAATCCCACATAAATTATTGATGTTTAAAAATTTATCGCTAAGCAACTTTATGATTTAATTTAAATAGCTGATTTAGAGAAGTGTAAAATGTACGGCCATCCAAATTTAAATCAACTTCGATTCCAGATTCCAGTAGAACTCTTTTACCTACTTCGATTTGTTTTAAACCTTGACGTGTATTTTGCATTTTATGTAGAGGAATTAATGAAACAATAATTTCAGTACCATTTTTAGATTTTGCAATTAAATCATTTACTTTTAACAACTTATATCCTATTTTTAGAGATTTTTTCAATTTTGAAAACATTTTAAAGCATAAAAAAAGCACTTATGAGTGCTTTTTATTACTGCTTATTATTACTTAGATAGCAACAATATTTACAGCATTCGGTCCTTTTTGACCTTGAGCTACACTGAATTCAACTTGCTGGCCTTCAAATAAGGTCTTGAAACCTGAACTCGCGATTTCGCTGAAATGAGCAAAAACGTCTGGACCTGATTCTTGTTGAATGAAACCAAAACCTTTAGTTTCGTTAAACCACTTAACAGTACCTTTAACAACATTTGAGTTTGACATAATATATCCTACTAATTTTTAATAATTTTTTAGTCATTTTATTGACTGATTAATAACTTTGAAAATAATAAAGAATGAGACTTAAAATCTAAAAAACGAAGGATTATGACTAAAACTGCGATACTTAAGGAAGATTTACCGAAACAAGACTTTTTTCTAGTTAAGTTAAATATACAGTAAAAATAAAAATAATCAAGTTTTCTGATATAAATATTAATTTTTCTTATAAAATCTATATTTTTTTAAAAATTAATTAAATTCAATAACTTATTTATTATATTATTTAATATTTTCTTTAACATAAAATCTCTTATGCGAAGTCAAAAACTCTAGACCTAAAAGTACATATAAAATTAGTGCCTATTCATAATAAGAATTAAAACTCTTGTAATTACTTTCATACTTGTATCAACTTTTTTAAACAGAACTATTGTTCTTAACTAAATGCTCTCATTCCCTCAACGTTCCCCTTCAGTCTGCCGATAGGCAGACTGAAGGGGAACGTTGAGGGAATTTCGGCCATACTTACCCTTAAAGGGGCTAATTATCCCCCTTAAAGTATTCCCGAAAATCTATCGGACTGACGGAGCCACGTCTCGGTCGATCGGCAAAGAATAAGTGTACTTTCTCTTCAGGCTGAGATTACGATCTACACATCGCATTGGCACGTTCTCAAACCGAACAGCAGCTTTTCTCTGCGAGGGTTTCCCCAACATACAATTTAAAGCTTAGCTGAACTACTCATCACGCTGTTGCTTTGCCAATATCCCCTAGTAACAACTTAATCACGATGGTGCGCTAGCGTCGCTAATCCATCCACCCGCACCTGTGAAATCTACAAAATCTGTAAATCAAGCAGAGCGTAGCAAAATTTAAAAAATCGGATTTAAATTGGTTCAATTTCTGCATGTTTCAGAAAAAAAATTTAATGCATTAATCATTGAACCGAACTCTAAAAAATACATATATGACCTTCAGCACATTTTGATGCCATATAAACCTTTTTATTGACTTATCTAAGAAAAAAATTATTGATCTTTGCAAAACAGAATAAGCTCTAAATAAAAGGGGCAATGCGACAAGCAAGCCTACCTGTGTCCACAATTTTCTTCGAAAATTTGGACTCAGGGACTTGTTAGGGGTTTCACCCCTAAGACCCCAAAAGCAAAAGCTCTTAACGAGACACGAAATGGTAAAAAATAAAACAAAAAAATTTAGACTCACACAGCTCCAGTTTGAGCAACTGGAGCAACACCTGCAAAAGGAAAATACAAGTTTCACTGACTTCATTCATTCATTAATCGAGCGTGAAGTCATGCAAGATGTGATTACCGTTCAACAAACCAAAGACGAAATAAAACCCACAAGAACAAAAATTAAAACAGTGATTGAGGTAGTCAAACGCTATCAAAAGACTGATCCGAATGTATTGCTAGAGCTATCAAGAATCGGCAACAACCTGAATCAAATCGCTAGAGCATTAAACATCATCAAGAACGCAGATCCTCAAGAACAACGCAAACTAAATATTTTTAACATGTTGCTTGTTTTAAAAGGCATTCAAACCGAGCTAGAAAAAGTCTTCCCTGCCTTACCTAAAATTAGTCGGCAAAGCCCTGAACGCTTAAAAAAGCAGTTGTCTTCAGTACAACTGGCTGAGGATGATGAAAGTGCATATTAAATTTTTGAATCATGGCAAAGGCAATGCTGCCAAAGCATCGGCATACTTACTCGATAAGTTTGATCACATGGGCAATGTGCGTGCAGGCATTGAAGTTTTAAGAGGTGATGCAACCACATTTAACGCCATTTGTGATGCAAGCCCCCATCTGTGGAAATACACCAGTGGCGTGATTGCTTGGTCAAAGGATGATGCCCCTACAGACGAGCAGATCAGGGAGGTTTTAACCGACTTTGAACAACATGCTTTCTCAGGGTTAGACCCATCTCAATATCATCTGTTTGCCGTTCAACATACGGATGATGATGGCTCAAAGCATATTCATGTTTTAGTACCACGCCTTGATTTACAGAGTGGAAAATCACTCAACATTGCGCCCCCAGGGCATGAGAAACATTTCGACTCATTACGGGATTACTTCAACACAAAATACCAGTGGTCACGCCCTGACGATTTGCTGCTAATGCACACGACACAAGAGCCGAACCACGTTGCCAAGCTTAATGCTCAAGCAAAAAAAATACTCTCAAGCAAAGAGCTAGAAACCTTGCCCAAAAAGCAATTTTACAAAGCAATTGATAATTACGTGAAAACCCTCTTAAAAACCAACACAGCAAAAAATAGAGCGGAAATAATCACCTGTATCAAACAACTAGATGGAGTCGACTCGATAAAACCAAATAAAGA
>NZ_VPDP01000027.1:0-19397 GCF_013417635.1 Acinetobacter sp. YH12239 | reverse complement strand
CCCTTCCCGAACTCAGAAGTGAAACCTCTTAGCGCTGATGGTAGTGTGGGGTTACCCATGTGAGAGTAAGTCATCGCCAGCTCATTATTCTAAACACCCCCTTCATTCGAAGGGGGTGTTTTTTTATGAAGTAAAATTAGAATGTAAAATAAAAGCCCTCATTAGAGGGCCTTGCATCAAACAATAGATTAAAGTTGTCGTCGTGCATGTTTTAATGCAGTTCTTAGGCCTTCCTCTAGCGTTGGATGGTAGAAAGGGTGATCTAGAATTTCATCAATAGTAAGATCACTGGAGATGGCCCATGCAAGCAAATGTGCTAAATGTTCTGCTGAATAACAAAGAAATTCTGCTCCGAGAAGTTTACGTGAGTATCGATCGACGTAAACCTCTACAGCCCCAATATTTTCTCCATTGACAATCGCTCGTCCTTGCTTTTCGTAGGATACGATACCTGTAATGAACTCATGATTGGCTTTACGCAGTGTTTGATAATTGGAGCCGATCCCTGCCATTTCTGGCGAACTAAACATAATACCTAATGGCGTAAGACTTTTTTTCTGACTCGATTGATGTTGATTGAGGCAATTATGAACCGCCAATTTACCTTCATAAGATGCTTCATGCTGGATAGGCGTTGCAGTAAATGCATCACCTACAATGTAAATGGGGTAGTCACCAAGCTGTTTAGTGGTTGGATCAACAGGTAATTTCTTTAGATCAATGAATTCATCATTTATATGCTGTATATTTAACGTATCTAAATTCGTAGTACGACCAGTCGCAGATAATAGGTAATCAACTTCTATAGCTTTATTGCTACCATTTTCGATAAAGTTAATTTGAACCTTATCTTCGCCTAATTTCTCAACCTGCTCGGGTAAAATTTCATATTTGATACTTAATTCTTTTGAGAATATTTCTTGAGCAAGCGTTTGTAAGTCTGGGCTAGTCAATGAACCAATTTTTTTACTGCGAGCAAAAACTGTAGTTTCTACACCTAGTCGCTGCATAGCTTGTGCAAGTTCGATTGCAATGACACCGCTTCCAATTACAGCTAAACTTTTTGGTAAAGTAGGTATTTCAAAGACTTGATCAGAAGTTAAATATAAATGACCAAGTTTTTGTTGCCAATCTTGATTTACTGTTGGTCTTGAACCAACAGCGATAACGAACGATTTAGCTTGGTATTTCTTATTATTAACATTGATTGTGTTTGCATTTACAAATGTCGCACGACCTGAAATTTTGTGCGCTGTAGGCCATGAATTAACGTCCTTCAGTGTTGCTTTTGTAAAACGATCACGTAATTGCTGTACATGTTGCATAACATCTGTAGTGTCAATTTGAGAAGAAATTTTTAGCCCAAGTTGTTCTGAAGTTCTCGCATTATAGGCAAGATTAGCTGATGAAATTAGAACTTTACTCGGCATACAACCTACTCGAGCACAAGTGGTATCCCACGGACCGTCGTTCACAATAAGTATATTTTGTGTAGTTTTAATGGCTTCTTTATAAGCTGAAATACCAGCAGTACCAGCTCCAATAATAATGATATCGTACATATTGTATTGACTAAGAATGATTTGAATTCACTATATAAAAAAATCTTCGATGAAGAAGTTTTTTTTTCAATTTATTACACTTAAACCTTTAACTTTTGGTGATATCCACATTATTGAAAATTTGTATCATTTAAAACTAAGTATTTTCATGGTTGTTATTGAAATAAGATGAAAGAAAAAGGCGCTTGTGCGCCTTTAAAATGAATAAGATACATTTATCTTATAATGATGTACCTGCATGCACACCAACAGTTGGTTTTACATTCATCGATGTGCAACCGAGTAAAAGAAACGAACAACATAATGCAATACAAATTTTATTCATGAATAAGTCCTAATGAATTTGCTTTATTAAATAGTAACGTAGAACGACTACCTGACTTACATACTAAAAGTATAGGTTTAGGTAGACTATTGTAATACTTCGCAAACTCATGAACATCTGCATCTGTTATTTGACCTGAAATAACAGGTTGGTAAATCAAACTGATTTTAGACTTTTCGGCTAAAGCTCTTAATTCACTTGCAGTTGTTTCGTTACCTGATTCTTGATCAGGACGGTTAACGATCACAGACTTAAATCCCTGCTGCATTAAGGCATTGAATTTTGTAGCCGTCATATGACCCGATACACTCACAGATGGATTAAGTGCTTTACTGAGCGGTTCTGATGCTGAATGACTTAGCGTTACGATACTAAAAATGAAGGTGGAAAGGATGAATCTAAACCACATCTTAGTCATCAAGCAAATCCATTTGTTTTGCTAATTGGTAAAGATTGTTAGAGCGATTTCCCGTACGACAGAACATTAATACTGGTTTTGGTAGCTCATTGAAATGATTTGCAAAAGTACGAACATCAAGCTCAGTAATTTGACCTGCAACTACAGGTTGATATACATAATCTAAGCCTTGAGCGCGTGCAGCTTCTTCAATTTGGGCACTTGTTGGCTGTTCTGGTCCGCCTTCCATATCGGGGCGATTATTAATCACAGATTTAAATCCTTTTTCAACAACTTGAACTAAATGTTCTGGCCCAATTTGACCAGCAAAACCTACATTTTCACTCATTGCGTCACTCCCAAAATAAATTAAAAGACTATGCTACTATCATAGCATCTCGCTCAGATATGAGCTTTGATCGACACAAAAAATTTAAAATAAAAATCGTATGAATACATGCATGGAGCACCTATGTACGATTACACCGTAGAGCCGCTGTACGTACAAAAAGCAAATGAGTTGATCGCTGCTGACCTTTATTTGCCTGTCAAAGTTAAAAGACCTCCTGTGCTTATTATGGCGCATGGTTTTGCAGGATTACGTCATTTCAAACTAATCCAATATGCGCAACGTTTTGCTCAATCAGGTTTTGCGGTTGTACTCTTTGACTATCGTTGTTGGGGAGGTAGTACGGGTAAACCACGAGAAATGATCTCTGTCCGTCAGCAGCTAGAAGATTGGTATGCTGTGATTGCGCATATCAAATTATTCCCTTTGGTTGATGGGCACCAGCTTTTCTTATGGGGAACGGGTCTGAGTGGCGGATATGTTCTAAAACTCGCATCTGAGTTAAATGGGATTCGGGCTGCAATAGCGCAAGTACCCTTTGTGGACGGAAATGCCAGCAGTAAAATTTATCCAATTCAACATATGGCGCAGGCTTTAAAGTTATCGAGTCAGGATTTAATGGCAGCCAAAGTTGGACGTGTTGGAAAAACAATGCCTGTCGTTCATCCTTATGCATTAAGTTTTTACCCGAGTCAGGATAGTTATCAAGGGTATATGTCGATCGTTGATTCAAACTATTATTGGAGCGGTGAGGTGCCTGCAAGAGCTATGTTGGACGTCATACGATTTCGACCGATTACTACGGCAAGAAGTATTAAAATTCCTGTGTTATTTATTGCTGCCAAGAAAGATGCAGTTATTCCCATAGAAATTAGTCGTGAAACTGCAACCAATATGGCACCTTATGTGGAATACCATGAGTGGAATATGACACATTTTGATATTTATCAAGTAAATTGGATGGAAAGCGCAATCAAGCTTCAATTAGAATTCTTAGATCAAAATAGAGGAGTAAACTCATGATTGTTGTTTGTCCATCTTGTGGCGCAAAAAATCGTGTACCTGAAGATAAAATCCAATCTCAGCCGAATTGTGGTCAATGTCATGAGCATTTGATTCCGCTTGCCCCTATTGAGCTGAATGAGCAAAACTTTAGTAACTTTATTACCAACAGTGATTTACCAGTTTTGATTGATCTTTGGGCAGAATGGTGCGGGCCTTGTAAGATGATGGCACCGCATTTTGCTGAAGTAGCCAAATCAAATCCGCATGTGGTTTTTGCGAAGATAGATACTGAAGCGAATCCCCGCTTAAGTGCTGCCTTTAATGTTCGTAGTATTCCAACGTTGGTATTGATGAATAAAACGAATGAAATTGCTAGAATAAGTGGTGCATTACGTGCAAATCAATTACAAGATTGGTTAGATCAGCAATTAAATGCTTAACCAATAGGCCAATATTTGGAGTGACTGTGTCAGATTCTCAACTTAAGCCAGAAGGTTCATTATCCCTTCAAACCATTGCTATGCCTGCAGATACCAACTGGAGTGGGGATGTTTTTGGTGGTTGGATAGTTTCACAAATGGATTTGGCTGGAGCTATTCATGCAGAGCGTTATACAAAAGGTCGCTGTGCAACCATTGCAATTAATCAAATGACATTCCTTGTGCCTGTTAAGGTGGGTGATGTCATTAGTTGTTATACTAAAATTTTAAAGCTCGGAAATACCTCAATTCAAATGCAAATTGAAGTATGGGATAGTCACGACTCTTCACGTCCAGCGAAAAGAGTTACGGAAGGAGTTTTCACTTTTGTTGCGGTGGATGTAAAAGGGGCAAAACGCCAGATTCCAGATGATGTTAAACAAAAGTTTCAAGAATCTCTAAGCATCTAATCATAAAAAATCCCAACATCGTTGGGATTTTTTATTAGGGAAACTTTTTTAGGATCAATATGATCATGAGCTTTATTGCTTAAGTTGAGATTTTGCAATCCAAGCCCAGAGCATTTCACATTGAATTGGCTCTTCGCCAGATTCATCTGTCACGATCACTTTGACAAGGGTCTCACCTTTTTCAGACTCTTGCATCTGTTTTTGTTGATCATCAGTCAATGTAGCGACTGCGGTCATCGCACCTTTAGATGGGCGTTTGAAATCTACTTTTAAGCTTTTTATTAATACGATTGAGGTATCGGGTACATTCATGCCGGTAACAAAGCCTGTAGCTGTTTCAGCGATCAGCGCCATTGCGCATGCATGCACTTGACCAATATGGTTTTGCATTGCTTTATGGTTTTCGATTTTAACGACAACTTTAGCATGACTAACTTCAAGATAACGTAATTTGGCGGTTCCCACCATTGGAACGACACGGCCAAAAGCTTTGCTCCACAAAGTACTACGGATACCTTGTGGAAACTTAGATGTCGCTTTTATTAACTTAGATAAACGATTGCCTTTTGCCATGATCAGTTCCTATGATGGAGCAAAGAGATTAGTCTTTGAAGTTGTTAAATTGAAGTGGGATACCGAATTGTTGTTCTTTTAAGAACGCCATAACTTGTTGTAATGTATCGCGCTTCTTGTCAGTGACTCGGATTTTATCGCCCTGAATAGAAGATTGCACTTTGATACCACTTTCTTTAATGGCTTTATTAATTTTTTTTGCTGTATCAGAGTCAAGACCGTCTTTAAGTTTAATCACTTGAATGACATTTTTGCCAGATGCTGTCATTTTTTGCGGATCTAGTGCTTGAACGTCGACTTTACGTTTATAAAAGTGATTTTCCAGCATGTTGTAAACTTGCTCACATTGGAAGTCACTTTCAGTCGAGATCTTAATTTCTTTATTTTTTTCGTTTAATTCGATCGAAACGTCTTGACCACGGAAGTCGAAACGCGTTCCGATTTCCTTTTGTGTGTTTTGAACTGCATGATTTACTTCAAAAATCTCTAATTCTGAAACAATATCGAAAGATGGCATAGTTTAGACCTTTACAAATAGAAAGAATATCTGAGATGCTAGGGATGTTTTCTTCATTTGCCAAGTGTTGTTTACATCAAAGGAGTGCGCAATGATCCGTAAACAAGAAATTACAACATTTGAGTTCCCAGCTGACGCGATTATCTGGGATGTACGTGATACAAGTGCTTATGCTGAAGCACATGTGAAAGGAGCGGTGAACCAACCGATTTCCACACTTTCAGCAGATAGCCTGACTCAAGTTGCAGCGGATCAACCGATTTACATTTTATGTGGCGGCGGAAGTAAAGCACCACGTGCTGCAGAACTATTAGAAGGCTTTGATAGTTCACGTGAATATGTGGTCTTGATGGGTGGTACTCGTGCTGCTCGTGAGGCAGGATTACCTTTAGAACAAGGTTAATCATGGTTGAAAAAAAGCGCCTTATGGCGCTTTTTTAGTTTCAATAAATCATGATGATTGAGTTTTATCCTGAAAATATGGCTTCTTTATTCTTACTTTCTTTCTAAATCGATGAACATTGAGTTTATTGAGTAAAGTTTCAGATACAGGGCATGCTGTTTTTAAGATTTGAGCCACCAGAATTTCAGCACACAAAGGAGCAAATAAAAAGCCTTTAGATCCCAAACCTGAGAGTGTATAAATCTCAGTATCAGATTCAACCTGACCTAAAAGCGGAAAATAATCCTGACTTTGTGCACGAACAGAAGCTCTACCATGCCAAGAATGATGGTCAGGAAATTGTGCAGCAATATCTGGTGCGAGATCTGCAAGTAACCTGTAGTTATGTTCATGATCTTCATCAAGAACATCTTGATCATCTCGATTAGGGTAAAAAGAAGCACCTAAAATGATTTGATGATCATTTAAAGGCATACAGTAACCACCATAGCTATATGCTTCATGTTTCTTAAACTGTGCAGATGAAACATGATTAAACCAGCTAACTTGGCCACGTATCGGTTTTAAAATCGGAAAATCATCAAAGAGATTCATACTTTCACGGGCACAACAAATAATCACATGGTCAAATTGATATTGTTGTCCAACATGATCTGTTATACCGATTTGATGATTGGCAAGTCGGTCCCACGATTTGATTGTCGCTTGCTGAAATTCGATCAGTTCATTCGATAATATTTCTTTAGCCAAATCATGTGGTCTGATTGTTCCAGCCTGTTTCAAGGTGAGGAATGCTTGGTTGAACAGGCTGTTTTCAGCAGCAGAATTTGCTTCGAGTATGTTTTCTGGATATTGATTTGCAAGATCGAGAAGTTCATCAGCGTGTTTAAGAGGGATTTGATGGACTTGCGCGGCGTCAAAGGCTTCAAATTTTGAATAATGGTTCATTGCATGTTGCCATGCTAATGTCATTAAATGATCGGCACTTTGTTCAATTGGACAGAGCTTGGGATTCAATAAAGCCAGAGGATTTCCTGACGCGCCACTTAATGGCTCATGGCGGTCAAATAGGCTGACGCGGTGCCCCCTTAATGCAAAGGCATAGGCACAACTTAAACCCGCAATTCCAGCGCCTACAATGCCTATACGGCGTTGAGAGCTTGAGTGTGGTTCGTATTTGTAATCTTCGGGAGTGAGCTCATTTTTTTCTGTCTCTTCGTCTAAAGGCAGTAAAATTCCCTTTAACATTTCACGTTTGTGTCCGAACCCTTTTGGGCGTGTAATTTTCACGCCGTGTTTTTTTAATCCTCTTTTGAGGATGCCAGCAACACTGAAAGAGGCAAAAGTGGTTCCAATATCCGATAGTCGAATAATTTGATTCAGAATTTGTTCTTCCCACATATCAGGATTGCAGGCAGGAGCGAATCCATCTAAAAACCATGCATTGACAGTGCTAGTTTTGGCAATGACTGGAAAAACATCATGTGCATCACCTAACCAAATATCAATACTAAAACGCTCATCTGGAAAATGAAGGCGGTGGCATCCTGCAATTGGCAGTGGATATTGGGCAATGAGTTGATCTGATAAATGTTTAAGTTCAGGCCAAGCATTTAAGGCTCGGATCAGATCAGCCTTGCTCAGTGGAAATTTTTCCACCGTAATGACATGCAGTTGACTATGATTATTTGGACGAATTGATTGCCAAAGTTGCCACAGGGTGAGGATATTTAAACCCGTGCCGAAGCCAGTTTCTCCGACTGTGAAATGTTCAAATGGTTTTAAGTCCGATAGGCGTTCATGTAGATCATTACCATTGATAAAGACATGACGCGTTTCAAGAAGGCCATTGGCTTTTGAAAAATAAACATCACCGAAAATTTTAGAAACTGGAATATCGATTCCATCAACGAGTTGCCAATCGAGATCAGCAGTTTGAATGGCCTGAGTCAAAATTTGAAACCTTTGAAAAGCATGTCAGTGGTTTACCACTGACGACGTCGTTTTGTATAGATGTAACTGGCAATAATAAAGCCGACAAAAATACCGACAGCCATTGTTGCTGCACCGTACAAAAACATTTGAGCACTACGTTCACTTTGAAGCACCTGAATTTGTACACCTAAATTATCATTTTTTAGTTGTAATTCTTGGTTCTGTGCTAAAGCTTCTAGGTTTGCTTTTTCAAGCTGTTGGAGACGTGTTGCTTGGTCTTTGACTAAAGCCTTTACTTTTGCTTCTTGAAGCGCTTTATTTCGTGCAATTTGTTCAGCTGTAAGTGGCTTTGCAGGCGTAGCTGTTGCTGGCTGAGACTGTGCAGCTGGATTCGCTGGTGTAGCAGTGGTTGCTGCGGGTTCAGCCCAAGCTGAAGATACCAATGCAAAACTGATGAAAAGAGCAGAGCGTGTCAAATTCATCATCTTATTCATGTGGTAATGCTTTATTAAAAGGTTTTACGTCAATGCTGGCATAAATGCCTTCTTTTAAAAAAGGCTCATCTGCTAACCATTCATCTAGCGCTTCACGGCTTTCAAAATCTAAAATAAGGGTGCTGCCATAAAATCCAGCTTGTGGGTTATTACGATCTTTTGGCATCGCGCCAGCGACGATTACACGACCTTCATCAGCCAGTTTTTCTAGGCGTGCAAGGTGTTGTGGGCGTGTTGCTAAGCGTTTTTCAACAGTACCTTCTTGGTCGGTACACGTCACTACAAATAAGGGCATGGCGAAATCTCTTTATCTTCTTTCAACACGATTATTCTTCTGCAGATTTAAAGTGTTTTCGTAAAATGATGAATTGAATAATGATAAATGAAAACATCACAATCATGTCACCAAAAGCAGTAAATTCACCCCAATATTTTCCATCCATGAACACGAAAGCAAAGAAAATATGCAATGATGCCATACCAACAAACATCGCGGCCCAAGCATAGTTTAAATTTTTCCATCCCTGCGGTGTTAAATTTAAAATAGGACCAAATAAGCGTTGAATGAGAGGTTTGCGGTCTTTACCAAAATAAGGTGAAATTAAGAAAGCACCAGCAAATACAAAATTCAAGATCGCTGCTTTGAGACGAATATAAAAATCATCACTCAACATGAGAGTAATCCCACCAAAAATCACCGTCATAAATAAAACAATCCATTGTTGTTTATCAAGGTGAAATTTTTGGCGGACAAATAATGCGCCGTAGACCACGAGCATAGAAATGATTAAGCCCGTTGTAGCAACGAGAATATGGTTATTATCGACGCCACCTGCAGAGCCGATCCATTGCAGTAAAGGGTGATTGTTATCTTTAGGATCGACAGTTTTGTAAAGCCAAAAGAAAATTATGAGTGGCACAAAGTCTAAAAGTGCTTTCATGTTAAAGTATCTATGCAGTTCAGGTGGATGGGTTAGTATAAAAGATGCAAGGCGTAGATTTACACACACATAGTAATATTTCTGATGGAACTTTGTCGCCAGAGTTACTGGTTCAAGCTGCGCTCGAAAAAGGGATACATACCCTTGCACTGACTGACCACGATAGCATGGATGGTTTGGTTTTGGCTGAAAAAGTTGCAAAAAATCAACCAATTCAAATTATTTCAGGTGTGGAAATTTCAAGTCAGTGGTCTAGACCTTCGACCAAAAAAAGTTATGGTGTGCATGTAGTCGCGCTGAATATGCAATCACCTGATCCTTTGCATAAGCTGCTAGAACAACAAAAGATAATTCGAGCTGAACGTGCTCAACTCATCTGTGAATTGTTGAAGCCTCTTATTGGAGAGGATATTTACGCGGATGTGGTTGCAAAGGTCGAGGGTATACCTGATCGTGTGACACGAACCCATATTGCGAAGACGCTGGTCGAGAAGGGTCATGTTTCACGTCCGCAACAAGCTTTTGACAAATATATCAAAGAAGGTAAAAAAGCTTATGTTCAGTTTGAAGGACTTGGTCTGGAGGAAACGATACATGTAATTCATAAGGCTCAAGGATTTGCTGTTTTGGCACATCCTACCCGTTATGATTTATCTGCGACGAACATTCGTTATTTAATTGAAATATTTGCACGTTACGGAGGCGATGCAGTTGAGTTGCCTCCTGCGATTGAGCCTACTTCGACGCGACAAATGGTAGACCGAATGATTGCCGAATTTGGGCTTAAAGTATCTGTTGGAAGTGATTTCCATGGAGATAATATGCCATGGATAAAATTGGGGAATATCCCTCAAGTGAAAGAGGGGCAGGTTGGCATCTGGGAAAGTTTTATTGTATAGAAACTCTCTTATAACAATGGATAAGAGAATTTCAGGCGTCGATAAGACATTCTGTTGTCATGAATCAAAGTAAGTTGTGATCCTGAGCCTGGATTGGTGGAGGAGTTGGTTTTCCTAAAGTCCCGAGTAGTTCAATCTCGATTGTACGAACCATGGCATCGAGTGGAAGATCATTACTTTGTGTACCAAAAGGCTCTTCTATTTCAGAGCTGAGCGCATCAAGCCCCAAAAACGTATATGCTAAAATACCGACTAAAAGTGGCGTCGCCAAACCGAGCACCGAGCCTAAACTAAATGGAAGCATAAAACAGAAAAAATAAACGGTACGGTTTAAGAGTACTGAATAAGCATAAGGTAAAGGAGTTGTAGCAATACGATCACAGCCTGTTTGAACCAAACTTAATTCAGTTACATGTTGGTTCATTTGTGTATAAATAATGTCTGAAATTTCGCCTTCTTTCAGTGACTGCATCAACTCCCATTGAATCAAACTTAATGTGTATTGTGGTGCATTGGCTTGCTGGTAAAGTTGAGTTAAAGCTTGTGGGCTCATGCCACTGGTTTGATGCAAAGCATCGGGACTCACTGTTTGATGACGAAGACGGTCACGCAGTACGTTAGCAAAAACAATCATATGCTGAATTACACGTTCACGACGACCTTGCGGCAAGATCCGGCAGTCTCGATCGAAATGTCGAGCATTGGCGATTAAGCTTCCCCATAATTTACGCGCTTCCCACCAACGGTCATAACACGCCGAATTTTTGAAACCTAAAAAAATCGACAATACCACCCCGATCAGTGTAAACCCAACCAAAGGAATTTCGGGGAATCTATAGAGATTTATATATTCAATTCCCCCCACGATTGCTGAAATCAGCATAACGATTCCAAGTGGAGGTAATACCTTCGGTAAGATGGTTCCACGCCATGAAAATAATAGTTTTAGCGTATCGGTTTGATCACGAACAATCATGTAAATCAATCTTTCATTTTTCTATGATCTTCACTAGTTCAGCGAGTATTGTCAATGATAAAAAATGGAAACTTCGAGCAATTTTATTCTGTAATTTATAGACTTATTCTCGGATCAGTTGGTGCTCCATAAAAGAGTAGCTGCCTTCGGTGGAAATGATGACATGATCGAGTAATTTAACCTCAATTAAATTACAAGCTCTACTTAAAGATTTCGTCAAATTGATATCGTCAATTGAGGGCTGAGGAATTCCTAAAGGATGGTTATGTGCAATAATCACAGCACTCGCCTGAGTGTGGATGATATGTCGAATAAACTGATTAATTGAAACTGCACAGTGGTTAGTAGAACCAAAGAATAATTTTTTAAAATTAATTTTTCTGAGCCTTGCATCTAAACAGAGTACCGCGAAAATCTCTTGAGATTCGCCAATAAGTTCATAGCGAAGATAATCTTGAATTAAATCAGAGCGACTTAAATCAATTTGTTGGTTCAATTGATGTTGCAAGTAACGCCGTCCAAGCTCTTTGACAGCCATCAATTGAGAGTATTTAGTATCTCCCATGCCATGGAACATGCGAATTTCGTCTATCGATGCATCAAACACTGCATTTAAGCTTCCAAAATGTTGCAGCATCAATCTTGCTAATTCGACTGCAGAATGTTGTTGAGATCCTGATCTTAAAAAGATGGCGAGGAGTTCTGCATCAGAGAGGCTATGTGCACCTTGGCGGAGTAATCTTTCTCGCGGTCGTTCTTGTTCGGGCCATTGTTTGATCGAATTATTCATTATTATTCACTGTTTTAAATTATTTTAACTTTTGAATATTCACCAAGGTATATCTTGGGTGGCAGAATATTTAATGCTATTGTGAGCGCCACTGCAATAAAAAGGTGACGTGATCTTGAGTTTTGATCTTAGTGTGTTCTCCAATAAAAATATTATTCTTGCTGTTACTGGTGGTATCGCTGCTTATAAAAGTGCCATCTTAGTACGCCGACTTAAAGATTACGGATTTAATGTCCGAGTTGTAATGACTCAAGGTGCCCAAGCTTTTATTACGCCGCTTACCTTTCAAGCATTGTCGGGTAATCCAGTGCATACTGAACTTCTAGATACAGAAGCTGAAGCTGGAATGGGGCATATCGAATTGGCACGATGGGCGGATTTGGTGCTTGTCGCTCCTGCCAGTTGTGACAGTATTGCTAAATTTGCTTGTGGATTAGCGGATGATTTACTCAGTACACTCTATTTGGCAACAAAAGCGCCTGTTTGGATCGCGCCTGCCATGAATCAACAAATGTGGGCGGCTAAAGCAACACAGCGCAATTTGAGTACTTTGGTTGAGGATGGTGTGCATGTCATTATGCCTGAGGCGGGTTCTCAAGCGTGTGGCGATGTTGGATTAGGACGTATGCCTGAGCCTGAAGATTTAGCTGAACAGGTACGAGAATATTTCCATAAAGCGCAGCGTGCAATTGCAGAAAAATTTGGCTTGCTGGCGGGTAAAAAAGTGACGATTACCGCAGGTCCAACTCGAGAGGCAATTGATCCAGTGCGTTATATTTCAAACCACAGCACTGGAAAAATGGGGTTTGCTATTGCTGCTGCATGCTATTCAGCAGGTGCTGAGGTGACACTGATCGCGGGTCCTGTCAGTTTAGATACACCGAATGGGGTGAAGCGTTTAAATGTATCTTCAGCGAGACAGATGCTTCACTTAAGTATGAATCAGTTGGAAACAGGATGTGATGTATTTATTGCGACAGCTGCCGTAGCGGATTATCGTGTCGCAGAAGTTGCGGAACATAAAATCAAAAAAGCTGGTGATGAGTTAGCTGTCTCTCTTGTTAAAAATCCTGATATCGTGGCGACGATAGCTTTGCAAGACAAACGTCCATTTATGGTCGGTTTTGCAGCTGAAACGCGTAATGTTGAAGAATATGCCGCAGGTAAATTGGTGGCTAAGAAACTAGATATGATCGCATGCAATGATGTTTCAAGAGCGGATATTGGTTTTGCTTCAGATGAAAATGCGATGACCGTGTTTTTTGCTGAACAATATGAAATGGAAAAACGTGATCTTGAAAAAGCTTCAAAGCAAGAAATTGCACAGCAATTAGTTGAAGCTATTCATGATGCATTACATCAAGAAAAACGACCTGTTTAAATGTAGGATATAAAAAAGACCGCAAATGCGGTCTTTTTTATAAGGGGGAAGTTAATCAGACGATTAAGCCTGACCTTCAGCAGCTGCAGCTTGAGCGCGTTGCATGTTTGCCTCAAACTCAGCATCGAAGTTAATCGGTGTAAGAAGTAATTGAGGGAAGCTACCTTTAGTTACAAGATCGTTCACCGCTTCACGAAGGAATGGGAACAAAATATTAGGGCAATAAGCACCAAGAATGTACGGAAGACGTTCATCTTCAACGCCATCAATCAAGAAAATACCTGATTGTGTTACGTCTACGATAAATGCAGTTTCACCTGCATTCGCAGCTTGTACAACCACTTTTAAAGAAACTTCAAAATGAGTTGGATCTACTTTTTCAGCTGATGAAGAAAGATTGATGTTTAACTCAGGTTGCCATTCTTTTGTAAAAACCGCAGCACCAGGAACTTCAAAAGAAATATCTTTTGTATAAATACGTTCTAATGCTAATTGTGGTTGAACTTGTTGTTCTTCACTCATTCTTAATTCCTTAGATTTAGTGATTATGCCAATAATTCGTCTAGTTTACCTTCACGCTCTAAAGCATAAAGTTGGTCGAAACCACCGATGAATTGATCTTTAATGAAAATTTGTGGCACTGTGCGGTGGTTGGTTTTTTGCATTAACTCAACACGAACCTCGGGTGCTTCTTTTGATAAATTAATTTCTTTGTACTCAATGCCTTTACGTTCAAGGAGTTGCTTTGCACGTACGCAATAAGGACACATCGTTGTTGAATATACAGTCACTTGAGCTGTCATTTTACAAACTCCTTAAGCTTTTTTGCTTTTTACTAAAGGTAAGCCTTGAGCTTTCCAGTTACTGATACCACCGTCTAAACGATAACTATCTGTATGACCGACTTGTTGTAGAGCAGAGCCTGCAACTTGGCCTAAATTACAAATGAATACCAATGGACGGTCCGCAGCTTTTAATTCTTCAACATTTGCAGCAATTTGACTATATGGAATATTACGACTACCGCTAATATGACCTTCACGGAAATCTTTAGCATCGCGCAAATCAATCAGCATCGCATTTTTAGCTTTCACTAAAATTCCGAGCGATTGTGGCGAAATTTTACGACCACTACGTTGTCCTTCAAAAACGAAAAACAAAACAATTAGGGCCCCTAAAATTGCAAATAAAAAGGGGTGATTCCCCATAAATTCGAACCAACGTTCCACAAATCACCTAATGACTAATTAAAAACTGCGTTGAGTATAACGTATATATATGGTGATCAAAATCACTGCTTCAAGGGCGTGCTTAAAGAAAACTAATTTTTTTGTTGCGCCTCAGTAATCTCATCAATTAGACGTAAATAACTTTCTAAACGTCTTTGTAAAATATCACCATTTTTGACACCTTCTTTCAGCGCACATTGCTTTTCGTGCGTATGGGTGCAATTGCGATACTGACAATGTCCTAAGAGCGCAGAAATTTCAGGAAAGCCACCATCGATTTTCTCATGATCTAAATGCCATAAGCCAAATTCACGAATACCTGGGGAATCGATTAAAGCACCATTTTCACCAAAACGAATTAAACGTGTTGAGGTCGTAGTATGTTGACCGAGTGCGGAGTTTTCTGAAATGACATTGGTTTTTTGATCAGCATCAGGAATGATGGCATTAATAAGTGTACTTTTCCCAACACCTGATTGACCTACAAATGCAACAGTTTGGTTGTCAATACGTTGAATCAACTCATCTAAATTACCATTGGATTGGGTCAGGATGAAGTCATAACCAAGTTGACGATATTCTTCTGCTAACAACAAAATGGGATCATTTTCTTTCAGTAAATCACATTTGTTCAATACTAATAAAGCAGGGATATTGGCATCTTCACATGCAACCAAATAGCGATCGATCAGGGTTGGTGCAGGTTCTGGTAACGGTGCAATGACGATGACGATCAGGCTGATATTTGCAGCTACTGGTTTTACTTTGTGATAACGATCTGGGCGAGTTAACAAGGATTGTCGCGGTTGAATCGCTGTGATAATACCTAAGCCAGTATTTGGATCTGCTTGCCATTTTACGCGATCACCTGTAACCAATAATTCTAAATTGGTACGGGTATGACAGCGCCAAACGCTATTCAGCTCAATAGGTTTCCAAAAAGGTTCTGGCTCACCTTCTTTGGTATCTGGTTTTATTGGGTGTTGATCAGGCAAGGAGAGGGCTTGTACTTCAAGTTGTCGACCATAGTGTTGGACGACTAAGCCTTCCAAGTCGTGAGACGTGTCGATTTCTTCTTGACGTGTTTGATGTTGTTTCTGAATACGACGTTGTTGTTGCTCTGTCAAACGACGCTTACGAATTAAAGCCATTCACAACCTAAAAAACCTTGAAATTTAGATGGCAAAAATAGCATGATGAGCCATGGATTTACAGCCAAGATCGGAATAATTTGCTACTATCCATCTTTAATTTAGCCCAATAAGATTGCACTTTATGAGCAGCACCCCAGATACCCGCTTAATTTGGATCGACCTTGAAATGACAGGGTTAGATACAGACAATGATCAAATTATTGAAATTGCAACGATTATTACAGATGATCATTTAAATATTCTTGCTGAAGGCCCAGTGTTAGCTGTACATCAGTCAGATATTATTTTAAATGCGATGGATGAATGGAATACACGTCAGCACGGGCAATCTGGACTTATTGAACGCGTACGCCGTAGTAAGTTAACTGCGCAAGATGCTGAGCAACAAACACTTGAATTCTTAAAAAAATGGGTCAATCCAAAATCATCTCCAATGTGTGGAAACTCAATTTGTCAAGATCGCCGTTTCTTACATCGTTTAATGCCAGAGCTTGAGCAGTTCTTCCATTACCGTAATTTGGATGTGTCTTCTGTTAAAGAGTTAGCAAAACGCTGGCGCCCAGAAATTATGAGTGGTTTAAAGAAAAATGCTTCTCATCTTGCGATGGATGATATTCGTGATTCAATTGCTGAATTGAAGTATTACCGTCAATATTTTTTCATCTCAAATAATTAAAAAGTTCTGTTGAAATTTTAGAAAAGGGGCTAAGGCCTCTTTTTTATAGATTTTATAAATGATCGAAAGAACAAAGTATTAATTAAAATGTTTAAAAGTTGATAGCAAAAAATAAACTGATTTTTATGCTGATAGATCTCAGAATAGTGAAAATTTAAGAATGATAACAGAGACTAAGTTATGCAAAGTAGTAATCCGATTTTAACCCGTGTAGAGACGGTATCCAATTATCAACAACCCATGACCATTCAAGGTGCGATTCAGAAATCTGTTGTATTAACTGTGATTTCGGCAGCGATGGGTATCGCGCTGTTTATTTATAGTTTTATGACTTTAACTGTATCACTCGCCTATGCTAGTGCGATGGTGGGGGCGATTGGTGGATTCATTCTGGCACTCATTACTACTTTTAAGCCGAATACTGCTCGAACTTTAGCTATTCCATATGCTTTATTTCAAGGTGCTTTTTTAGGGGGTATTTCAGTCATATTTCAACTAAAATACCCTGGTGTTCCTTTAAAGGCCTTGCTCGCAACATTTGTCACGACTTTGGTGATGTTCGCGCTTTATCGGTTTCAAATTATTCGTGCGACTGAGAAATTTAAAGCGGTTGTGTTGTCAGCCACCATTGCGATTGCGATTGTATTTGTTCTCCAATTTATTATGAGTCTAGCTTTTGGTTCGAGCATTCCATATATCTTTGATAATAATTGGCTAGGTTTAGGATTTGCAGCTTTTGTGGCTATTATTGCATCATTAAATCTAATTTTAGATTTCGACCTGATTGAAAATGCCGCAGCTCAATATGCGCCTAAAGCGATGGAATGGTTATGTGGTATTGCCTTGTTAGCCACTTTAGTTTGGATGTATTTCTCTTTCTTGCGTTTAATTGGTCTACTGTCTAGTAATGACTAATGTAGTTCAGCTAAGGCGTTTAAAAAGATCAGACTGATGTCTGATCTTTTTTTAGCGTCTAATTCGGTTTAACAATTTTTTGAAAAAAGATGCATTATGCAATTTCGTAAATCCTCTAGACTTGGCATCATGCATGAAAATTAATTTGAGTGAGAGTCACATGGCACAAGGACTATTAGCAGGTAAACGTTTTTTAATCGCGGGTGTTGCGAGTAAATTGTCGATTGCATTCGGTGTTGCAGAAGCTTTACACCGTGAAGGTGCAGAATTGGCATTTACCTATCCTAATGAAAAAATGAAGAAGCGTGTTGATGACTTTGCTGAACAGTTTGGTTCAAAACTAGTTTTTCCATGTGATGTTGCTGTTGATGCTGAAATCGAACAGGCATTTGCTGAATTAGCAAAACATTGGGATGGTTTGGATGGCGTAGTGCATTCAATTGGTTTTGCACCAGCACATACTTTAGATGGTGATTTTACTGAAGTTACTGATCGTGAAGGTTTTAAAATCGCGCATGACATCAGTGCCTATAGCTTTATTGCAATGGCTCGTGCGGCAAAACCACTTTTAACTGCTCGTCAGGGCTGTTTGCTCACACTCACTTACCAAGGTTCAGAGCGTGTGATGCCAAACTATAATGTTATGGGATTGGCGAAAGCATCTTTAGAGGCTGGCGTTCGTTACTTGGCTTCAAGTTTGGGTGCTGAAGGAATTCGTGTAAATGCGATTTCAGCTGGTCCAATTCGTACGCTTGCGGCTTCAGGTATCAAGTCTTTCCGTAAGATGCTTGATCTGAATGAAAAGGTTGCACCTTTAAAACGTAATGTCACGATTGAAGATGTAGGTAATGCGGCATTATTCTTATGTTCACCATGGGCAAATGGTATTACTGGTGAAATTTTATATGTAGATGCTGGTTACAATACGGTTGGTATGAGTGCAGATTTAATGCTAACAGAATAAATCTCATCTTAATAAGAAATAAAAATCGGCAATTTATTGCCGATTTTTTTACATTTTTTAAAGTTCATTTATGTAACCAAGACTAGGTAAATCGTATTTTTTTTGATTAAATATTAAGAAATTCTTTAGCCTTATTAAATTATAAAAGACAGATAATAGCCATGCTTGCCAACATCTTTTCGGCATTGGAACAGCTCGGCCTAACCGCCCAAAACAGAGCCCTCCACATCCAATTCAGTCATTCACAACTGAATAGCCAAGTCTTCCTACAACGCATCGATGGCAGCCATGTCCTTAACGAAGGCGTGCAAGCAGAACTCATCTGTCTCTCGACCAATGCCTTAATTCCACTCAAACAATTCATCGGCACACAAGTCGCTGTGGATCAAGTCACTGATCAAGGAACCCTGTTTAGAACCACAGGCATCATCACCGAAGCCTCACAAGGACAAAGCGATGGGGCACTGACCCTCTACAAACTCACGCTCAACGATGCAACCAGCCTGTGGCACAAACGCCGCAACAGCCGCGTATTTATGAACAAATCCGTGGTCGAAGTGGTGGAAATTCTCTTTGAAGAATGGCAAAACAAAAGCCCACTCTTTGCCTCTAGCCTCAGCCTAGACCACAGTGGGCTGCAACAACAATACGACATCCGACCTTTCATTATGCAAAGCAACGAAAGCGACTACGACTTTCTGACTCGCTTACTACGCAGTGAAGGCATTAACTGGCTCATTGATGAAGCCCAACCGATTGTACCGAGCAACAACAGCCCGATTGAAGCACAAAAGCTCCGCCTGATTGACGACAACAGCCAATACCAAGCCCTTAACCGACGCAACATTCGCTACCACCGTAGTGATGCGACAGAACAATTTGATAGCATCACCAGTTTTATCGGACAACGCAGCCTACAACCCACCGCAGTCCACCTACAACGCTGGCAAGCCACAGCCCTCGAACAAGAAGAAGGCGCAGGCTCAGTCCAAAGCAAACACCAACACAGTGACCACCAAGACA